>JAISZO010000341.1 GCA_031269105.1 Planctomycetaceae bacterium | reverse complement strand
TTGTTGATGATTTTTTATAACTCAATGTACTCAAGAACGAACAGTGGGGTGTTTTTGAACACCCCACTGAAAATTTACTTTTTGTCAAAGTTTTTTCGCGTTTTTCTTGTTCCCATTTTATTACGGACAAGTTTTTTCTTGCCGGGAAGGATTTTGATTTCGCCTCCCGCTTTTTTAACCGCTTCTTCCGCCGACTTACTGAATTGATGCGCCTGCACTTTGAGCGGTTTGGTCAATTCGCCGTAACCAAGAATTTTCAATTCGTCGAATTTTTCTTTAATAATTTTTCCATCCGTTAAAACGGCGGGCGAAACTTCTTCATTCGCTTCAAATAACAATTCTAAGTCGCCGACATTGATGGTCGCCACTTTTTTCGCGAAACTGTTTGTAAAACCGCGTTTCGGAATACGCCGAACAACCGGCATCTGACCGCCTTCAAACAACGAAGACATCGAAAAACCGGAACGCGATCCTTGCCCTTTATGACCGCGCCCCGACGTTTTTCCTAAACCGGAACCAGTTCCGCGTCCCAAACGTTTTTTCGTTTTTTTCGGCTCGTTTGCACTAATAACATCGGTAAGATTCATGATAACGCCACTCCTCTCAAACGTTCCACTTCAGTTTTATTACGGAGCGTCAACAGCGCGTTAATCGTCGCTTTGACAACATTCGTCGGATTACTTGTTCCTGTGCTTTTCGTAAGAATATCGTGGATTCCGCACGCTTCGCACACCGCGCGAACCGCCGCGCCCGCAATCACGCCGGTTCCCTGACTTGCCGGAACGAGAACGACTTTCGCCGCGCCGTAACGACCATGGACTTCATGCGGAATCGTCGTTCCTTCAAGATTAATCGCTTTCAGATTTTTAGAACCGTCTTTAATCGCCTTATCTACGGCGGGCGGAACTTCATTGGCTTTCCCATAACCGGCAGCCACTTTTCCTCTTCCGTCGCCAACAACGACAAGAGCGGTAAAACTAAAACGCCGACCGCCTTTCACTACGGCGGCACAACGTCTGATCTTGACGACTTTGTCAATCAATCCTTCATGTGTTGTATCATTTGACATTATGTTTCTCTTATCTTTTATATCTATAGGAAATTTGTGAAAAACGAGTTCAACACGTTATTCCTGCGTCTCTCCTTTACCGCCAATATCTAAACCGTTATCGCGGGCGGCGTCGGCAAGAGTTTTGACCCGACCATGATAACGAATCCCGCGACGGTCAAACGCCACTTTTACGACTCCCGCGGCAACCGCTTTTTTTGCAATCGCCTCGCCGATTTTCGCCGCCGCCCTGCAATTTCCGCCGTAACCGATTTTGCTGCGCAACGCTTTGTCAAGCGTACTTGCAGACGCAATCGTTACGCCTTTTTCATCGTCGATGATTTGAGCGGAAATATGTTTATGACTGCGGAAAACAACCAATCGTGCGCGTGTCGAAAACTTTTTGACAGCGTTACTCACGCGGAATTTGCGCGTGATCCGACTCTTGTTTAATTTGATCTGTTTTTTCATTTCGACGTCAGTTTATTTCTTTGAATTTCTCTACGCTTGTTTACGCTTCGCGTTTTATTTAGGACGGCGGCAATCGTCGTTCTACAATTTTTTATTTTTAGTTCTTAATTTTTATTTTTTCTGCGCTTTGCTTTCCTTGCGGCGAACGACTTCGCCTTCGTACTTAATTCCTTTACCGAGATACGGTTCCGCTTTTCGGACAGCCCGCACCGACGCGGCAAATTGCGTCACTTTTTGCTTGTCGATTCCTTTAATTTCAACGTGCTGCTGATCTTTGCATTTCACGTCCAAACCGTTAGGAATCGGACATTGAATTTCATTCGCAAAACCGACGCGAAGTTGCAACACATTTCCTTGAATCGCCGCGATATAACCGGTTCCGAAAATTTCGAGTTTCTTTTCGTAACCTTTCGACACGCCGACCACCATATTATTGATCAACGCGCGAGTCAAACCGTGAAACGCATGCGCTTGTCGCGAATTGGCTTTCTGCGAAACAATAACTTGACCGTCTTTATTTTCTACGTCGATTTCGGGACGAACCGCTAATTCAAGTTTCCCAAGCGGACCTTCGGCAATCACTTGCCGACCGTTGATCGTCACTTTAACTTTGTCGGGAATTTGTATTGGTTTTTTGCCGATACGAGACATTTGTATAATCCTGAATACTTGATTTTAACGCCAATTTCAATTCACACGCGGTTTACCAAATTTCGCAAATCACTTCGCCGCCGACATTACTCTGCCGAGCTTCGCGGTCGCTAATTACGCCTTTGTTCGTACTCAGAATATTAATTCCAAGTCCGTTCAAGACCGGTTTGAGAAAATTTGCCCGTTGATACACTCTTCGTCCCGGTTTACTAATGCGTTTGACATGTTGAATCACCCGCTCGCCATTTGGTCCGTATTTCAACTGAATGCGAATAATCGGGGATTTTTCATTTTCCGGCGTAGTCACCTCAAAATCCCAAATATAACCTTCCCGTTTCAAAACGTCCGCGACTCCGAATTTCAATTTAGAGTGCGGGATATCAACATGCGTATGTTCCACTCGGACAGCGTTACGAATGCGAGTCAACATATCGGCAATCGTGTCGGTCATCATATTTCTAATACCCTCTACCAGCTTGCCTTTTTAACACCGGGAATTAAACCTTGCTCCGCGAGTTGACGGAAACAAATACGACAGATACCAAATTTGCGGTACACAGCACGCGGACGACCGCAAAGTTTGCATCGGTTTTCGCGTCGGGAAGAGAATTTTGGAACTCTCTTTGCCTTAGCAATTTTCGATTTACTTGCCATTGTGGCTTTGCCTTCTTGTCAAATCATTTTTGGGGAAAGAAGTAACAACATCACTACATTTAATTTTTCTGATTCTCCGCACGAAACGGCATTCCGAACAATCTCAAAAGCTCGCGTCCTTCGTTATCGTTTCGGGCGGAAGTCACAAAAGTTACGTTCAAACCTTGCGGCTTGGAAAAACGGTCGGGATTAATTTCAGGAAAGACGAGAAATTCCGTAATTCCCAAATTATAATTCCCTTGACCGTCAAAGCTGTTCGGATTTACGCCGCGAAAGTCGCGTACGCGCGGTAGAGCAATGGAAATCAAACGATCCAAAAACTCGTACATTCGCGATCCGCGAAGAGTCGCTTTACAACCAATATTGGAACCTTCGCGAAGACGGAAACCCGCGATGGATTTTCTCGCTTTTGTCACGACCGGTTTTTGACCGGAAATCTGAGTCATTGCGTCTAAAGCTTCTTCAAGATATTTTTTATCTTGCGTCGCGACGCCGACTCCCATATTTATGACAATCGCTTTAAGTTTGGGAAGCGAATTGATATTGGTGCGTCCGCAAATCTCTCCCAATTTCGGGAGTATCTCATTTTTATATTTATCCTGAAGACGAGGCGCCATTTCGGAAACCCTTATCACTAATTCCAACTTATAATTTCGATATTTTCAATTTACCGCTAACCGCATTATTTCGCAATAGACGTTTTTTTTGCCGTTGTGATTTCGCTAATCACTGCGCCGCATTTTTTACAAAGCCGTTGTTTACCGCCCTCGGGTTTCAACCGGATTCCAATTCGCGTAATTTTTTGGCATGTTTGACAAACAATCATCACATTCGATACGGGAATCGGCATTTCTTTAGAAAGAATACCGCCCTGCGGATTCCGTTGACTTCGGCGCACATGTTTTTTCAAAACGTTTACGCCTTCGACAACAACGCGGTTTTTCACTCGGTCAATGGATTTTATATGTCCGCGTTTACCAGCTTGCGCGCCAATCCTGACTTCGACGTTATCATTCACTTTTAATTTCATCAGACCACCTCGCTTGCAAGACTAATAATTTTTGCAAAACCTTTATCGCGTAATTCTCTGGCAACGGCTCCAAAAATACGAGTTCCTTTCGGTTCTTTTTCGCTTCCGAGAACAACCGCCGCATTCGAGTCGAATTTGACGTAACTACCGTCTTCGCGCCGCGTACTTTTCTTCACCCGCACGATTACCGCTTTCACCACCGCGCCTTTTTTGATGTTGCTTCCCGGAATCACCGATTTGACCGAACAAACAATCACGTCGCCAATTCCTGCGAAACGACGTTTCGATCCACCCGGCACTTTGATACACATCAATTCTTTTGCGCCGGTGTTATCCGCAACATCGAGTCTGGTTTGCATTTGAATCATGACAAAACCCGTAATATCCGATAAATTTGTTTCTATTTAATTTGTATTTTGAACGACGTTTGAGGAAATTATTTTTTATCTGCGCCTGCGTTTTCACGAAGCGCGGCAATATCAATCACATTTCCTTTAGAAACGACTTTGGTTAACTGCCATCGTTTCGTTTTGGAAAGCGGGCGGCTCTCAATAATTTCAACCGTATCCCCCAACGCAGATTCGTTATTTTCGTCGTGAACGTAACAAACCGTTTTTTGACGAATATATTTTCCGTATTTCCGCGACTTTACGGTTCGCGGAATTTCAACACGTCTCGTTTTGGACGTTTTTGCGCTGGTAACAACGCCAACTGCCACTATTTTTGGCATGAGTAAAACCCTCTTCAATATTTACTTTGCGTTAGTTCTCTTTGCCGTTGTTCCGTTAAAATTCTAGCGATCAAGCGGCGATTTTTTTTTAATTCGCTTGGAACGTCCAACCGTTCCATCCGCGACTGCATCCGCAAACGGAAGTAATTTTCTTCCGTCGATTTCAACAATTCGCCAAGCTGGTCTGAACTCATTTGACGTAATTCGTTTGCTTTCATTTTATCAACTCCCGATTTCGTTTCTGATGAAAAGAATCTTTTATGACGCGGTCGAAAAGCTAAATGGATTTACGCTTCACCAAACGACATTTGACCGGCATTTTATGGGCAAGACGGTTAAAACACATCTTCGCCGTTTCTTCCGGGACGCCGCCGATTTCATACATAACCGTACCCGGCTTAACGACTGCCGCCCAATATTCCGGCTCTCCTTTTCCTTTACCCATACGCGTTTCGAGAGGAATCGAAGTTACGGAACGGTGCGGAAAAATGCGGATATAAAGACGACCTTCCGTCCGCAGATATTGTTGAACCGCGATACGTCCCGCTTCAATCACTTGCGCGCTAATCCATCCGCCTTCCAACGTCTGCAAACCGTAATCGCCAAACGCAACAGTCTCGCCGCGCGTCGCGTTACCTTTTATACGACCTCTTTGAACTTTTCGGTGCTTGACCCTTTTGGGCATTCGAGCCATCGTTTATACCCTCGCTATCATATTCGCCTTGATTGATCCAAACTTGTATTCCAATATGTCCTTGCGCAATCTTCGCTTCCGCAAAGCCGTAATCAATTTTTGCCCGAAGCGTCGAAAGCGGAATGGAACCTTCAATCGCTTTCTCGCATCGCGCCATTTCCGCGCCGCCGAGCCGTCCCGCCAAACGGATTTTAATCCCTTTCGCACCCGCGCTCATCGTTTCTTCCATTGCCTTTTTCATCGTTCGTCGAAAACCTGCCCGACGCACCAACTGTTCGGCAATATTATCCGCCGCAAGTTGCGCCACCAATTCCGGTCGAACAATTTCTTCAATGGAAAGATTGATTCGGCGACCCGTTAATTCCTGAAGGCGGTTTTGCAATTCGTCGCTTTGCTTACCGCCTTGACCAATCAGAACGCCCGGTCGCGCCGAATGTAAAATAACCCGTACTTCGTCGCGAGTCCGCTCAATCACGATTTTCGCAATCGCCGGATTGATTTGACGTCCTCTATCGTCGTCTTTTCGTTTTTGCTTTTTGATAAAGTCACGAATCAACTTGTCTTCGACGAGTAACTCGGCAAACTCTTTTTTGGAAGCGTACCAACGGCTCTTCCAATCTTCCATTACTCCGGTACGAAAAGCAACCGGATTGATTTTTTGACCCATAACTTCGCTCGGTCCCTAATAAAATATGTTTATCAACCAAGTTCGACCGTGATATGCGATTTCCGTTTCAGGATAATCATCGACGAACCTCGCGCCTTCGCGCGCCATCGTCGCTCTATATTTGCGCCATCCACTCGCACATCAACAACCGTCAAATTCGTACTCAACGCACGCCGATCCACCGCGTTTGCAATTGCGCTTTTCAGCACCTTTTCCAACATTCTTGCGCCGCGATTCGGATGATACCGCAAAATATTTAACGCGTCATCCGCTCTTTCGCCGCGAATCAACGTTGCAAAAGGACGAACCTTCCGCGCACTGATTCGTGCATATTTATGTTTTGCGACATACGTCATGATTATCACCGCCTTACAAAATACAAAAGGAACACTGAAATTTATTTTTTGCCGCCTTTTCCGCCGTGACCGCGAAAAATACGGGTCAGCGAAAATTCGCCAAGTTTATGCCCCACCATTTCTTCCGTGACAAAAACTTTGAGAAACGCTTTTCCATTATGAACCATGAACGTGTGCCCCACAAATTCCGGCACAATCGTACAAGCTCTCGCCCAAGTTTTAATGGGTTCTTTTTTTCCTGTCGCGTCAAGTTTTTCCACTTTTGCGAATAACTTCACGTCAACGTAAGGACCTTTTTTCAGTGATCGAGTCATATCTTATTTCTTATTTTCAACCAAAAAATTTCCACAAAATATTTTATCTCAATTTCAACACGCCGTAACGACGACTTCGACGACGCCGAACAATCGAATGATTGGACGGTTTCCGATGTTTACGGGTCGAAGTTCCTTTGGTCGGTTTTCCTGTTGGAGTTACCGGATGACGACCGCCTTTTGTTCGACCTTCGCCGCCACCGTGCGGGTGATCAATTGGATTCATAGCTGTTCCGCGAACATGAGATTTTCTTCCCAACCAACGATTACGACCTGCTTTTCCAATAACAATATTCATGTGATCGGAGTTACCGACAGCGCCGACAACTGCACGGCACGCAACCGGAACTCGCCGGATTTCACCGCTTGGCATCGTCAATTGCGCCCAACCGGAATCCCGCGCGACTAACACCGCTTTTGATCCGGCGGAACGACACATCACGCCGCCGCGTCCGGGATTCAATTCGACGTTATGAATTTCGCTTCCTAACGGAATATTCGATAAAGGAAGACAATTTCCAACAACCGGCTGCGCGGTTTCGCCGCTCATCAATGTCGCGCCGATTGCAAGTCCTTCGGGAGCGATAATATAACGCTTTTCGCCGTCCGCATAATAAAGGAGCGCAATTCTCGCCGTGCGGTTCGGATCGTATTGAATAGCGACAACTTTGGCGGGAACGCCGTCTTTATTTCGACGAAAATCAATTTGCCGATATTGTTTTTTATGTCCGCCGCCGCGAAAACGCACGGTCGTAAAACCTTGATTATTTCGTCCGCCGGTTCGTTTTTTCGGTTTCAGCAACGATTTTACCGGTTTCGATTTGCGCGTCAGTTCTGCAAAATCGCTGACGCTCATGTTCCGCCGTCCGGCATGATTCGGTTTGTATTTACGAATTCCCATGACTTTTAATTATCCTGTCGTTTTTATTTATCGCCGTTTTATAATGTTTTATGCCGAATTAAACAAAATCAATACGAGATTCCGAATCAAGTTTCACAAACGCTTTTTTCCAACTTTTCGTGTAACCAACGCTTCTTCCGTGTCTCTTCGGTTTTCCTTTGCGATTTTGAGTATTAACAAACAAAACTTTGACGTCAAACAGGTCTTCCACCGCTTCTTTGATCTGCTGTTTTCCCGCCAGCCGATTCACTTCAAAAGTATAAATATTCTCTTTTTCCGAGTGTTTCATTCCTTTTTCGGTAACAATCGGACGCAAAATAATTTGATACGGCAATAATTTCAAATTCGTTTTCGTTGTATCTTTTGCACGCGGCATGATTTATTCTCCCAGCAAAATAAATTTTATAATTTCTCAATGATTTAATTTTCAACCGCTTCTTCACGCAACGGCTTACGAAAACTATCTAACGCTTTCTTGGTCATCACGACTTTTTTCGGTTTCAGGATTTGATACGCATTGATTTCCGCCGCAGGTAAAACGGTTGTTCGCGGAAGATTTCTACCGCTTTTGTAAACGTTGGCGTCGTAATCGTCGGTCGCAAGAAGAACGCTCGAATCGACTTTCAAATTCTTCAAAAGTTCGACGACTTTTTTTGTCTTAATTTCGGGGACTTGCAATTCATTGAGCAAAATCAAATTTTGTTCGTCGATTTTGCTAAGCAACGCCATACGAGTTGCCGTTTGCAACGCTTTTCGCGGAAGTCGATATGAAAAATCGCGAGGAGCTTTGGCAAAAATATGTCCGCCGCCGCGACGCACACCGCTTCGTTTATGACCGGCACGCGCGTTTCCCGTTCCTTTTTGACGGTACATTTTTTTCTTAGAACCGGCAACTTCAGCGCGTGTTTTCGATTTCGCGGAACCTTGTCGCAAATTTGCCTGATACATCACCACCGCTTCGTGGAGAAGTTTCAAATTTACGTATTTTGCAAGCTCGTCAAGATTGAAGTCAAACGTTTCAATCTGCTCGCCGTTCATGTTGTAAACCGGTAATGTCGCCATTATCACACCGTTATCTTATTTTATTTCTGCTTTTTATCGTTGAATTATTGATTATTCCGCCGCAATAACTTCTTTTTCTTTTTTCGCTTCAATTCTCCATTTATTCGCTTTAGGAGCGGGGAGATAATTTGTCGGCGTGATAGAAACGGTTGTTCCATTAGGTCCCGGAACTGCGCCGCGGAGAATCAGAAGATTTTTTTCACGATCAATAGAGACGATTTTTTGATTACGAATCGTAACGTTTGTGGCGCCGTATTGTCCCGGCATCCGTTTTCCTTTCGGCGTGCGGCTTGGATACGCGCTACAACCAGTACTTCCGAGATGACGATGACATTTTTTTACGCCGTGCGACGCGCGTTGACCGCCGAAATTATGACGTTTAATTACGCCGGAATAACCGCGTCCTTTTGTCCGCGAGGAAACGTCAACGGAAAGAACGTTTGCAAAAACGTCAACGGTAAGAACTTGACCGACTTGATAAGAATTTGTCGGAACGCGAAATTCGCGAACTTGTTTGACCGGTTCGCAATCGGCTTTTGGTAAGGTTTCAATTCCTGCGGCGGCATTCGCTTTTTGGCGTTTGCTTTCGAGTTTAGCGACATGACCGCGTTCGCTCCGCGTTGCGCGGTTGCGTTTCTTTTCGCCAAAGCCGACTTGCACCGCTTCATAACCGTCTTTCTCAATACTTTTAAGTTGAAGAACAGGACATGGACCGGCTTGAATCACTGTCACGGGAATCACTTCGCCGCTCTCTGTATAGAGTTGCGTCATCCCGACTTTCGTGCCGAGTAATCCAATCGACATTATTAAACCTTACCTTTCGTTATCTTTGGGATCTCGCTGTTTAACGCAACGGATTACCCATCGACGTCCAATCAAATTTTATATGATCTATTTTTATATTTTGAATTTATTTTTTTGAAACGAAATCGCTAACGAGAACTGGTTGCTTTGATTTTAATATCAACGCCCGCCGGAAGATTTAATTTATTCAACGATTCAATTGTCTTAGCGGTCGCTTCGACAATATCAATCACTCGTTTGTGCGTGCGAATTTCAAATTGCTGCCGCGCTTTTTTGTCAACATGCGGGCTGGACTGCACCGTGTACCGTTCAATTCGAGTCGGCAATGGAATCGGACCTCGAACAACAGAACCGTTTCGCTTGGCTGTATCAACAATTTCCGCCGCGCTTTGATCAAGGATTGCGTTATCATACGCTTCCATACGAATCCGAATAATTTCAGTACCCGCCATTTTTCAGTTCCTGTTGTTCTTTCCGATTATCAAATATCTCTTCATTGTTCCCAACGTCAATTGAAGAACGGGTATTTTAACCATCCAATCAATGCTGTCAAGCGTCTCTAACAAATATTCTGAAAATTTTATTTTTTTGCGTTAGAGAAAACATATTCTATTGTTCTCGCCAATTCAGACGCGGGAGAAAAAATTAGACCATATTGCGATAATCTGCCAATCCCCCCCCCAATGTGCAAAAGAAGAAAAAATCTCATTTACTCATTTTGCTTATTTTATCTAAATCAAAACCTCGCGTTTGGCGACGCTCAATATTATCGCTTAAAATAGAAAAATGATGTTATTTTCTAAATATTTGTTAGTGAATGATTTTTATGATATTTAGCGCTTTTCTGAAAATAAAAAAAGTTTGAAAGATTTTCTTAACAAATTTATACATACACGGTAACAACAATTCTCTTATTGCATTGCATCACCCCGTAAATTCGATAAAATGAGGGTAATAAATATTTTGAAAAAACTTTTACTGTCGCGTTTGTTGTATAATTTTAGCGATTTACAAAAAATTCACGTCTTTTCACTTTTATGCGAATTACATCGTGGGACATTCAACGTTTCGGGCTTTGGGAAGAGCTTGCGGTTTCTGATCTTTCGGAAGGTCTGAACGTGTTTTACGGACCGAATGAAGCCGGAAAAACGACGCTTATGCAATTTATACGAGCGATGCTTTACGGTTTTCACGGAGAACGGCGTCGTTATGTGCAAGGTCCGTTTCCGGTATTTCACGCGGCGGAAGAAGGCGCTCGTCCTTCCGTTTTGGAGAATCGCCGAATCGGAAGCGGCGCGATTGACGTGGCGGCGGACGAGGCGGGATTTCGCGGCGAACCCGGAATCATAACCGGCGGAACAATGAACGTAACGTCGGGAAGCGAACTGTTTTTACTTCGGCGGTCGTTCGACGCTTCCAAACGCGGCGAGGAAGAATCGTTGACTCTCAATACGCCGAACGGTCTCTTTGCGGGCGAGAAATTTTTTCGACAACTCGCTTTCGACGTCGATGAACAAACGTTTAATAACGTCTTCGCTATCGGACTTGACGAATTGCAGCAGCTTGGAATTCTCGAAGACACCGAAGCGGCAGATATGTTGTATCGTTTGACAATCGGTATCGACCGCGTTTCGCTGCTCGACGCGGCGCGAGCGTTGGTGCAGTCGCGGAATCATTTGATTGATCCGGCGGGAAAACCGGCGCTGATCGGACGCCTTGTCGCGCAGCACGCCGCGCTTCGTCAAGACGTCAATCAATCGCGGATACGTTTGCGCGAATATGGCGAATTGCTCGCCGAACACCGTCGGCAGGAACAGATTGCAGAACAAATTCAAAACGAACTCAAAAAACTGCAACATGAAACGCGGCTCTATGAAACCGCGGCGCTTATCGCCGATATGTGGGACGCGAGAATCGCAATTCGCCGTGAAATCAAACTGATGGGAAACGTGGCGGCGGTCGGCGAATGTTCGGTAAAATCGCTCGACGAATTACGAGACGAAATCGCTAAACAGCGAGATATTTTAACGCAAATTAAAAAAGAACGCGGCGTATTGAAAACGAAATTCGCGGCGATGGAAGTCAACGAAGAACTCTGGAAATTTACGCCGCGTCTTGAAGTCGTATTAGAACAGGAAAACTGGATTCGGGAACTTGAAGAGCAAATCAACGTTGTTAGGCAGGAAGTGCGCGACGTTGAAAAGCGCCTGACCGAAAGCGGCGAAAAGGACGTCGGCGGCGTGCGGATTGCGGCGTGCGAAACTCCCGGCGCGGCGGGATTATCGAACGAAGAGCAAACCGGCGAATCGAGAAATCGTTTGAGCGATTACCGGATTCCGGCAAAAGCGATGCGGACGGCAAGCCGACGTTACAAAAAGACGAAAACGTTGTATAAAGAATATTCGGAAAAAAATCGCATTTTAACGGAAAAAATTGCGTCGGAACTTTCCGTGCGGCAAATTGACGATATTTCTTCCGCGATTGAAAAAACCGGCGAAGTTCTTAGTCATTTGCGCCGCCGACAAACGTTACAGCAGCGTTATGAAGAAATGATTCAATATCGCAAAGAACTGGATCGGCAAAATGCGTTTCTTGTGCAGAATCAATCGTTGCCGGGTTGGGCGATTGCCGCCGTTGTTGCCGGAGTTGTGATTTTCGGAACGATGACAATCTTTCCGTTTATCAATAAAGACCCTAATTATCCGTTGTTTGTTATTGGATTGGTCGGCGTTGCCGGTTCGATTGTGGCGAAATTTTATTTTGAGCGGAGAAATTCGCAGAATCTGAAAACGAATCAACGGCAAATTTCCATGTTAGCGTCGCAAATGGAACACGCAAAACAGGAAGTCGCGGCAATTGACGCGCGTTATCCCGCGCATGGAAAATCGACGGAAGTACGGCTTCAGCAGGCGCAAGCCGATCTCGCGACGTTTGAAAAACTCGCGCCGCTCGACGGTCAGAAAAAAGAGATTGCATATCAAACGGAACAACTGGAACAGCGGCTCAAAAAAGCGAAACATAGTTTGAAGGTCTCGCAAAAAAAATGGGAAGATTGGCTCAAAGCGGTTCGTTTGCCGGAAAATATTCAGCCCGCGCAAATCCGCAAATTGATGGGACATTACGATCAGGTCGGCGGGATTCAGCGTCAATATCGTCTCAAAGCGGAAGAATTGGCGATGCGTCAGCGCGAAATGGAAATGCTGACCGGACAAATCAGCCGCGTCGCGAGCGCTGCGGGAATTACGTTGCCGGATAATCTTGCGCCGCTCGCGTTGTTGGAGCGAATCCGAAAAATGATCGACGACAACGAAAGTCAAATCAAAGAACGCGACTCGCTCAAAAAAGAGTTGCGGAAAATTGTCAAATCGTATCGGCGCGAAAAGAAAAATCGGAACGATTTACGTCAAAAGAAACAAGAATTACTGACGCAATTCAACGTTCAACACGACGAAGAATTGCGGGAACTTGCGCGGGTTTACGCCGATTATCTTTTGCGTCGGGACAAAGAACGGCAGTTGCAGCGGGAAATTGACGCGGCGGTCGGCGGATTTTGCGAAGAGGACGAATTGTCTGAACCGCTTGAAACTTCCAAACGGGAGCTTCTTGCGGAATTACTGGAACAGACGAAAGAACGCGCGGATGCGCTTTCGCTGGAACTTCGCGACAAATTGGAAACGAAAGGGCGTTTGGCGCAGCAAATTGCGGCGATTGCTCAAGACCGCTTGGCGGCGGGAAAGCAATTGGAATTGGCGACGCTCGAAAATCGGATTACGAAACATTTTTCGCAGTGGCGGGTTCGCGGTTTGGCGACGTATGTTCTGGAAGAAATCCGCTCGGAATATGAACGACAGCGTCAACCGGAAACGTTGAATGAAACGTCGAAGTATTTTGCGGCGATGACCGAAGAACGTTACTCGCGGGTTTGGACGCCGTTTGGCGAAAATTTGTTATTTGTCGATGATTTTGCGGGAAATTCGCTCGACGTATCGCGGCTTTCGCGAGGAACGCGCGAACAACTTTTCGTTGCGATTCGTCTTGCGCTGACGGCGACATTTGAGCGGCACGGAGTCCGTTTACCGCTTGTTATGGACGACGTGTTAGTCAATTATGATTCGCGCCGCGCGTTTGCGACGGCAAAAACGCTGCTCAATTTCACGCAGGAAGGAGAAAACGGACGGCAGATTTTCTTATTCACTTGTCACGAACATATTTGCCGAATGTTTCACGCATTGGACGTTCCGGTGCGGATTTTACCGCCGTTTTGGAGCGACGCCGACGGGAAAAAAACGGTTCGCGTGTCATTGCCGCCGCGTAAAAAAGAAAAGCAGACGGAAAAATTTTTCGACGAAGAATTGCAGCCGGAAACGGAAGCCGTTTCAAGGGACGTCAAAGAAACGATTCAGGAAATTCCGCCGGAGTCGGCAATGAAAAAGCCGGGAACAATTCCTGTCGAAACGCCTTTGTCGGCACCGGAAAGTTCTCGCGCGGAAGTTATCGTGCAGCCGCAAGTTGTTGCGAAACCGAAAACAATCAAACCAAAGCGTCGTCGCGCGAAAAAACGTTCTACAAAAAAAGCGGCGGAAGAAACGGAATATGCCCCGTCGAAATTTGGCGAGGAAGAAAAAGAAATTCACAACTTCGTTAACGACGTAACGCCGCCGACCGGCGTTTTGGAAAATGAAAATTCATTGGAAAACGATTGGGAATTTTTCGTTCAAGACGCGGAAGAAGATCAATTTCATAATTTTGCGGACAAGGAAAATTCTTCACTCAACAACAAATTCCAACAAGGAACGCAACCGCTTTCTGAAAATGAAAAAGCGGCGGAAACTTACCGTTTCTACCGCGACGACCGAGTCTTTGACGCGGACTTTTTTGATTCGGTAGATATGGAAGAAGAAAAAGATTAACATTTCCGGCGGAAAAAGAGATTGAGCAACTTGAAAAATTGAAAATGCCGTCAAAGTCAACCCCGACCTGATCTGGGCAAAACAATTCGGAGAATAAAAAGACAATCAAAGAAACCGCAGCCAAGTAACAAAGGTTAATTGTCTGAACCATTGATTTTTACGATTCTCTGTTATGTGGAATTGTTAAAAGAGATTCCGTGAAATGACCATCAGACATAACCGACCAAAGTTCATGATCCGCAAAAAGAACAATCGGCATAACCTGATACGGTTCTTTGTATTTCCAGTAACGCATATATTGACGTAGTGCATTTTTTGCTTCCGGTATGTTGTGCATCGCAATATAAGATTTTGCCGCTTTAGCGTACGTCCTCGCATCTTCAAAATAATCAGAATATTTTTCGTAAAATGTAATATGATCTTCTGTTTTACCATGACAATAAATATTATTGACATGCGAATCAGGAGCATGATACCGCTTACACCTGGAATGCCAAGCGTAACGTTTGGAATGCCCTAAACGCAATGAATTTTCTAATTTTTCCAAAAGGTCTTCTTTTCCGGTTATTCGCAATTTTGGTTTTGATTCCAGCAATCTTTGCGTTGTATTTTGCGGGTCGGAAATCAACATAATAGCATTCTGAATATTATTCTGAATATTATAATGTTTACTCAGTTCTTGTTCTTTTGATTTTTTTAATTGTTCCAGATATTTTCGACTGTCTTTCCAACATTGAAGTTGACATGTTGCTAAAATAAATAATTGCAAATGCAGTTCGGCAATACTGGGCGTTGGATAAGGACATGTGTCCAAAATCAAATCATTCGAAAAAATTTCTTGTGCAAACAAAATTCCGTTTTTCCAGTCGTGCCGAAAATAGGACAATTCCGCCAACGCCGCCGCTTTAACGTCGTCAAAACCGTCAACTTTATCGAATAATTTAACGCCTTCATTGATTTTGCCGAGACGTATTTTTTCAAATGCTTCATATAATTTTGTCGGTATTGCCGTCATTGTTTTACTCCTTTCATCCATTCATCCTGTTTTAGTCTTAATCTATTATTCACACTTTAAAATCCGGTTTTTTCCAACAAAAAAGATAATGTTATACATTTTCATGTTCCGCTAGGGACGCCACTTTTTTTGAACAGAATATAACGTTAGGGAACTTCTAAAAACGCCATTTGCCGATATTATTTGTTCCAATTGTCCCTTATTGTCCTTAACGTTCCTAAAAAAAACACATTGTTAAAAAACAGATTATTAGAAGTCTATTGTTATTGTTGTAATTTTTCCGACAATAATTCTTGCAACAAAATAATCGGAGCAAAATTTTTAATTGATTCTGCGTTTGAAATAGCACGTTTAACGTGAGGGCATCTCTAATAATTGGATTTCCTGCGTTATTTTTTTTCTTTTTTGGGGGTTATTTCCTTTTTTTGTCTAATTTTTTTATTTTCTATGGAGTCCTTTTTTTAATTTTCCCAATTTTTATTCCCGATTTGGTCGGTTTCAGGGTAGTACTCGTTTCATTTTATCTTTTTCATCCGCT
>JAISZO010000254.1 GCA_031269105.1 Planctomycetaceae bacterium | reverse complement strand
CTCCTTGTTCGTTGGTTATACAAGACGTAATTATGACCTTTTTACAATTTTATGTCAGCAGCAACCTGCAAAATTCAACTTTATTTAAAAACACCTAATACGGTAGATTCAGAAATTTTTGTCGAAGTATGAAAGGAGCGTAATCATGTCGGACGTTGTGAAAAAGATAATTCGATATTGCCGTAAGAAGAACGTAAGAGTTTGTCGTCATTATTCGGGACGCGGCATGTTTGGCAAATGTTGTATTGGTATTGTCGGCGCTCGTCGGGAATGCACTCCGATTGCCGAAACGATCCGCAAAAAGACGGGACAAGAATATTGTTTCGACCAGTTAGGCATGAGTATGGTATTTTATTTTCCGGGTATTGCGGACGATTACCCAAATCGTTCGGATAATCCATCCGAAGAATAATTGAGACGTTACTTTTGATAAATGAAAAACGGTTGTCATCATTGTATGACAATCGTTTTGCTCATTTTTTTCGACAGGATTTACAAGATTGACAGGATAAATTTAAAACGTCGGTCAATCTTATAAATCTTGTCTGGAAATTTGTTTGAGAAATTGCGTCTTATTTTTCGCGTCCTAAACCTATAAAGCGTTTTCGCCGTATAACGGCGTATTTTGCGACGCGTTGCGTTTTGATAAAACTTGCGGGGTTCTTCTACGAAACGCCGAAACTTTTGCGCACGCGCAAAACGTCGCAATAATTGATTCAGTTCCGATTTATCGGGACGCTTCTTTCATTATTTTTTCAACATGATTTTTATCATGTTAATGGCGTCAAAAAATATCAATAAAGTGAGAGGTTTTATGAAATTATCAGAAGAGAATCTGTCTATCGAATTGCGCGACGTAACGTCGATTCGTCCTTACGAGCGTAATCCGCGAATCAATGATAAGGCGGTTGACGCGGTCGCCGCCAGTTTGAAGGAGTTTGGATTTCGTCAGCCGATAGTCGTTGACAGCGACAATATTATTATTGTCGGTCACACGCGTTACAAAGCGGCGTTGAAATTGGGCTTGCAGAAAGTTCCGGCGCTTGTCGCGTCGGACATGACCACAGAGCAGGCGAAAGCGTACCGTATCGCCGACAACAAGAGCGGCGAAATTGCGGAATGGGATATGGAAATTCTGCCCATCGAAATTTGCGAATTGCAGGAAAGCGGTTTCGATCTGGATTTGTTAGCGTTTGGCGATAAAGAGTTGACGCAGTTATTGAACGTCAACATGTCTCATGGCGAGACCGATGCGGACGACATTCCCGAACCGCCGGAACAAGCGATTACCAAACGCGGCAATTTATGGATACTCGGCGCTCATCGTTTGATGTGCGGCGACAGTGCGAATAGCGATGACGTCGACCGTTTGTTAGACGGTTGTTCGATGCAAATGTGCCATACCGATCCGCCGTATGGTGTTTGCGTTGAATCTCGAAGTGCCAACGCGATAGCGAGCGGCGCTTCAAGTTTTCCCGGCGAAGGAAAGCCGCTCAAGCGGATGCGAGCGAAAGACCGTCCGATTATCAACGACCAAGTCGGCGCTGAAGAATTTGACCGTTTGCTTGACGGTTGGTTTGGAAACATCGCGCGGGTTTTGGAGCCAGGTCGCGCCGCATACATTTGGGGCGGCTATGCGAATCTTGCAAACTATCCGGCGATGTTTAAGAAGCATGGGCTTTATTGGTCGCAGTGCGTCATTTGGAATAAGCTGCATCCGGTGATGAATCGAAAAGATTTCATGTCGTGCTTCGAGTTGTGTTATTACTGCTGGAAAGAAGGAGCGGCTCATCAGTTTTTTGGTCAAAACAACGAGCGCGATTTGTGGAAAGTAAAAAAAGTTCCGTCGCGGCAAACAGTTCATCTGACGCAAAAACCGGTCGAGCTTGCAATTCGCGCAATTCAGTTATCATCGCGTCCGAATGAAAACGTTTTGGAATTATTCGGCGGAAACGGCTCGACTTTGATTGCCTGCGAGCAAACTGGTCGTCGTTGTTTTGCGATGGAAATTGACGAGTTGTATTGCGACGTGATTGTCAAACGATGGGAAGAATTTACCGGCAAAGAAGCAAAACGTATCATAAACAAAGAGGAATCGCATGATTGATACAAACATACTTGGTTTGGGCGACGCCGAGTTTTTATTATCGCAGTTGCCGGAAAAATCGGTTCATTTGATTTTTACGTCGCCGCCGTATTTCAACGCGCGACCGGAATGTTGTCAATATGATGATTACATGTCTTATCTAAAAAAGATGCAAAACGTTATTTTATGTTGTCGTCGCGTTTTATCGGAAGGTCGTTATTTCATTCTCAATTCGTCGCCGGTGATTATTCCGCGTTCAAAAAGAAACCGTTCTTCCAAGCGGCTTGGGATTCCATTTGATTTGCATCAGATTATTGTCGACGCGGGTTTTGATTTCATCGACGACGTCATTTGGGTGAAACCGGAAGGCGCGGGATGCGGTCGCGGTCGTGATTTTGCGAGATACCGCACGCCGCTTCATTATAAGACCGTTCCGATTACTGAGTACGTGATGGTTTATCGCAAGCATACCGACAAATTACTTGACTGGAACATTCGCAATCATCCGAATCAAGAGGCGGTGATGCGAAGTAA
Organism: Planctomycetaceae bacterium; assembly: GCA_031269105.1. Classification (GTDB taxonomy): domain Bacteria; phylum Planctomycetota; class Planctomycetia; order Pirellulales; family Thermoguttaceae; genus WRMR01. The sequence continues at coordinate 9,944 of JAISZO010000254.1, read as the reverse complement.
GATTGACGGCGATTACGAGAAGACAAACGTTTGGAAGATTCCGCCGGCGACAAAGTCATATCATCCTGCGCCGTTTCCGTTGGCGTTGGCGGAACGTATCATTCGTTATTATTCGATTGAAAACGACGTTGTGCTTGACCCGTTTGCGGGTTCGGGAACGACCGGAACGGCGGCGGCGTTATGGAATCGAAAATTTATTTTGATTGAAAAGAAAGAAGAATACTTTCATCAGATGCGCCGTGATTTCCGCCTCATCGCGCATCCGATTCAATTTCTTTCGACAGAAAGCGGAGGAGACGATGAATGACAATTCGATAACAATTCTTGAAGGCGATTGTCTTGCGTTGTTGAAAGACGTCGCGTCGGACAGTATTGACTTCATTTTCACGAGTCCGCCTTATGCCGACGCGCGTAAAAAAATTTACGGCGGCGTTTCGCCGGAAAAATATGTCGATTGGTTCCTGCCGATTTCAAAAGAATTACTTCGCGTTCTTAAACCGTCAGGAACATTTCTCTTAAACATCAAAGAAAAAGTTGTCGACGGCGAGCGAAATACTTACGTGATTGATTTAATCCAATCGTTGCGTGCGCAGGGTTTTTTATGGACGGAAGAATTTATCTGGCATAAGAAAAACGCCTTTCCCGGCAAATGGTCAAACCGGTTTCGCGACGCATGGGAACGGTTGCTTCAATTCAACAAGCAAAGACAATTTGCGATGTATCAGGACACGGTAATGATTCATCGTCAGGAAAGTACCGCCCGACGATGCGATCAATACGATCCGCAATTACGGCTTCAAATAAAATCTCAAACGGGGAGTAATTTCAGCAATAACATGTCGGCATGGTCGGGACGCGAAATGGTTTATCCGTCGAACGTCTTATATTTAGCGGTCGAAACGTGCAACCGTCGTCATTGCGCGGTCTTTCCTGAACGACTGCCGCGATGGTTTATCAAATTATTTACGCAAGAGAACGACGTCGTGCTTGACCCGTTTTGCGGTTCGGGAACAACCGGCGTTGTTTGCAAGCGATTAGGTCGGCGTTTTCTCGGAATGGAAATCATGCCGGAATATGCGGCTCTTGCGAAAGAACGTATCTTTTCAATTGAGAAAAAACTATTGGAATGAGACGGGGAATTTTTTTCGACAGGATTTACAAGATTGACAGGATTTAAAGTCATCTTGTCAATTATATTCATCTTGTCAAAAAAATATCTGTGAAATCAATGGATAAATACTTCGTGTTCTTTCGCAGCATTCGCGGATAAAAAAGAAAGAGAGATGATGTTCTATTTGGCGTGTCCTTATACTCATTCTGATGCGACGATTCAGAAGTATCGTTATCGTCAATCGTGTCGTGCGGCGTCGCGTTTGATGCAGCAAGGGATTGGCGTCTTTTCGCCGCTTGCCAATTCGATTCCCGCAATTGAGTTCGGCGGTTTGGAGTTGGAGCATGACGGCTTTATGAATCTGGATTTACCGATACTTCGACGGTGTGATGAAGTGGTCGTACTTGCATTGCCGGATTGGAAAGCGAGCGTCGGCGTGCGGCGCGAAATGCTGGAAGCATTCTTGCATCGCAAACCGGTCGTTATCATTGCAGAACATGAAATCGAATTACTGCCGGACGTTTTGAAAACGGCGCCGCGATTTTCGATGGATGCAACCGCGTATTTACCGGAGATAATATTCTAATGGAAAAGATTGACCCAAGCAAATTATCGTCGGCGTCGCTTGCATTACTTTTGACAAACGCGGGACGGCGTCGCGTGACCGAAGAGCAAGTTCGTCAAATTGCGGAAGCGGGCAACTTGCTTTCATCGAGCGAGACGATTAACTTGATTCAATACGCGGCATTTCTGGCGGCGGAATCGGGAGAGAAACATGAGTGAAAAACTGAATCCGCAATCCATCAAGCCAGCCGTATTGATGCGTATGTTGAACGCGGCGGGATTCGGAACGGTCTTGAACGAGCATCGTTTGCGTCGTCATCGCAACCGTGCGGGTTATCTCATCGGCGCTGAAAAGACAATCAACTTATTCAAATACGCCGCATGGCTGACGCAGGAGTATTTCAAACCGAAGCAAGAGCCGCAGGATTATCTTGAAAAGAAACGTTTGCAAAACCTGAAAAGTTTAGAAGCGGTTCGCGCGGCGCAGGATATTGGCGAGATTCCCGAAGTACAAAACTTCGTCCGCAAGAGCGCGGCGCTTGCGTCGTTCCAAACGTTTTGCGAAACGTATTTTCACGAAGTGTTTTATTTATCGTGGTCGCCGGATCATTTGCATGCGATGGAGAAGATGGAACGCGCAGTTCGCAACGGCGGATTGTTTGCGTTAGCAATGCCGCGCGGTTCGGGGAAAACGGTGTTATGTCAATCGGCGGTGGTTTGGGCGGCGTTGAGCGGCGCGGCGCCGTTTATTTGTCTGATTGCGGCGAGCGCGGATCGTGCGCAGAAATTATTAGAACATATCAAAACATGGCTTGAAACGAATCCGTTACTGCAAGCGGATTTTCCTGAAGTTTGTTATCCGATTAAATGTTTGGAACGCATTGCGAATCGCCAGAAAGGTCAAAAGTATCTCGGCGAGCCGACGCGGATAGAATGGTCGGCGGATAAAATTGTTTTGCCGACGATTACCCGTTCTCAATCGAGCGGCGTTGTGATTTCATGTTCGGGAATGCACGGTAGCGAGATTCGCGGTCAGCATCATGCGCGCCCGGACGGTCGCGTTGAACGTCCGTCGTTAGTTTTCATTGACGATCCGCAAACAACCGAGTCCGCATGGTCGAAGTCTCAATCGGAACGCCGCGCCGCAATTCTTGCGGGCGACGTGTTAGGCATGGCGGGACCCGGCAAGAAGATTGCGGGGCTGATGGCTTGTACGGTGATTCGTCCCGACGATATGGCGTCGCGGATTTTGAATCGTGAAAAACATCCCGAATGGCAGGGCGAGCGGACGAAGATGGTTTATTCGTTTCCGTCGAATGAAAAACTTTGGGCGACGTATGCGGAGTTGCGTAATGATTCGTTACGCAACGACGGCGACGGAAGTATTGCGACGGAGTTTTACCGCGAGCATCGTGACGAGATGGACGCTGGCGCGGTACTGGCTTGGGCGGAACGTTTTAACGATGATGAAATCAGCGCGGTTCAAAACGCGATGAACCTGAAATTCCGCGACGAAATCGCGTTTTACGCCGAGTATCAAAACGAGCCGAAAGTGGAAGACCTCGGCGAGGAGATGTTGACGATTGACCAGATTATGGAGAAGGTCAACGGTTATAAGCGTGAATTGATTCCGCAAAGTTGTCAACTTTTGACGATGTTTATCGACGTTCATCAAAACGTTTTATATTGGATGCAGGCGGCGTGGGAACAGAATTTTACCGGTTCTATCATTGATTACGGAACGTGGCCCGATCAACATCGGGAATACTTTACCTTGCGCAACAGCCAGAAGACATTGCAACATGCGACCGGCGGCGCGGGACTTGAAGCGTCGATTTATTCGGCGTTGGAACGATTGACGGAAGAGCGTTTGAATCGTGTTTATTACCGCGACGACGGGGCAGAGATGCGCGTGAATCAATGTTTGATTGACGGCAACTGGGGACAATGCACCGACGTCGTTTATCAATTCTGCCGTCAGTCGAAACATGCGGCGGCGTTGTTTCCGTCGCACGGTCAGTATGTCGGCGCGTCGAGTATTCCGTTTGCCGAACACAAACGTCAAAAGGGCGACCGCATCGGTCGTCACTGGCGTATTCCCGGCAATACCGGTACAAGAGCGGTTCGGCATGTCATGATTGATACGAACTTTTGGAAAACGTTTGTTCATGCGCGATTGGGGATTTTAATGGGCGACGCCGGTTGTTTATCAATGTTCGGACATGAACCGAAACGTCATCGTTTGCTTGCGGAACATCTTACGGCGGAGTATCGCGTCCGCACAATGGCGTATTCGCGAACGGTTGACGAATGGAAGAACCGCGCGTCGAGACCCGATAATCATTGGTTCGATTGTTTAGTCGGCTGCGCCGTTGGCGCGTCAATACAAGGCGCGGAACTGGCAACGTTTCAAAGCAAACCGATCGTCGCGCGTCCGCGTATTCGATTATCCGAATTACAAAAGCGGAGAATGTGATCCACGAAAAACACGAATGTTCTTCACCACAAAGAACGAAGAAGCACGAAGATGACACGAAGGAAGTATTTGAGTTAAAAGCTAAAAGTTAAGAGTTGAAAATTTCGCAAGCAGATTTTTTTGCTCTGTGATTGAAATAATCATTTCCCCAACTTTAAAAATTCTTCGAGAAACTTCGTGCGATTCTTCATTCTTCGTGGTGAAAAACTTTGTAGTGAACGTGGTAAAAACTTTCGCGGATCAAATTATTTTTGAAGAAAATTTGAAAACCGTCAATTTTTTTTGAAGAACATTTGACCTTCGCCGCCTATATATAGAATAGAAACGCACGATGATTCTTTACCGCGAGGAAGATAACTATGAGCGAAACGATTCAACAACTTGTCTCGGCGCTCAATCATAACGCCGACCTTCTTGAGAGACGTCTTGAAGAAGGAATCTATCTGCATCATCAGCGCGAGCCGTCTGAAACTTGGGCGATAACGCATTCTCTTGGTTCGCTGCGTCCGTTGATTGAGACTTACGACGTCGCCGGTCGTCGAATCGGTCATTCGGTGAATCGTGAAACGCAAACGTTCGACTTTGCAGAAATCGCGTTTGCTATTCCGATAGCGGGAACGGCGATTCTTCGGTTTTGATTCACGAATGCTGCGAAAGTTTTTTCCACAGATTTTCGCAGATATTTTTTAGACAGGATTGACAAGATAGATTTAAGACGTCGTGTGAATCCTAACAATCCTGTCAAAAAAATCTGTGGATAAAATAAAAACATTTCGCGAGAATAAAATCTTAACTTCAAATTTCAAGGAAACATTTATGGCTTTACAATACGTATCGGACATTGCACTGCCGCGCGATCCGATAGAAAATCTTCATGCGACGACGAAACAATATGTTGACGCGGGTCTTTCGAGTAAGGCGGCGGCGACGCATACGCACACGACGTCGCAAATCGTCGGACTCGGCACGGCGGCGACATGCAATACCGGAATCGCGTCGGGGAACATTCCGATACTTGATACGAGCGGCAAATTAAACATTTCGGTCATTCCCGCGACGGCAATTACCGATACGTTTGTCGTTGCGACGGAAGCGGCGATGTTAGCGCTGACGTGTCAAAAGGGCGACGTTGCGGTTCGCACCGATTTGAAGAAATCTTTTATTCTTCGCGTTGAACCTGCGTCGGCGTTAGCGAATTGGCAGGAATTGTTATCACCGACGGACGCGGTTGCGTCGGTGAACGGCAAAAACGGAACGGTGATTCTTGTCGCGTCGGACGTCGGCGCGATTGCCGCGACGGAAAAAGCGTCGGCAAACGGCGTGGCGACGCTCGACGCGTCAAGTAAAATTCCGATTGCTCAACTGCCGACGCAATCGACGCTTGGTAATTCAACAACGACCGTTCCGACCAGCGCGGCGGTTTTTGCGCATAGCAACGTGCCGTCGGCGCACTCTTCAACGTCGACGCCGACGCCAAACCGCATTGCGATGTTCGACACGAGCAGCCGCTTGAAATCCGCCGAACCTTCGGCGACAAACGACGTCGCGACAAAAAATTACGTCGATACGAAACTCGGTGCTGCGACTTATCGCGGAACGTTTTCCGGCAACGGTTCAATGACTTCGTTTCCTATTACGCATGGTCTCAATAACAGCGAGGTCGTCGTCGACGTTTTCAAAATGGTCGACGATAAACCGATAAAAACCTACATGCAATGGGAAGCGACGAGCGCGAATCAAATTACATTATTCTTTGCGGTCGCTCCGGCGAATGCGGAAAACTATGTCGTCAAAGTGAGAATATAATGCCGGAGAAATTGATTTCGTTTGACAATCAGATTGAATTACCCGTCGCGGCGCAAAGCAACAAGTCGCCGGTTCGTAAATTAGAATTTGACGCGCACAGCGACAATATTAATCTTCACCTTCCGTTTGGCGGCGAAGCGGGACAGATTCCCGTGATGACGAAAAATGGTTTATGCTGGGGAACGCCTGTCATTCGCGGTTGTTCGGGAATTTACGGATATTCATGCACGTTGGATTTTATTCTTAATGAAAATTCGTTGGCGCGTCAGGGAATAGATTTTAACGTCGTCAGAAATGTGGAGATCGTGTAATGCAACAGGTTTATTTAACGCTTGCCGCTATCGTGCGCGATCAGGAACATTATATTAAGGAATGGCTGGCGTTTCATTATTTGACGGGCTTTGAGCGTTTCGTGATTGTTCTTCATAAATGCAACGACACAACCGAAGAGCGAATCCGCGAATTGCCGTTTCAGGAAAAGATACATATTCACCGCGTCGTGAATGACGAGCAGTATGTTCAATTAGGAACATATCTCTGGATTCTGAACAATTACGGACAAGCAACTCGCTGGATGACGTTCCTTGATTCCGACGAGTTTTTATTTGGAACGAAAGAAAACGACTTGAAACGTTTATTGACGGATTATGAAGCTTACGGCGGCGTGTTATCGCATTGGTTGTTGTTCGGCTCGAATAATCATGCCGTGCGACCGCAGGGACTTTCGATTGAAGCGTTCGCGAAACGCGCGCCGGACAACGATTGGAATCATTACTCGTTCAAGATGCTGATTCAGCCGCAATACTTTCAAAAATTTCTTTCGCCGCATTTAGCGAAAACGGTTGCGCCGACAGTCCGCGAACATTTTGATATAGCGGACAGCCGTTGGATTTGGCGCGGCGATAAAAGTCCGACGTGGGACGTCTTTCGTATCAATCATTATCACACGCGGTCAATGGAAGATTGGGTGGCGCGATACAAACGCGGACAATGCAACGATCCTTACCCTTGTTATCATTACGGTAGCGAGGCGTTCAAGTCGCATGATTATAACAATGTAAACGACGCCTGCATTTTACGGTTTGCAAAACCGTTAAAACTGTTATTAGAAACAGAATTATGACGAAACTCAACGTTTCTCTGAACGCGTTGCAAACGACGGAAGGAATGGACTTTTCGTATCGCGGCACGCCGCTTGTCCCGCAATTCCCGGAACATTATGCGAATAAAGAGTACGTTGATTCTATTGCAAAAAGTAACGGTCGCGTTTCTGCGGTCGTTTCGATAACCTGCGACGGCGCGTCGACGTCTTATCAAGTTCCGCATCCGTTCAAGACGTTCGATATTGCGTCGGTTCAGGTTTACGACGTAAACTCAAACGCGCATCGTCCGATAGGAATTGACTGGCGACCGAAAAATGACGAGACAATTGTTTTATTGCCTGACGTTATCTTTCCCAAAGATATGGTTTTGCGAATTGTTATTACAGCGTAAATAATAATGAATAATAAATTTTTTAGCCGCGACGCAAAAGTTGCGAGAATTGACGAAGAATCATTAGAAGAATCGTCAACAACAATTCAAGAACGGATTTTTGAAAACGCGAAGAGCCCGAAACGCGTTCAGGGCGACGCGGGAAGCGTAGAGCAACATTCGCTACAAGACCAAATCGCGGCGGCGCGATTCTTACAATCGCAGAAAGCGTCGCAACAACGCGGACTCGGAATCAAACTTATCAAAATCTCTCCCGACGGAGGAGTTTAATCGTGTGGTTTTTCCATCGTAAAAATAAGAAAACGGTTCGCGCGTCGCCGGTTCGTTTTGTTCATTTCAAGTATGACGCGGCGCAGACGACTTCGGAGAATGCTCGTCATTGGTCGATGGCGGACAGTTTGAGCGCGGACGGTTCGATGACTTCGGAAGTTCGCCGGACGTTGCGGAATCGTGCAAGATATGAAGTCGCGAATAATTCGTATGCGCGAGGGATGGTCTTGACGCTTGCCGCCGACTGCATCGGGACGGGTCCGCGTTTGCAGACGACGTCGAAAGACGAAACGTTCAATAGCGTCGTCGAATCGGAATTTGCGGCGTGGGCGAACGCGGTCTCGTTAGCGGAACGATTGCAAACGTTGCGTATGGCAAAAATCACGGACGGCGAAGCGTTTGCCGCGATACTGAAAAATCCGAAGTTGAAACATCCGGTTCATGTTGATTTGCAATTGATTGAAGCGGACAGAATTACGACTCCTTATCCGTCGCTGAATCAAACGGTCGACGGTATTGAATATGATAAATACGGCGCTCCGATTTTATATCACGTTGCGTCGGAACATCCGGGCGATTCGTCGGCTTGGCATGGCGCTTTTGCAACGATTCCCGCCGAGTATATGATTCATTGGTTTCGCGCGGATCGTCCCGGTCAATCGCGCGGACTGCCGGAGATTATGCCGGCGCTGCCGTTGTTCGCACAACTACGTCGTTATACATTGGCGGTGTTGGCGGCGGCGGAAACGGCGGCGGATTTCGCGGCGGTTCTTTATACCGACGCGCCCGCAAACGGCGAAGCGCAGCCGCTTGAACCGCTTGATATTGTGTCGTTGGAAAAGCGAATGGCGACAACATTGCCCGACGGTTGGAAACTCGGACAAATCAAAGCGGAACAACCGAACACGACTTATACTGAATTTAAGCGGGAAATTCTGAGCGAAATCGGACGTTGTTTGCAAGTCCCGGTCAACATTCTCACCGGCGATTCGTCGCGTCATAATTACGCGAGCGGACGGCTTGATCATCAAACGTTCTTTAAGAGTATTCGGGTCGAGCAATCGCATTGCGAGCGCGTCGTTTTGAATCCGCTCTTTGAAATCTGGTATCGCGAGGCGCTTCGCGTCGGTTTATTAACGCCGCCGAAAGCAACGAAAGAATTTTATGAAATGATTCCCGCGAGTTATTTTTTCTGGGACGGCATGGAGCATGTCGATCCGGTGAAAGAAGCGAAAGCGGCGACGGCGCGGATACAATCGCATGTCTCGAATCTTGCGACCGAATGCGCGAAAGCGGGCTTGGATTGGGAAGACGTCCTTGTTCAGGCGTCGCGCGAACAAAAACGAATGATGGAATTGGGATTGACTTCAAATCATGCGATTCCCGCAAAAAATAAAACGGAGAAAGACAATGAAGAAACTGAAACTGACGAATCTGATTCTTGAGCCGGGTCCGATTCGTCTTGTGGAACCCAACGGCGAACCGCCGAAAGCGCTGGAAGCGAGCGGCGACGTTCCTCTTCCGCAATTTACGTTACTTGCTTATACCGGCGCCATGGTCAAGACGCGCGACGTTCCGCTTCCGATTGTCGTTGACATAAGCGGCGTCAACATTCCGACACAAAAAATTCCGGTGCGTTACGAACACAAATCGTTTCAAGGCGTTGGTCATACGGAAAAGATTGCGATTGTCGGAACGGACGTCGTCGCGGAAGGAGTGATCAGCCGCGACACTTGCTGGTCGCGCGACGTCGTGCAGTCGGCGCGGAACGGTTTCCCCTGGCAGGCGAGTATGGGCGGACCGATTCACGATGCGGAATACATTCCCGCCGGTCAAAGCGTAACGGTCAACGGCAAAACGTTTGAAGGCGAAATGTATGTCGTCCGCAAGATGACGCTTAAAGAAATCAGCTTTGTCGATCTCGGCGCGGATTCTAATACAACCGCGATTGTTGCGGCGCAATATGAAGAAAGCGCTGAAAATAAGGATACGAAGCATAACGCAATGAATCTAACGACGCAAGATAAAAATTCCGACTCGCAATTACAAGCGTATTATGAAAAGTTGTTGACGGATCAGCGTCGCGTTGCGGCGATAGAAAAAATCTGAATCTACCGTATTAGGTGTTTTGTTTTTTTCTTGCGTTTGAAGTTGCGATTAGTAGGTTTTGTAGCCAATTTTTGTGGTATCGTTTTTTGTTGAGTTTTTCTGCGGGACAATGTT
>JAISZO010000217.1 GCA_031269105.1 Planctomycetaceae bacterium | reverse complement strand
ACGTTCTGCGCAACGAGCAGGATGGCGTTGATTTTCAAGCAGACACGCGGATCGGGATAGGAAAACTGTTCCTTTTGTAACGTTTCGAATTCCTTGTCCGTCAATTTGATTGTGTACATCGTTTCCTCCGTGAACAGCGCCTTCACATGATCCCGGAGACATTATAATATATTTCGATCTTTCGTAAAAGGTCAATTTATGAACGGATTAAGTATAGATGGACTTTTTGAAAAATGTTTGAAACAACACGGCTTGCCGCAGACGGCTTATCTAACGAAATGTAATCAAATAAATCCCGAAGATTTTTTTTGGCTTCACTTGTCCAGATTATTTTTGCCATCGTTCTATTTCCGCTTTCATTTCTTCATTGGAAATTGTGCGTCCATGATCAACGTCGTCTAAACCGCGATAAATCATGCGTGCAAACGCCAGTTCCCGAAGGATTTCATCAAAAGAACTGTCGTCCGGTTGCCCGTCAATAATCTCTTTCATCGTGTCTTTAACCGGAATCATATTTTCTCTTATCAATTATGTTGATGACTTTATGTTTTTTTACAACCTATGAAAATTCGGGGCGTATGTAAATACGCCCCGACAACATGATTTTTTACTGCGGTTGATTTTCCGGCGGAGGAGTGTCTGCCGGTTTGATTTCATCCGGCTTTGCTTCTTCCGTTGCGGACGGAGGAATCGGCTCGGATGGTTTTTCTTCCGCCGGTTTGATTTCCGGCTCTGCCGGTTTCGCTTCTTGCGGTGGTTGCGGCGTTGGAGTTTCCGTTGCCGGAGACGCAAATGTAACGCCGGGCGGCAACAGTTCGCGAAGCGGAAAATCTTGCGGAACAGGACGTTTCAATTGCTGCAACAATTGAAGATAGGAACTCGCAATTAAGAGGGCGTTCTGCTGACAAGAAATCAAGTGCATCGCGTTAAATTGACTCGTCGGATCAAAAAGCGATTCCTGCGGCAAGTACAAAATCGGATACTTTTGATACGCTTTGTCCCATGCGGCGCAGGTTTCCGTCAAAGCGTTGAAAACAGATTCCAGCGTTTGAGATTCCGTCGGAGTACCAACCGGAGTCGTATTTACCGCCATTTGATTGACGTTTTCGGTTTTCTTAATCGCGTCTTCCGTCAACGAATCGTAAAACATCACCGTGTCAATAAAGCCGGTCAACGGAAACGCGCGATCAAATTCCTGTCCCGATTGACGTAGCGAATTGATATAAATCGCCGCCGTTTCGAGAATTTCATCACGATATTGCGGCACCGGTACTTGTTTCAAATATTCGTTACCCGCCATCGTGTTGTTCCACGCCCGCAGCAACAACGAAGAACGTTTGATCGCTTCGGCGTAATCTCTCTTTTCGTAAACATTACGTACAAAATCCAACGCCCGATGCATGTCGGGAATAGAAGTTGTCGTTTCCATTTCAAGACGGACAAGATGCTCAAACGGAAAATCTTCGGGATACAATCCGCCGCGCTCGTCCAACTTATTAAGAATCAATTTGTATTTGTCGGCAAAATCAATGAAATCCCGCCGAAACGTTTCCGTTTTCAGGAAAGCGTATTGCGGAAGTTCCATCAAAAGATTCCATTTCCGCATTGATTCCAGATAACGCCGATTTGCGGTGAAAACGTCGCCGTCTTCGTTAAACGCTTTACGGGCATAGAACCGTTCCTCGCGCGCGTCAATCGCTTCCTGAGTTTGTTCGACATACGTTTCGTTTTTATAATGTTCGTAGTTCAGCAATTCGCAAAACATGTGGGAAAACTGACGCTTGTATTCCTGATCTTCGATAGCGCGACAGATTTCGCGTGCGAGCGCCGCTTTTTTTGAACCGGTTTCTCCCGCTTCGCGTTCCTGTTTGCCGATTTCTACCGCAATCGCGTCGTTGGAAATTGTCAACGTACCGCCCGCCTGCGAAACGACTTCGCTGAGATTGCGAGCCGCTTTATCCGCCAAATTGGTTTCGCTGACTTCGCCGTTTTTATTTTCCTCCGAAGTTTCCTCCGGCGGCATTTCATTGGCGACGCGAATTGACGCCGGAAGAAGATACGCCGCCAATTCGTCGGGAGCGGTAATCAGCGAATTGCGGAGTTTCGTTAAATTTTCTTCCCAGCCCGGTTCGTTTTCATTCAGATATTCCCGAATCGCAACGTATTGTTCCAGATCGGAACTTTTTACCATATCCACCAACGCGCCTTGCTGCAAATCGGTCAACGCTTTCCATCGTTCCGCATACAAATCTTTCAACGTTTTCGGAGCAAGGAGTTTGAGCAATTCGTCGCGGTGTTCGTTCATTTTCTTTTGGGCTTCTTCCGCGTCCGCCAGTTTCATGCTCCGCTTTTGGGTTTTATCTCTGCGGTCGTCGATTGTCGTTTTCATTTCGATACGCGAAAAATTTTCCCACGCGCGTTGAGCGTCCGCCCAGTTCGCGGCGGCTTTTTCGCCGAAATTTCCGTCGAGTTCATACCAATCCGCATAATGAATCAAATTCATCGTGGAATTGACGTAAAAAATAGGACGCGCTTTGTTGCCAATACTTCGTTTGCGATCCTGATAATGCGCCGCAATATCATCTTCGGACAAACTGCCGCTTTCTTTCGCTTTGAAATAACTATCTTCCACTTTTCGGAACAAGTCTTCCGAAATTTTATAAAGCGGAATGCCGTAAAGCCAATTATCTCGCTCGGCAATCGATTGCGCTTTGTGAATCCGCGCGGGATCGTTGTGAAACTCGTCGTCCTGCCGGAACAACGTGCGGTATTGTTCTTTTTCGTCGGCGATACCGATTTTTTGCGAAATCGTCCAACCGGCGTTATGATAGAGAATCGGCGCTTTTCGGTTGTAAACAATTCCCTGTTCGAGAAATTCAAAGCCGCGAATCACCCAACGATAACGCTCGCGGTAATCGTCCTGATCCGCCGACGCATTGTACGCCAACCGCCAGCCGAGATATTCCCAAACGGAAATAAAACGCGGTTCCAAAAGCGTAATCTGATTGCTGGTTACGATGACGTTGTTCCAATCGTGATATTTTTCATACTCCAACGATTTGTGCCAAAGCAACGCCAGAGCAACGCCGCGCATTCCAAATGTGGCGAATTTGATCGTGCTGCTGCCCGGATCAATTTCGCCAAGCTGCGCGTCCACAATATCTTCGTCAATCCGAAGACTGGCGAGATAACCGCCGCTCAAACGCGATTGTCCTTCGTCGCCTCGCTGCACCGCCGCCGGTTTGCCGAGCAAAAAGAGCGGCACGAGAAAGACGAAAATAATGAGAAGGTGAATAATTTTCGTGCGAAATCTTTTATTTGTCATTTTGCCACCTCGCGATTTTTAAGAATAATATAACCGACAACGAAAATCGGCAAAACATAACCGAATGTCGCCAAACCATGCACGAACATCCAACTTAACGGAACGTTGAATCCTTTTTGCAACGCTTGTTCATAGTACGCAAAATCGGAGAACGGCGGAATAATCTGTCCCATGACAACGAGCAAACCGCCGCTGATTTTGTCGAGCATAATGACAAACGCGGTTCCCCAACTTTTGTTCATATCGACCATGAGATTCGATTGCGTCAACATTCGTATCAACGATTCAAACGCTCCGCCGCCGAGATTTTTTCCGAAAGCGATATCCATCAGCAACGATTTGGAAAAACCGGCAATGATCACGCCGAACAGCGATACCATCGCGACCGGTCCGCCGAGAAACGTACTCAACAAAACGCCGAAAGAAATCACAAGAATCATTTGCATCCAGATACCGAAATATCCCTTGAAGAAATTCGGTACGACCGGCGCGTCCGATTCGCGGAGATAAAGATCGTACAACGATGCTTCGACAAATTGCTGCTCGTCGAGACATCGCAGCCAAATTTCCACTTTGCCGTCCGCGACAAAATCCTCGAATAAATTGAAATCGCGTTTGAGCGTCAACGATTCGTCTTTCTTTTCCGGCGTAACAAGATGCGCACCGGCGGGATTATTTTCGTCAATCCCGTTTCGCTGTTCGATTTTCGCAGCAACGTCGTGAAATTCCAACGGAATCAGCGCCGACTTTGTGATAAACTCGTCCGTCGGGAAAATCAACGCTTCTATCGACAATCCCGTTTTGGGATTCCTCACAGAAATACTCGCCCGAATCCGTTTTTCCATATCGCCTTTGTACGTCCGATAGACGCCGAGCTTCATTTCAATCGGAATTCCGTCAGGAAAACGTTCCGGTCGGATGTTTTCAAACGTCCAGATTCCCGCAACGTTGGTCGATCCGGTGAAACTTCCGATACCGCCGCGAGCGTTCCATTCATGTCCCGTGTCAATTCCTTTGAGCCGGTCGATTCCTTGATCGTCGCGGAAAATCATCGGACTGACGGCGTATCGCGGAACGCGCGCCTGCAAAATATCTTTCGACGGACTGATCGCGTAACGCGTTCGCGCCGATCCCGCAACGTCGGACGCCGGATTGGAATCGGCGCTTTTCGCGGACGCTTCGTGCGTATGACCGTTTGCGCTCTCGATTTGAATACTGCCGTCGGAGAAAACCGTCAGATTATGCCGATGCCCGTTGGCAACGCGCGTCGTGCCGGTATGCGTAACGTAAAGTTTACCGGAATTTTGAAATTCGGTTTGTTCTTCCGGCGTATATTTTTGAGCGACAAGGTCTTTTTCCGTCAAAATATGCGTATGCTGCAACTGAAACGATACGAAAAAGTAACTCAACACCGCCATACAGCAGAGCAACGCCGTACCGACTATCGCGAAACCGAGTATGCGTCCGAGAACAATTTCGCTGGAACGCACCGGCTTGGTGACAATCGTATAAATCGTTTTGTTTTTAATATCGTTCGGCAAACTGAACGCGCTTAAAAATAAAGCGAGCAGCAAAATGAGATAGGTACTCATCGAAAGCACGAACGCGAGATAAATTCCGGTCGGATCAACGGCGTTTCTGTCGAGAAACCATCCGGCGAACATCAGAATCACGAGAAATACCGCGAAGATAAACAACACTCTTCGCCGCAACGATTCTTTCACTGCAAGCCGCGCAATCGCCCAAACGCGCTTCCACGAAAGGAAGAAAAAATCTTCAAAGACGGCGCCGATTCCTTGAATAAACGCCTGATATCCTTTGGAAAAATTGCCGTAACGAACAAGCGTCGTCAAAAAACTGACCGCAGTTGCGGCGACAATTAAAACGCCGATAGTCAACAGCCAAATCAAACCGTTATGGGTAAGAAATTCGGCGGGCGTTGGAACAGGTTTATCGAAAATCATTCTTTCACACCTCCTCCCCGCACGCGGCGACCCGGACGCGCTTCGCTTTCCGCAATAATATTGAGGAACAGGTCTTCCAGCGTCGTTGTCGGATGACCGCTAAACGTCAGCGTCGCTCCGTCGTCCGCAATGATTTGTTCAATTTTCTTTTTCGCGTCTTCGCTCAAATTTTCGGCGCGGATTTCCGTTTGAGCGCTGACTTTGAGCAAATCGCCGACTCGTCCCAATTCTTTCAATTCTCCCTGATAGAGAATCCCGACGCGGTCGCACACGTCTTGAACGTCGGCGAGAAGATGACTCGACATAATAACCGTTTTGCCTTGAGACTTTAGCTCAAGAATCAAATCTTTCATATTTTTGGTTCCGATAGGATCGAGTCCGCTTGTCGGTTCGTCGAGAAGAATGAGATCGGGATCGTTGATCAGGGCTTGCGCCAAACCGATACGCCGCGTCATTCCTTTGGAATATTCCCGAAGCTGGCGTTTTCGGGCGGAATCGAGTCCAACCATGTTAATAAGCTGCGACACGCGCTGACGGCGAACCGGACCGGACATTTTGAAAAGACGCCCGTAAAAATCGAGCGTTTCTTCCGCGTTCAGAAAACGGTACAAATAAGATTCTTCCGGCAAATAGCCGATTTTCTCATTTTTTTCCACATCGGACGCGGTTTTTTCGAGAATACTGATTTCGCCGCTTGTCGGAAAGAGCAAACCGAGCAACAATTTAATCGTCGTCGTTTTCCCTGAACCGTTCGGACCGAGCAGACCGAAAATTTCCCCGCGTTGAATCTGAAGGTCAAGCGCTTTTAACGCACGGACTTTTTGGCGTCCCCAAAAGTCGCGATAAATTTTTGTTAGATTTTTTGTTTCGACAACAATGTCAGGATTATTTACCATAAGACGCTCCACAGCAATAGATTATAAAAACTCTGAACGAACAGGATTTTTTAATAATTATTGGTTATTCTGCTAAAAACAAAATTGACAAAAACGCACAAATCATTGTCGTTTACTCCAGCAACGAAATATTACAATGACATCATTCTATCAAAACATTTTTATCCCTATTTGTCAATAATGTTTTTACAAATTTTGCAGGAAAAAATGAAATCTGAAGCAAGTTTGCGATTTATTTGTCAATTTATGTTTAATTTAGGAAACTCAGATAGAATGAACAGTAAATATAAAACAAAATCATTGTTGTTATTTCTTATACGCAAAGTTACATGAAGATTCCAGTCGCCAGATACCATGTAACAGGCGCCAGGGTTCAGATATCAGAATTGTTTTTCAAGACGTTCACCACGAAGTCGCGAAGAATTTTTTTAAAGTTGGGCAAAATTCCCCCGTTGGTGGGGTGGCGGTCACCGTCGTTGACCGACGGGGGGTTCCAGAAAGCTAAAAATTAAAAGTGAAAAGTTTCGCAAGCGAAGTGCGTTGCGCTGGGATTGAAACAATCATCTGCCTCAACTTTAAAAATCCTTCGTGAAATCTTCGCGCTTCTTCGTGGCGAAAAATATTTTCAAAAAATTTTCAATTTTCCGACAATTCGTATTGACGTCGCGGATTATTTACGCATAATAACAAGTAATACGATTTATTGAATTGACAAAGTCGCTGTGATTTTTGTCATTTCAGTTTCAAAAAACAAAAAAGTTTAGAAGGAGTTTCGACTATGAAAAAGTTGAACAAGGCGTTTGATTTTTTTGGACTTCGGCAGAATGTATCGGGGGGGGGGGGGTACGCAATATGGCTAATAAGCCGTGTTTTACGTACTGTAACGCTCTTTATTGTTCGCGTTATTACGAGTATTTTCGCTCGTATGATTGCGAGCGTTTCTGTCCTTTCGTGCGTTTTTGCCC
>JAISZO010000148.1 GCA_031269105.1 Planctomycetaceae bacterium | reverse complement strand
AAAAAATGAATAAACGTGTCCGCCGTCGCGCGAATCGGTTGACGCTGCTGTTTTTCCGGCAATTTCCGTGAATTTATTGATGCGTTCATGACGTTTTCCAAATAAATATCATGAAATATTCATACCATTACTTTAATTATACCCCCGATTTTTCCAAAACGCAAGAGAAAAGAGAATTACTATCAAATAATTTTCGCTTCTTCATGGTGAAAAATGGTTTTGAAAAAATCCGATTATTTATTTTGTAGGAATTTATTGGAAGGGAGTAGTTGAAAAGCTTGTAACGGATAAAATTTTCCGATAAAATACTTTATTGAAACTGCCCAGAAAATCACGATGGAATAATTGGTAGTTTTTCCCGCCCTATCCAAAAACATCGAATATCCCTGAAATTTACGGAATTTCTTTGATTTTGTCCTAGTTATTGATCGTTTTACCAATCGCTAAAATTACAGATTTTGTCGTAATCATTACAAAGCAACTCCTTTTTCCATGAATATTTTTTATTTACGGAATAGAAATTTTTAATAATCGGTGCGTCTATGATAAAACAATTTTGTTCTATTGTCCTTATTTCGGTTTTCGTTTTGACGGTCGGATTGTCCGACTTGTTCGTTTATGACGTTTTCGCTCAGGAAATGCCGGCGCTTCCTGCGGTAAATTCCATATCGCAACCCGTTCCTCCTTTAAATATTGACGAACAAAAATCCGCAGCGCCGGACGCAAAAACCCCCGAACTTAAGCCGGATGAAAGTTATACGCGGCTTGTCCATCCCGCCGTCGCCGACCGTATGGGATTGGACGACAACCAGCGAGCCAAAATTCAATCGCTGATTAACGAACGCGCGCAAGCGTTGGCGAAATCGTCTCTGGAACAATGGGATACGATTCGCGCCGAGAACGAGAAAAAATTGGAAGCGGTCTTAACGCCGGAACAAAAAGCAAACTGGCTTCGCGTCATTCACGAAAAAACGATTCGTTTTATTACGCGGAATCAAAAATGGAGCGATCTTCTCGAATGGTTGGCAAATCAAGTCGGCTTGCAATTGATCATGGACGCGCCGCCGCAGGGAACGTGTAGTTTTTCCGATCCGACGCACGAATACGCGCCGGCTGAGGCAATCGACAAAATCAACAGTATTTTACAGGCAAATGGTTATACGCTTGTCCGTCACGACAATTTGCTTCTTTTGTTCAATTTAAAAAGAACGCGGCAAATTCCGTTAATTTATCTTCGCAAAATTAAACCGGAAGACCTTGCCGAGCAAAAAGGAAATTTTGAATTTGTCGCCGTCACGTTTCCGTTAGGGCGGCGTTTGCGCGAAATTGTCGATACGCGAATGAAGCCGTTTTTAGGACCGTATTCTCAAATTATAGAACTGCCGGGCAATTCCTTTATGTTAATTGAAACGCTGACGACGCAGCGGGTCATACAAAAATTGATTGAAGCGTTGCCGGAACCGCCGGCGCCGGCGCGTCCCGAAGACCCGTTGCGTCCCGACGCTCCGCCGCCGCAAAACTGGCAAACCTACGTTATTGAAAAAGCCGACATTGAAAAAGTTGAAGAAACGATTCGGCAATTTTGCGGAATTACGCAAATGGTGCGGATGCCTCATTCGCCGCAGTTGCACGTTTTGGGAACCGCCGATCAACAGGATTTGGTGCGGCAAATTACGGATCGTCTTGAAGTGGATCCGTCGTCGGAAAATAAACCGGCGCTTGAAGTGCATTCGTTAGAACAACTTGCCGACGCGCCGCCGGAACGTTTATGGGCGATGTACCGCGCTTACGGATTGAACGCCAATTTGTTTGACGTCAATGCGTCGTTTACAAAAGAATTGTTCGACATTTTGAAAACGGTCGCTCCCGCCGCGCTGACGGCGTATGAAAAAAATAACCGCAAATTGGTCGTGTTAGCCACGCCGGACGATCAGAAAAAAATTACGGAATTGATTGAAAAACTTAAAAAGAGTCCGTTGTCCGAAGAACAGCCGGTCATTAAAGTTTATACGCTGACCGCCGGTTCGACGACGTTCAATAAAGAAGTCGCCGACAGTATTGAGAAACTTGTTCCTAAAGCGCAAGTCGAATTTAGCGCGCGCGACCGCTGTTTGCTGGTCATTGGCACGGCGGACGAACATAAGTTGATTACCGAAACCGTCAAAGAACTGGAAAACGTTTCCAATGATAAAGTGCAACGCAAAGTTGTCTGTTATCCGATCAATCAAATTCAGATGCAGCGTTTTGCGCGGCTTTTTAATCAGCTTTCCCGTCAGCCGGAATTTGAAGGCGTCATGGAATTGAGCGAAGGACGCAATAATCAGTTGACGATTTGGGCGACGCCGGAGCAGCATATTTTAATCAAACAAGTCATTGACGAATTGCTGGCGGTAAGAGACTCTAACGATCCGTTAAACGAAATCGGCGGCGAGTCAACGCCGGATGAAACGGGCGTTAAGAGAAGCGATTCGCAAAAACTCGCGCAAAAGTCGTTTATTTTACGGCGCGGAAACACGTATTCCGTGCAGTATCTTTTGACGCAAGTCATTCCGGGAATCAGCGTTACCGTCGAGCCGGAAAGCCGCGCGATGTTGGTATTTGGAACGCGGCAGGCGGTGGAGAGTGCGGAAGATTTGGTCAAGAATATTGAAGCCGAGTTTGGTATCGACGTGATGATGATTCCGCTGGAAGAAAAACTGCCGGATGAAGCGTTGAATACGTTGCGGTTTTTGTTTCGGCGCTTTGGCGGCGTTTCGTTTGACGAAAAAAATATGCGGCTGATTGCTTACGGGACAAAATCCGATTTGGCGCAGGTGGAATCCATTGTCGAGCGTTTCAAAAAAATTGATAAGAGCGAGCCGAAATCGTTTTACGTTCAGCCGGTTCAGCAGGATATGCCTGATCAGATTGTCGCGTTTTTGAAAGACGCGGTGCCGCACGCCGACATTCAATACGACAAGCAAAACCGGCGTTTCACGATTGCCGCGTCCGCCGCTGACCAGTTGTTGGCGTCGAAACTGATTCTCGAAGCGGAATCCACATTGCCGCCGCCCGAAGAAGTTCGCTTTTTCGCGGTCGGAACGGCGGTGAACGATAATCTTATCAATTTGATTAAAAATCAGATTAAGAACATCACGGAGATAAAACGCGACGACCAAGACCCGATGACGTTGTTTGTTAAAGCGCGTCCCGCCGTGTTGGACGACGTTGAAAAAATTATCGAGCAAGTCAAAAAACAGACGCCGTCCGCAAAACTTCGGACGCTGCAAAGTTATCCGATTACAAAAACGCAGCGTGCGCGTTTTGAAATTATGCAAGAAGATGTGAAAAAAGAAATCGGCGATTTTCGCGTGATGAACGACGACCGGCAAAGTCTTCTTGTCATTTGGGCAACGCTGCAACAGCAAACGCGGATTGACGCTTTATTGAAAACGATTCGCGCCGAAGTTCCAGCGGAATTGCAGGAACAAGTGATTACACATTCGCTGAAATTCACCGATTTTTCGACGCTGCAAAAATTGGTTCAGGAAATTTATCCCGACATTAAAATTACCGAAGACAAAGCCAACGGACGTTTAATCATTCGCGTTCCTTCGCCAAACGCCGAATCGCTTAAAACGTTGCTGGCGCAAATCGATTCGCAAGACCCGGATCGCGTCAAGCGGTATTTTGCGGCGTATCCTGTCGGCAACGTCAACACGGTCGGCGTGGACGGCGTTTACCGAAGTTATTATCATTTACTTCAGGAATTGCAGGCGCTTGTTCCGAACGCGAAACTTACTTACGATTACAACGGCGGAAACGTTGTCGTTTGGGGAACCGACGAAGAACAAAAGGTTATCAAAGAGACGATTGAAAAAGTTTACAACACAAAACCCGCCGACCGTTTCGGACGTTTTCCGCTTCGTCGCGCCGAGCCGTATCCGTTGATTGCGATTGTGCAGCGAATGTTTCCCGCCGCTCCGGTTTCGTATGACGCGGCGGGAAAAACGTTGATTGTGCAAAGCATTAATAGCGAACAACTCAAACTGATTGAAGCGTTAATCAAAAAACTCGATCCCGAAGAACCGGGACCAAACGACCCAGAAGTGCGGTTTTATCAGTTGAGCGCGGAGCCGCCGGAATATTTGTTAGCGACAATTCGCCAGCTTGCGCCGACCGCTTACGTCGTTCCCGATTCTATCAATCGTCAGTTGATGGTTTTAGCGCGTCCCGCCGAACACGATTTAATACGAAAAAACGTAGAGTTAATCGTTTCCACGTTCACGCCGGACGAGCCGGTGCTTTTTATTTATACGGTCACGGACGACCAGCGCAAGCGGATTGAAGCGTTTGTTGAAACAGCCGCCGCCGAATTACGCGGACTCCGCATCATCAAAGACGACACGCCCGGACAAATTTCTATTTGGGCAAAACCGACGGAACATCAGCTTATCGCCGACGCGATTGCAATGATGAAAGCAAATAACAGTTCCGATTTTGAACTGCAATTCCGCGTTTTTTCTTTGACCGGAATTGACGAAGCGACGGCGCGCAGCGCGTTGACCGCAATTATTCCCGAAGCGAAACCGATTTACGACGAAAAAGGAAAACGTCTTTTAGTGCAGGCGTCGAAACAAGACATGGAAAAAGTCGTGAAAACGCTGGAACAACTTGATCCGAACAGCACAAAGAATTTGAAATATATGGCGTATCCGATTGCGTTGGGCGCTCCCGAAACAATTCTCGAATCGATCAAACAAGTTTATCCGAACATCAAATCGCAAGTGGACGAGCGGAACAAACGGCTTTTAATCTGGGCGACGCCGGAAGAACATGTCGCCATCGCCGAAATGATCGAACGGACAAACGCCGACCCGGAAACGTCGCTGCAAGAAAAATATAAATCGTATCCGATTCCGAAATTATCTTATTCTTCGGTAACGACGATGCTCAAGGCGTTTTTTCCCGACGCGGAAATTTACGGAGACGCGATTTTGTCGGGCGGCGTTCGCGCTACGGCAAATTCCGCCGTTCCTACCGTAACCGTGCGCGCGACTTCCAAAGAACATGAACGAATCGCCGCGCTGCTCGGACAAATGCAAGCGGCGGAAAATCCGTATCAAGCGGTCTTTGCGATTTATCCAATCGGAGAATCCGATCCGGTAACGCTTGAAGCGATGCTGCAAGGAATGTTTCCTCAAGCGGAATCGCTGACTTCGCATGAAATCAAGAATCTCTTGGAAGACGACCCGCAACGTCAGATGCGTCGGATGTATCCTTACATGTATTTTAGCAATATGCCGATGAACCGCGTTCAGCGTCAGATACAAACGCGGACGGGCGATTTGCAGGGCTGTTTCAAAATTGATCCGGCGACGCGCAGCGTGATGGTTTTTTTGCCGGAAGAAGATCAAAAAAAAATTGCGACCGCAATTGAATCTATTGCAATGGCTTCGCAATTTTCCGGCAAAATGTCGATGAAAACGTATGAGTTGGAGCACGCTTATATTTATCAATATATACCTCTCCTTCAGGAAATCGCGCCGTCGGCGAAATTTTCTGAAGGAATGACGCGCGAGATTATCGCTTACGCTTCGGAATCGGAACACGAAAAAATCCAAAAAATCGTGGACGAACTCAACGCCGCCGGAAAACCGGATTCGCAATATGCAATGTCCATCTTGACGATTCCCGACGGAACGGGAATCGCCCGCGATCAATTTATCCGCCGCGTGAATTACAGCAGCGATTATTCCGGTTATATGTCGGCGGCTCCGCTTCCAAATCAAATTATCTTTCACGGACGACGCGGCGATGTTCCGAAAATCAAGAAATTATTGGAAGATATGGCAGCGGAACAAGCGAAAGAAGGAACGGCGGTCACTCCGAAAGTTTACACGCTGAAATATATTTCCATTGCCAATGCGAAAAAATGGTTGCAAGCGATTGTTCCAAATGCGCAATTTGATATTGAAAATCCAAACGCAGCTTACAATCGTTTTCGATATTTATTTGATAATTACGGACTCCCGATACCGACAACGCCAACAACGCCGGACGATCCGAAAGCAAGAATGCTCGTGATTCGCGCAACGCCGCTTGACCATAAAATTATTGCGGAAACGTTGGAAACGCTTGATGTGGATTTGCCGGAAGACATTAAACCTGTACCGTTGGATTACAGTTTTTTGGAATATCCGCCGCCGACAATGACGCTGACTTACCGCGCGTTGATTGACGCTTTTCCGCCGCCGACCGCGTCGTTTACGCTCAACTCCGACCGAATTGCCGTTGTTGCCATTGCGCCGCCGCGAATCCAAAAAGAAATTCAAAGTTTTATTGACAACTTCGTCAAACAAAAAGAAGAAGAACAACCGGATATTGAAATTTACACGTTGAAAAACGCTTCTTATTTTCGTGTTCAACAAATTTTACATCTTGCCGCGCCGCGGGTTCAGGGATTTCAAATTTTACCCGGCGCCGCGCCGGATCAGGTGATTGTTTACGCTCGTCCTGTTGATCAGCGCCGAATCGCCAACGTGATTGCCAAACTTGAAACAATGACGGTTCCCGAAAACGGTTTCTCTCTGAAAATCTATCACGTTCCGCCTGAGAGCATTGCCGCAATTACGCCGATTTTGCAATTTCAGGTTTCCGGCGGTTTCGCGTTTCCGAATTACGTCAATAGTACAATCACGGTTTACGGCTCGCCGAACGATCACGCGATTGCCGGACGATTGACCCAAGCGATGGGAGAAGCGTTTCCCGAACCAATTACGAAAACGTATTTCACGAAAAATATTCCGCTCGGTCAGGCGGTAGGATTTTTAACGCCGCGATTTGCCAACCGCGCAACGTTCTTTATGCGGACGGATACCGGCGATTTGATTGCCGCCGCGTCGGAAGAAGTTCATGCGGAAATTCAAAAAACGCTTGACTCAATCGACGTGGAGCGTCCCGCCGAATCGGAAAAAATCGTTGTGGTGCATGATTTCAGCGATATTTGGAACGGGTACATTACTTGGGTGATTCAAGGAATTCAAGCGGCTTCGCCGAGCGTGTTGCTCATTCCCACCGCTATTCCCGGTCAGTTGCTCGTTTACGCAACGCCTGTCGAACAAGTGAAAGTTCAAAAATTGGTCGATGAAATCCGCGCGAAACATCCCGAAACAATGTCCGTCACAAAAACTTACGGACTCAAATACACAACGGCGGCGGACGCGGTGAATCAGATTCTTTATCGCGTCGCTCCGCTTGCGCAATTTGGATACGCGACGCAGGACGTTCATAAATTATACGTCCGCGCGAAACCGTCCGACCATGAAAAACTTAAAGAAACAATCGATACGCTCAACGCGGATCGCGAATTGAAAACGTATCCTTTGATGTATCGGTTTGAGCGAGCCGGAATCAGTACGGCGTTGATCATGTTGAGAACGCACTTTCCCGGCGCGTCGATAACGTTTGATCCCGAAGCCCGCGCTGTCGTGGCGATTGCTTCGGAAGAAGAACATGAACGAATCGCGGCGCTGGTTGCCGAAATCGACAAAGACGATCCGAAAACGCAAATCAGCGTAAAAATTCATCCGACCGGTATGGCAAACACGCAGCAGTTGCTCGGCGCGTTGCGTTTGTTTTACGGAAGAACGTCGAATTTCAATGCGGTGCAAGATACGACGTCGCGTAATCTGATTGTTACCGCCACGCCGCGTCAGCATGAAATGATTGATTCGCTCATTCAACAAATTAAAGAAGGCGGACTCAAAGACGAGAAAGTCTCGCTCAAAGTCTATGACATGGAGAAACTCGGCGCGTCGCTTTACGGAATCAGCTCGGCATTGTACGCGTTTTTTGAACATGAAGGAATTGAGTTTAACCCGACAATGGATTATCTGAACTCGCGCATGATGGTACTTGCCCGTCCGCAGGATCACGACGCGATTGAATCCATTCTCTATTCGTTCCGCGTGGAAGAACGGACGCTCGGAACGTTTGTCATTCAGACGCTTGATCCCGAATCGGTACGGCTTGCGATTTCGCAACTTTTTGCGGAGGAAAGTTACGCAAAACGTCCGATCGTGCAAATGGATTATTATTCCGACACGGCGTATGTCCGCGCAACGCCGGCGCAATTGGAACAAATCCGTCGATTGCTCGTAAACATGGGCGAAACCGGCGCGATGATTATCGGCGGCAACCGCGTTTCCGCAAACGCGCCGACAACGTCGGAACTTCCGCCGTCAACCAACAACATCGGAACGCTCCGCACGATTCAACTCCAGGGCGATTCCGCCGAAACGCTTTCTCGGTTGCAAGAGATATGGCGACAAATCAGTCCGAACAATCCGTTGATTATCAATCAATCGCCGGATCAAAAAAACGCTCGGCAAACGTCCGCTCCCGATCTTCCGCCTCAATTCGCTCCGCAAGGTTTGACCGGAACGCCGGGACCGTCCGTTCCGCTTTTGTAGAAACTTCACGTTTTTTGTGATAAAAAGGTTTTAGAGTTCCTTTGAGAATATGATTGACTAAATTCGACGATTAGAAAACCAAAATTGACTCTCGGAGAATCAAATTGACTCCGAATGAAAAACAGCAAGGAGATTTTTTAATGATTTTTCTCAAAATTGAAAATCCGTTGAAATATTTCAAAATTTCTCAAATTTTGAAGAAAAATATTTTAGGATTCTTGACGTTCCATTTATTTTCTGATAAAGTAACCAATGTTTTATGGTTTCTAATTTTGTCAAACCCGAATCAAAATTTTCACGCAACGTAGAAGAGCAAAATCATGTCTTTTTTAGAAAAAATCGCAAATCTCTTTGATCAAAACAATCAGGCGAAAAAGAATACGCAAAAAATCCCCGTCAACGCCGATTGGCGATTGAGTAACTGGAAAGTCGCGAATTGCTTTCGATGACTCCGCTTCCAAGTCCGATTATGACGGCAACTGTTCCTTTAGACAATCCCGGGATGTATTCGGCTGTACAACTTCCCAATGGAACGATGGCTATGGCCGTCAGAGCCATGGTTCAAGTTAAATATCAACCGGAAC
>JAISZO010000128.1 GCA_031269105.1 Planctomycetaceae bacterium | reverse complement strand
TGAAGGCTTACCGCCGTGTTTTTACTCGTTACGATAAACTTGATATTATGTATGCCTCCTTGGTTACATTCGCAATGATTTGTGAAACTTTACGAGAATAGCGTGAACACGCCCTAGTTCTCAATGGATTAAAGGGATCACAATTACCGCATGTGGATTTTAATTACATGCAAACCTTAAAAATTCCTCTTCCACCTCTTGCTATTCAAGAGCAGATTGTTTCGACGATAGCGGAGGAGGAAAAGATTATTGACGCGAACAAACGTTTGATTGAATTAATGACAAAGAAAATAGATGAAGTAATTGCACGGATTTATCAGGAATTAAGAGAAAGCAGGATTATTGGCAATGGTTATGCGAAGGAATTGGTATTTATTTCGCTGACGTCAATAGAATCAACTCGCAGGATAGTTAGAACAAATCAAAAGAAGAATGATTTATTTTCACAAAAGCAATGCAAATTTAATGAAAAAGTTACTCTCTTTAAAATTTAACAAACAATAAAGGAACTTTACGATGAAAACAACGTTATCTTTGACGTTTTGTTTACTGACGTTCGGCGTTTCGGCGATTTTGGACGCCGGAGAACGGAAAACGATCGCGCTTTGGGAAAACGGCGCTCCAAACGCATTGGGAAATGAAGAAAAAGACAAGCCGCGAATCACGGTTTGGTTTCCCGATAAAGAAAAAGCGGTTGATGCGGCGGTGGTTGTTTGCCCCGGCGGAGGTTACGGCGGATTGGCGCTTGACCATGAAGGAAAACAAATCGCCGAATGGTACAATTCTTTCGGCGTGACTGCGGCAGTTTTGGAATACCGGCATCGCGGGAAAGGATACGGAAGTCCGAATCCGTTACTGGACGTTCAACGCGCGATTCGGACGGTGCGGTACAACGCGAAAGATTGGGGAATTGATCCGGCGAAAATCGGCGTGATGGGTTTTTCCGCAGGAGGACATCTCGCGTCCGCCGCCGGAACGCACTTTGATAACGCTCCCAAACCGGAAAATTACGCGTCCGACGCGATTGACGCCGTAAGCGCCCGACCGGATTTTATGATCTTGTGCTATCCGGTCATTTTATTTGATTCGCCGTTTACGCATCGCGGCTCTCAAAACAATTTGATTGGCGCTAACGCGACGAAAGATTTGACGGAGTATTATTCGAGCGAAAAACAGACGTCGGAAAAAACGCCGCCGACTTTTATTTTCTTCACCGACGAAGACAAGGCGGTTCCAGTGGAAAACGGAATACAATTTTATCTTGCGCTCCGCAAATTCAAAATTCCCGCAGAACTGCATGTGTTTCAGAAAGGCGCGCACGGCTTGGGACTTGCTAAAGGACGCGCGGGAAACGAAATCTGGCCCGATCTTTGCAAAGCGTGGTTGAAGAATAACGGCTTTTTGAAATCGCCAAAACAAAATTGATTCGTTGCGGTTCGGTTGTTGCCGCCGCTTGACGACGAATGAGAGAGAAGATGTTGTTCGATCCATTGTTTCATAACGGTTCCGACGAGGAATCCGACGACGGTTTGATTGATGCAATTGTAAACGAATCTGACGAAGATTTTGCGTCGGAATCCGATTCTGAAAATGAGACGGAATCGCGCGAACCTGTAACGCGGATTGTCGAGCCGCACGAATCGGGGTGGCGGCTTGATTTGTATTTAGTACATCACTTTCCGAATTACAGCCGCGTAGTGATTCGCAAGGCGATTCAATCAAAAAACGTTACGGTGGATGATCGTTGCGGAAAGACGGCGTATCGTATCAAGTCGGGGCAAAAAATCGTCTTTTTTCCGCCGCCGATTCGGCGCGAGGCGGCGGCGCCGGAGAACATTCCGCTGGAAATTTTATACGAAGACCGTTACCTTGTCGTCGTCAACAAGCCGCCCAATATGGTTGTTCATCCGTCGCGCGGGCATTGGTCGGGAACATTGGTCGGCGCGTTGGCGTATCATTTTGCGGGGCGGCTGAGTTCCGTGCGGGGACCGTCGCGTCCGGGCATTGTCCATCGGCTTGACCGCGACACGTCCGGCGTCATTCTTATCGCGAAAGACGACGAAACTCACCGAAAACTTGCCCTGTTGTTTCAGGAAAAACGGATTCGTAAAGAATATTTTGCCGTCGCGTGGGGAAGTCCGAATCTAGATTGCGACTTGATTGATCAACCGATTGGACGTCATCCGAAATATCGGGAGAAGATGACGATTTCCCGAACCGATCCCGAAGCCAAAGAATCGCAAACGTTCTATGAAGCGATCAAGCGTTATCATGGGATGACGACGTTTCGCGTTTTACCGCGAACCGGACGGACGCATCAGATTCGTCTGCATCTGACGTTTCTTGGTTGTCCGATTCTTTGCGACAAGTTATACGGCACGCAATCGCAGATAACGCTTTCGCAAATAGCGGGCAAAGCGATTAACGAACCGCCGGCGTCGCGCGACGAATCGCCGTTATTGTCGCGTCAGGCGTTGCATGCTCGTCGTTTGACCTTTGAACATCCCGAAACCGGCGAAACGTTAGAAATCACCGCGCCGATACCGGAAGATTTACAACAAACTCTTGCGGCAATTGAAAAATTCCGTTCTTGTTAATGACGGAATAGTTCAAAATGCAATTCGGCGGAAATGTTGCTAATTATTCTACCCATTTTAACTATATTCTTTGAGTCAAGAATTTTTTCAGAAAAATACTTCCAAAATAAAAATTCCTGTTGACGTCGCGGAATAGTTCGTGCATAATAAAGATTAATACACTTTACTGAATTGACAAGATCGCTGTGATTTTTGTCATTTTAGTTTCAAAAAATCTTAAAAGTTTAGAAGGAGTTTCGACTATGAAAAAGTTGAACAAAGCGTTTGATTTTCTTGGATTTCGGCAGAATGTATCGGGGGGGGGGGGTGCGTAATATGGCTAATAAGCCGTATTTTACGTACTGTAACGCTCTTTTTTGTCCGCGTTATTACGAGTCTTTTTGCTCGTATAATTGCGTGCATTTCTCTCCGTATGATTGC
>JAISZO010000120.1 GCA_031269105.1 Planctomycetaceae bacterium | reverse complement strand
TAAGTTGATAAAAATGGTCTTTACCGAGTTCCCGATAGCGCTGAAAATACAAACGGACTGTTTCTTCGGCAACGTCGAGAATAAATGCGACGTCGGAAACGGAATAACCGGCGCCGAGCCTATAAACAGCTTTAACGCGGTCAGCTTCTCGTTTCCGCTGGAGCGTTTTATGCAGCGCTTTCAGATCTGCTATTTCTGATTGTGATAATTGATAAAGTTCCATAGGAGGTGAATAATGGAAATGCTAGGATTTTAATAATGTCGGTCAAGAGGGGGGGTAAGGAGCGGCGGAATAATTGTAGATTTTCTGTTTGCATTTTTTGATTGTGTTTTCGCTGCGAATTATTTCCATTTTGAAAATAGCTCGCTCTCGTGAGGTGAAAAATAGATTTTTTGTACATAGATTTTGTATGTCAAAAAATAAAAATAGTAAGAGTGTGGCATTCTACCACATCACCCCTTTATTGCCGGTAATGATTTTCTTGTGCGCTGCGCACAATTAATTGATAGCCGGAAATCTCAATCGAAGTGTAATTCCTGCGATTCGGAGATTTTATTCTGACCGGTTTTTCTTGTCCGCCGAGAATTTTTATTTTGTGCGCTTCAATTTGATAAGGAAAACTCTTTTGTTCTAATTTTGTTTGAACTCTCGAAACAAGCGTCAAAATCGCGTGTCTTTCAATCGCTATTTTTCCCTGCAACTCTTTTTCCCAAACAATTTCTTCAATTTCCGTTAAATCCGCTTTATGATTTTCGCTTTCCCAAAGCGTTTTTATCAAAAGATACTGTTTTCGCGAAAGCCGCAATGAAGAATCGAACCATGAGATTGTCTTTTTAGCGTCGTCGCATTGTAAAGGAACTTCCGCGATTTCAGATTCCGGCAGCGTTTGGCGGAGAATTTCGTCTTCTTCCGTCAGCACGGTTGCAAACCGTTGAAGAAGATGATTTATTTCTTGCCGGATTTCCGGGTAAGTGCGTCGCTTTTTTGAGGTCATTATTTTCGTCCGTGCCGAATAATGTATGATAGAATTATTCAGCGCATAAAAAAAGGGCGTTGGTCGTTTGTCGTCTATCCAGCCTCGCCAAAAGCCCACACGACGACAAAAACCACGCCCGATTTCTCGGACGTAGTAACGTTGTCGCTCGTGTGTTCACAATTTGGCGATTTTGGATAGAGCGATTTTCTACTTAACCGATTGTATTATAATGAATTATGTTTGCATTGAATTTTATGTTTTATTGATTAAAATTTAAGTATTCCTTAAAAATGAGACATTACTGTTTCACGTCATAAAATTGGAATTTCAGGAATAGCAGTCCGAAACATAAGTGAGAGTTTAGCTAATCGCTCACACTCTGAGTTGCCGTTGCCAAAATTTTCAATATTATTGGCATTATACGATATTTTCATTATTATATCAAAGAAAAGATAAAATGTAAAATGAAAAATAAAAAAAGCGGTCATGTTTCCACGACCGCTTTTATTTTTATTGATGATTGATTTTACAAAACATCAAATTTACTTTTTATCCTGACATCCGCATTTGCAGCAGCAACAGCATCCGCAATCGCTTTCGGCTTTCTTGGCGGCTTTCGCTTTCTTTTCTGCAATCGCGGCTTGCGCGGCGGCAAGACGCGCCACCGGTAAACGCAACGGCGAACAACTCACATAATTGAGTCCGATCTCATGGCAGAATTTCACCGAGTTCGGATCGCCGCCGTGTTCGCCGCAAATCCCAAGTTTAATGTCAGAACGCGTTTCTTTACCAAGTTTAACGCCGATTTTCATCAATTTTCCGACGCCGCCCTGATCAAGCGTTTGGAACGGGTCCGCCGGGAAAATATCTTTTTCCTGATATTGGTTGATGAATCCGCCGTAGTCGTCGCGACTGATACCAAGACCGGTTTGCGTCAAGTCGTTTGTTCCGAAAGAGAAAAATTCAGCGCCTTGCGCGATTTCGTCGGCAGTGACGGCGGCTCGCGGAACTTCAATCATCGTTCCGACAAGATAATCAACCGTTATTCCTTTTTCTTTGAATACTTTTGCCGCAGTTTCGCGAATGATCGCTTCCTGATTGCGAAATTCCGTGATATTTCCGACGAGCGGAATCATAATTTCAGGGTGAACGTCGATTCCTTCTTTCATCACGTTGACGGCAGCTTCGCAAATCGCGCGCGCCTGCATCCGCGTAATTTCAGGATAAACGATTCCCAGACGACAACCGCGATGTCCAAGCATCGGATTCGCTTCCGCTAATTCATGAACGCGATTCGCAATTTGTTGAGCTGAAACGCCCATTTTCTTGGCGAGGTCTTCCTGTTCTTTCGCTTCGTGCGGCACAAATTCATGAAGAGGCGGATCAAGCAGACGAACCGTCACAGGACGACCCGCCATCGCACGAAAAATCCCTTCAAAATCGGCTCTTTGATGAGCGAGAAGCGGTTCAAGAGCTTTCTCGCGTTCCGCCGTCGTTTCCGAAAGAATCATCTTGCGGAAATCGTCAATGTGATCGAAAAACATGTGTTCGGTTCGCGTCAGACCGATTCCCTCGGCGCCGAGAGCAATCGCGCGGGACGCTTCCTTCGGATTGTCTGCGTTTGTTCGGACGCCAAGTTTGCGAAAACGATCCGACCAACTCATAATCTGCTGAAACCGCTGATACAACGGAGCGTCCTGCGGCTTGAGCGATTTTTCAAAAAGAACCTGCAACACTTCGCTCGGACTTGTCGGAACCTGACCTTCGTAAACGTTGCCGGTGAAACCGTCCACTGAAATCCAATCTCCTTCTTTCAACGTTTTGCCCGCGACGGATACGGTTTTTGCTTTGTAATCGATGACGAGCGAATCGCATCCGCAAACGCACGCTTTTCCCATCTGACGGGAAACCAGCGCGGCATGAGACGCTGCGCCGCCGAACGACGTGAGAATCCCTTTTGCCACTTTCATTCCGCGAAGGTCTTCCGGCGTGGTTTCGCGGCGGACAAGAATGATTTGAGCGTTATTGTCTTTTTGCCAAATCGCTTCCGCTTCGTCCGGCTGAAAACAAATTTGTCCGGTTGCGGCGCCGGGACCAGCGTTGATTCCTTTCGCAATCGGCGTTTTGCCTTTCAGACCCGCTCCGCTGAACACCGGTTGCAAAAGCTGCGTGACGTCGTTTGCCGGAATACGGGCGATGGCGGTTTCGGGCGAAATCAGACCTTCGTTGACCATATCGACAGCGGCGCGGACGGCGGCAAAACCGGTTCGTTTGGCGTTACGGGTTTGCAGCATCCAGAGTTTCTGACGTTCAATCGTAAATTCAATATCTTGGACGTCTTTGTAATGATTTTCAAGAAGGAGAGCGACTCGTGCAAATTCTTCCCAAGATTTCGGCATATCCTGCGAAAGCGACGTTTCAATCTTTTTCGGAACGCGAATGCCGGCGACAACGTCTTCGCCCTGCGCATTAATAAGATAGTCGCCGGTGATTCCCGGTTCGCCGCTTGCTCCATTACGAGTAAGAGCGACGCCGGTCGCACAATCGTTCCCCATATTGCCGAAAACCATTGCCTGCACGTTGACGGCTGTTCCCCAGTCATGCGGAATGCCGTTCATGCGGCGATAAACCATTGCCCGATCGTTCATCCAACTTCCGAACACCGCGCCGACCGCTCCCCACATCTGTTCGCGCGGGTCTTCGGGAAAATCTTTGCCGGTGCGTTCTTTGACGGCGGCTTTAAATTCTTTGACGAGTTCTTTGAGATGTTCCGGTTTGAGATCGGGATCGTTTTTCACGCCGGCTTTCTCTTTTTTCTTTTCGAGAATTTCTTCAAACGGATCGATGTCGGTTTTCGTTTTCGGTTTCATTTCGAGAACCACGTCGCCGTACATCTGAACGAATCGGCGGTAGCAGTCCCATGCGAAACGCTCGTCGCCGCTTTTTTCCGCGAGAACCTTGACGGTTTCGTCATTCAAACCGATATTGAGAACGGTATCCATCATACCGGGCATAGATTCCCGCGCGCCAGAGCGGCAGGAAACGAGGAGCGGCAGGTCTTTTTTATCGCCGAAAATTTTTCCCATCGCTTTTTCGATTTGAGCGAGTGCCGTTTCGACCTGCGCGGCAAGTTCCGGCGGATAGGAATTGCCGTTGGCGTAATAATAAGTACAAACTTCCGTACTGATGGTAAAACCGGCAGGAACGGGAAGTCCGATCTTCGCCATTTCTGCTAAATTTGCTCCTTTACCACCCAAGAGATTTTTCATCGTTGCGTCGCCGTCGGTGCCGTTTGGACCGAAACTATAGACATACTTTGCCATAACTTTTTGCCTTTTGAGATTTTAAGGTTGAACTGTTTTTTATGTACCGCATGGTTTTTGATTTTGCCATACGAAAAGGAACGAAATTCGCCCGCAGGGGAATTTCCATTCCATATACCAAGAGTCCTCGACTTATTGATAAAACAAGTCGATTAAACGTCATAATATACTCGTAATCAACAGAGCGTCAAGAGCGCGCTGCAAAATCGCCAAGAAAATAACAAGGGGCAGGAGCGTATTACCTTTATCAGTTTGATTAACGGATAACACAATCAAATGAATATATAATAACCAACAGACTTAGTATGTCGTTTCAGGTTATGCGGATGATTTCATAAGGTCTTGTTGCATAATGATTTTGCATCCTAACTTCAATGTACTCAAGTAATTACATTAAAAACAAAACGAGTCGTGTTTTGGATGTATTATTGATGTTGTTTTTCAAACATATCGGTATTCTAGATGTGTTTGAAAAAT
>JAISZO010000095.1 GCA_031269105.1 Planctomycetaceae bacterium | reverse complement strand
TGAAAAACAGAAACAAAGAATCGCAAGATACCGAAGTAAAAGTGAGATGCAAAATCTTGAATCACTTCACAAAAAAAGGATTGCCGATTTTTGTGATAATTTAATTAGGAAACAAGACCGGTTTAACTTCTTCGTGCCTCAGCGCCTTTGTGTGAGAAAAGAAATATTCGTGTGAGAAATGTTTTTTCACACGGAGGCGCTAAGGCACGAAGGAATTTAGTCAGGTGACAGGCGTCAGGTTTCAGGTACTAGGTTTGGTTTTCAACACGTTCACCACGAAACCGCGAAGAATTTTTAAAGTCTGTCATTGAAAAAGGGACTTCGCTCGTTCAAATTCTGACGCTGCAGACTCATTTCGGGGATTCCCAAACAGAAAAAAGGGATTTTAAAATGATTTTATGAATCCCCAAAGTCTTTTTGTGAAGTCACAATCTTGTTCTGTGAAGTAACGATTTCAATCTATGTTGTTCTTAATTCAAATATCTACTTCTTAAATCCAAATATTGACTTCGCAAATTCAAATATCTATTTCAGAAATTAAGAAAATAATGCCAATAATTCCGAAAATAACGCCAGAAAAATGATTTCTGAAACCATAAAATCATTTTCAGAGATTCGTAAATCATTATCAACAAACAATTTAACGCATAAGTAACCAAAAGGGCAACGGCGACTGAAATCGGATCATTACATCCGAATTTTCAATCCTGTGGGCAACGTTTCGCCGAAAACTTCGTTGCGTTCGTCGTTTGCAAGCGGCGAGATTTCACGGACTAACGTCAATAAGCGCCGAAGTTGCAGCGACGCCGTGTTGCGTTCCATGCGTTCTAACGCAAGATTCCGCGTTGCGTCGTTCACGTCGCGGTAACGGTCTCCGGTTTTTCTCGCAATCTGCATGACGGCAAGTAATTCTAACGGCGATAAATCCTGCGCCGACGAGACTTCATCATTCCGCAACGACGACAATATTTTGGTACTTCGCGCCAACGACGCCATTTCGGCATTTTCCGCCACTTCAGCATTTTGCGCCGCCGTCCCTGTCGTTTTTTTTATTTGTCTTTGCGGCGGCGGGGTTAGGATTTTTCGCAACCATTTTTCCGCGCATTGCGGCGAAACGACGCAATCGATACCGCCGTACAAAAGTTCTCTCGATCCAAGCCGCCCTAACGTCCAAATCATTGCGTCGCGAACCGGCGCGGCGCGTTTTTTATGAGATAAATCAAGAATGATATTGCCGAGTTCCGTTTTGATTTCCGTCGGCAGCAACTCCAGCGAACCAAGAAGCCGCCAGATTTCCGCTCCTTCCTGCGAATACAAATCCATGTCCGCGCCGCGTCCTAAATTTTTTACCGCTTGACGATGCAAATCGCGCACGTTGGCAAGAAGCGGATCGGCAAGCGTTTGTTGTTGACCGGAGGACAAACCGCCCGCAATTCGCCGCCATAATATCCAATTTTGCAATCGGCATGCGGCGGTTTTGTATGTAAGATTCCCCTGCACTTTCCGCCAAATCTGTTCCGTCCGCCAATCGTCCAACGACGAACCAAAACCCGGACGATACGCATAACCAACAAGATTCAACCATCGTTGTTCCTGTTCCGCCGAAATCTGCCGTCCCTCGAAAAACGTTCCCGTAAGTTCGTCGCCAATCCGCCGCAACAACGACGCCGGAAAATCGTCCCGCCGCATTCCCGACACGTTTTCCAGTTCCCGCATCAGCGCGGACGATTTCAAACGATTCCCCGTAAACGTCGTTTCAAATACCGCCGCAAGCGTTTCCCGAATCGACCGCCATGTCGATTCATCGACGATTCCTTCCCGTTCCGCTATGCTGATTGCCGCGTCGCGGTCGGTTTCTGCAACGCTTCGCACGTCAAAATCCAATCGCCATCGTCCGTTTCCTTTGCCGCTTTGCTTGTTGGGAATTTCAACGCACCAAAGCTCCAGCGTTCCGATCTCCGTCAGCTTTCCCGCTAAACGCACGTTTAACGTCGTCGTATTTTTTCGCCGCGTTTTAATAATCGTCTGCAACGGCGGCAACGGCGTCATTTGTTCCGGCTCAAACGGTACAAACTCGCCGATTCGATCCGTCAAACGCACGCTCGAAACATAAATCGGAAATTGAATCGGCGTATCGACAAGAAGTTCAAACGATTGTTCGTTAAGCGTCGTTTCATGGTCGGTTTCCGTTCCCGCCGGCAACAAACATACCGGAATCGTTTGCGAACCCGCATGATTTTCGCGTTTCGTCTCGACGCCGAGATAATAAGTGCGCGCCAATCCCGCGCCGATTCGTTCTCCAATCCCGCGCCGCGCCATGCCGTAATACGCCGCGCCCCGCGCCACCGCTAAATCCAGCCGCTTGTTTTCCAAGAGTCGGCACGTTGGAACAGTTTTTGCGTCCCATTCTTTTTGCGACCATCGATGAATTTGCTCGACAATCCGCTTTTGCATTGTTCGGGCTTCAAACATTCCGCCGTTGAGCAACACGAAATCAGGAATCGGCGAATCGTTTTCATGAAGCGCCGAACCGTTTTTCGCAACGTCGATTCCCGCAGATTGATGCGTTGTCAGAAAATTCGCCAAATAACGAGTGACGGCGGAATCGGCGGCGTAAGGCAAGCCGAACTCGCGCACTCCCGATTGACGACGCGACGGTTTCGCGCAAAGAGACACAAACGGCATGAAACCGTCCGTCAAAAGTTGCTCAATTTCTTCCCGCGTCGCTTCAATTTGTTTCGCGCCGCCTATCAGCCGCGAACCGACGCCCGGCACGGAAATGGTGATTTTTTCCGGCGCATTGTTTGCTAAAAGTTTTTCTTTAACGTCGCACGCAATCCGCACAAGAAGTCCCCAATGACTTGCCGAAAGTTTCGACGTTGACGTTTCGGGATTTTGTTTGGCGATTTTTTCTTCAAAATAATGCGCTAACGCCAAGTCGAGATTGTCGCCGCCGAGAATGAGATGCTCGCCGACCGCGACGCGATGAAAACGCACCGTTCCGTTTTCATCGGCACGAACGCGGATCAGCGTCAAATCGGTCGTTCCGCCGCCGACGTCGCAAACGAGAATTTTTTGTCCCGGCGTTACGAGCGTTTGCCAATCGTCGCGATGTTCGTACATCCAGGCGTAAAACGCGGCTTGCGGCTCTTCAAGCAAAACGATCTTCGGAATCCCCGCCGCTCGCGCCGCACGAATCGTCAACTCCCGCGCCGTTTCGTCAAACGACGCCGGAAGCGTAATAACGACGTCTTGTTCCGCCAGCAAATCATGAGGACGTTCCTGATCCCATGCCGCGCGGATATGCGCTAAATATCGCGCCGTCGCGTCAACCGGCGAAAGTTTGGCGACGTCGTCCGCGCCTTGCCAAGGCAAAAGTTTCGACGTGCGATCAATTCCCGTATAACAAAGCCACGACTTCGCCGACGCAATCAGCCGTCCGATTGTTTTGCCGCCGTATTCCCGCGCGTACATTCCAACAACGTAAGGCGTTTTGTCCGACGGATGCGGCTGTTTTTTCTCGTTAAAAAGTTTCCGACGCTGAATCTGTTTCCATTCGTCGGAACGCGGTTCGTAATGAAACGACGGCAGCGTTTCCCGCGATTCTATCAACCCTATGGCGGAAATTTGCGGAATCGGAAACGTTTCAATTTTCCACGTTTTATCCGCCGTATCAATAAAAGCCGTAGCGGAATTGGTTGTGCCAAGATCAATGCCGACAATATATCGCTTCGATTGCGATTTCAAAACCGTTTGAGACGACGTCATAAGAAAAATTAAAAAAAGAAAAGAGTAAACATGAAAAAGAAAATCTATTTTAACACATTTTGCATTCCAATGACGGAACAGTCATTTCATTTTACTAAAATAATTGAACATCGCCGGACGTTTGCCGACGAGATGGCTGACGTAACGGTTGAGCAGCGCGCGCATCGGTCCCATTTGCGAATTGTCGATTGCCGCCGCTTCTTGCGTTTCGTCGTTTTCCGCATTCTGATTCGGCGTTACGAGTTGACAAATCGCATTTCGCAGCGCCGGAGTAATCACGGAAATTTGCCGCGTGCCGAAACGACATTTCGGACAAATCACTCCGCCGTCCCAATGTCCGAACTCAATACGCGGCGACGAATTGCCGATCTTTTCTCCGCAAAAGACGCAAAAATCCAACGACGGAAAATTTCCCGTGATTTCGAGCGCCCGCCATTCAAAACGCATCAATGCCGGCATAATCGGTTTGGCGTCGATGAATTGCGATAACGTTTCAACGGCAAGGTGAAACAAGTCCGGCGTCGGCTCTTGTTCCACCGTCATTTCGTTGAGGAGTTCAATCAGATAAAAACCCGCGTACATCCCGCCGAAATTCTCGCGGTTAAGACGAAATCGTCGAATCAGCTTCGATTCCGTCAGCAAATCCAGCGCTTCGCCGCGCTTGGGAATATAGGAGATCGAAACATGGGACATCAAATCAAGAGCGGATTCAAAAGGTCCTTTAAGCCGCCGTCCGCCTTTTGCCAAAGCGCGTATTTTTCCGAAATCCCGCGAGAACATCGTTAAAACGGTACTGGTTTCGCTAAAATCTACGGTTTTTAAAACAATCGCTTCGGTTTTTTGATACATGCGAAAAATTAAAAATTAAAACTGAAATATTATAAAAGACGCGGAGACAATTTCTATGTTATCTCCGCGTTTTTAGGAAAAATTATCGAAAATTTCCACGTTTATTTCCGTTCAAGAATTCGCTGCGCTTGTTCTTTCACTTCGGCGTTTTTCGTTGATTCGACAACTTTTTTCATCGCGTCGTTCAGAATAGCGGGTTTGCCTTGCACTTTATTACCAACCGTTACCGCCGCTTTGAACGCGTCTTCTTTCAACTCGTCGTTATCAAAGAACGTCGCCGCATACGCCAACATTTTCTCGGTCGGATTTCTGCTGATGACGTCGAAAATCAACGCTTTATCTTCCCGATTCGTCGCAAGCTCAAACACCGTCTTGCAGATGTTAATCCGCGTGTCTTCGCCCATATTGAACTGACGGGCAAAACGGATATATCCGCGAATTCCGCGACGTTGGAACTGATGTTTCGGCTCTTTCGCAATTTTCAACAAGGCGTCTTGCGCATTTTGACTTGCATCGGACCAATTTCCGAGAACCGCCGACGCTTTATCAACCGTATCGCGGTTGCCGCCCCATGCCTGCGAAGAAACAAAATCCACCGCGTTATTGCCGCCGACGGTCGCCAGCAATTCCAGCAAGAACAGTTTTGCGTTTCCGCTCGGCGTTTTCTGATAAAGCGAAATGATAAGCTCCGTTGTTTGTCCCTGCGATTGCCGTCCCGCCGCGCTTTTCAGCGCAAGTTTTAAGTCGGCAATATCGTCGTCGAATTCCGCTTTGGTCAGCAATTCATAAAGAGCCGGAATCTCTTCCAGTCCCGCAGTTTCGCCAATCGCGTCAAGCGACGCTTTACGCACCTCTTTATTTTTGTCCACCGTCATTGCGGTCAAGACCGAAAACGCGCTTTTAATACGGCGTTCTTCGACAAGTTTTGTCGCAACTACCCGCGCGGCGTCGTTCCCGTTTTTCAAAACGTCGATAATTTTTGCATCGACCGTTTCGCCGGGAATCCAAATCAGCGTATAACGCGCCGCGCCGGCAGACGCCGCGTTTTCTCCGCCGGTCTGAACTGCCGCCTCAAGAAGCGAGTCCACCGCCGAAGCGTCGCCGACATATTTTAATCCGCGAATGGACGCAAGCCGAATTGCTTGATTGTCCGATTTGACTCCGGCAATCAATTCAGGTAAAATCGCTTTGTCATAGCGGTTTGCAATGGCTTCCAAGATAATCGCTTTGCGTTCCGGCGGAAGATTGCCGCTTTCTTTCAGCAGCGTTGCGCCGACTTGATCGCCCGGCAATTCACGCGCCGCTTTCAACGACGTCGTAAACGCGTCCCAATTTTCGTTGGTCAGATTTTTGACAACGACCGCCAATCCGTCCGCTTTGCGCACCAGAATTCCGTCGTAAACGGCGGCTTCCCGCACATAACCCGGTAGAGATTCCGCCGCCGCAACCGCGTCGTAAAGCTCAATCGCTTTTTCGGCGTTTCCGCTACGGAACAGCAGTTCGGCGCAACGAAACGCGGAATCGCCAAGCGCTGCGCGATCCGATTGAGAAAGATCATCGCTATCTCGATTCGGTAATTCATTGATAATCGCATCCAATAGAACTTTTGCGGCGTCCGGCGTTCCAAGATTACCAATCGCCGCTAAACTTGCCGACGTAACCGCCGCCTCTGCCGGATTAATACCGCGCAATTCTTTAATCAGTTGCGGATTTTTTCTTTCGCCGATGGTATTGATTACGCCGATAAGACGTTTTTCATCTTTGATCGTCTTGAGCGCGGCGAAAAGAACTTCATCCGCTTTCGGGCTTGGGTTCGGTTCCAGACCGTAACGCGCGAAATGCGAAAACCGCTCGGAGTCGAGTTTCGCGGCAAGCGCCGGAATACACGCTTCGGTTCCGGTCACGGCAAGTTGTTTGGCGGTAAGCGAAAACTGTTTTACGCTATTATCGGAATCGTCCGGCACGTTCAGCGCCGCAATCAGTTCCGTTTCCGACCGTTTATCTTCTTGGGCAATGATCTGTCCCAAAGTTATCGCCGACGCGATCAACGCTGCCGGCAACAGCAAAATTCGATATTTCATAAGTGAGATTCCTTTATTTTATTGTTAGTTTAATGAAGTTAAAGGGAAAAAAGGACGTTTGCGACGTCAATAGCTCGCTTTTGACCTTCGATTATTTTCCAACTTTTCACTTTTCGTTTTTAAATTTTACAGCCGCCAGGGTTCGCGTTTGGCGCGGGAAATCATGCGGTTTGCGTCGTTGTCGTTGATAAACCGTTCGGTTTTCGGATCAAATTCGACCTTGCGGTTCAACTGCCATGCAATATACGCGCAGTGGCACGCGATATGCGCGTTTGCCGCAACGTTGGCATTTGACGCGGGATTGCGGCGCGTTTTAACGCATTCGAGAAATTCGCGGATATGATTGTCGGGCGACGTTCCCGCTTCGTGAAAGACTTTGATTTCCGAGCGCAGCGCGTCGCTGGAAACCGCCATACGTCCGCTGTCGCCGGTTTCGACCCAGCCCTCTTCGCCTTCGTAACGCGCGCTGCACGTTCCGAGTCCGAGCCAGCCCCTGTCGCGCATAACAAGTTCCACGCCATTCGCGTATTGCGCGCAAACGGTTGTTCCGCGCACGCCTTCTTCGTCTTGCATCGTCGCGCCGGCAGGACGAAGCCAAGCCGGAATTTCCGATTTTCCGCTTTCCTTCACGGGCCAATATTTGATCGGAACGGTATCGTCCGACTGATTTCCCCACTGACAAAGATCAACCGTGTGCGTTCCCCATTCAAGGATTCCGCCGCCGTGAAAATCAAAATAACCGCGCCAATCGCCCCGCGTATAAGCAACGTTATAAGGACGCCAAGGACACGGACCAAGCCAACGATCCCAATCAATCTCGTTGGGATCGGGAAGCGGTTGTTCCGGTTTCCAGTCGTTGCTGGTTGCCGGATGTAATGTGTTAGCGTGAACGCGGGTAATTTTCCCAAGTTTGCCGGAATGCGCAATTTTCGCCGCCAAGAGGAAATTCCCGATATTCCGGCGCTGCGTTCCCGCCTGATAAATTCGTCCGTAACGATTGACCGTATCGGCAAGAGCGCGGCTGTCTTCAATGGTCAACGAAAGCGGTTTTTCGCAATAAATATCTTTTCCGGCTTTCGCGGTAATAATCGACGCGAGCGCATGCCAACGGTCGCCGGTGGCAATCAGTATCGCGTCAATATCGGGACGTTGAAGAATTTCAAACATGTCGCGGTACATAGCGCAATCATTATTGCCGTATTTCTGATCCGCCATCTTTTTGACCGCTTCGCGACGTTCCCGCCGAATATCGCAAATCGCCGTGAATTGAACGTTTTTTTCTCTCAAAAAGACGCTCAAATCATGTCCGCCTCGAGATCCGATTCCGATTGCTCCCATGACAATTTTTTCGCTGGGGGCAACCTCGCCGTCTTTTCCGAGCAATTTTCCCGGAATAAATTGCGGAACGCCCAACGCGGCTCCCGCAACCGCCGCACATTTGAGAAAATCACGGCGTGCGACCCGTTGTTTTTTTTCTGACATTTTTCTTAAACTCCTGTACTGGCGTGTAATAAACTGCGGAAATTTCCCGCTGAACAGTTTCGGAAGGAACGGCAAAATGACCGCAAAACGTAAGTATCCCAGATTGAAACGGAAAAATCAAGCGGAATAAAAAATTTTTCGGAATTTTTTTATTTTTCCGATTTTATTTGCGTCTGCAAATTTTGATTACGCCGCTTCACTTTTTCGACAAGCGATTGTTTGAATTGCAATAATCTTTCCTGCAACGCGGAGTCGGCTAACGCAAGAATCTGCACGGCAAGAAGACCTGCGTTTCGCGGACCGCCCATTCCGGCTCCTACGGTTGCGACGGGGACGTCGCCCGGCATTTGGACGGTGGAAAGTAAAGAATCAAGACCGCCCGCCAAGTCGGTTGGCACGGGGATTCCAATCAC
This sequence comes from Planctomycetaceae bacterium, assembly GCA_031269105.1. GTDB lineage: Bacteria > Planctomycetota > Planctomycetia > Pirellulales > Thermoguttaceae > WRMR01. The sequence goes on along the minus strand of JAISZO010000095.1, from coordinate 3,757 downwards.
AGGAAGAATCGTATGCGCCGCACAAACGCCCGCCAAATGCGCCGCGCCGCCCGCCGCCGCAATTAGAACGGAAATTCCGCGCTGTTGAGCGGTTGCCGCATAACGAGCGGCAAGTTCCGGCGTGCGATGCGCGCTTATCGCTTGCACTTCATAGCCAATCTGAAATTCGTCCAACGCCATTGCCGCCGCTTTAATTTTGGGCCAATCGCTGTCGCTCCCCATTAAAATTCCGACGCGCACGTTCTGTTTGTCTGTCATCATCAAAATCAAAGATTTTTATCGATACTTTACTTGGTTCACGGAAAATACCGTTCTCGAAAACTGAAACATTGAAGCAAACATTATTACGGATAACAAACGTAAAATCAAGTTCCCGCACGGGGCGAGATAATAAAGCTCATAGCGAAATGATACAACTCATCATTGATAGAGCGATTCTCTCGTCCCTGCGAGACTTGTTTTTGTTCTTTTTATTCCGCGCGGCTATTCCAATGATTGTTTCAATCCCAGAGCGCAGCATTCCGCTTGCAAAACTTTTCGTTTTTCACTTTTCACTTCCCATAAGTCCCAAGAGCGGAACGCTTTACTCGCTCCATTCCGGTTTCGGGTTTTTGTGGATTGTTCCAACGGCGGGGTAATTTTTAAGAAGAGATTGTTCCGCGTTGAACGTTTCTTCTTTATTGAGCGTGAACGCGAATTTCAAGTCAAATTCCCGCGATTCTTTCGGCGCGAGTCGAACCGTACGTCCGTGCCGACTTTCAAAGCCGGTTGTGTTCGGAAAATTCACCGACGGTTCAATTCCGACGACAAAACCGTCTTCGTCCGGCAAACGGCTTTTCCAAAAGGAAAACAACGGCAACTGCTTTTTATTAAAACCAAGCCGAATCGCTTGCTCGTTCGTATTATTGATGAATAAAACTTCCGTATCGCCGTTTGCGTCCGCCGCAGGATTGAAAAAGTAAACGACTTCCTCAACGCCCGGCGTTCCTTTTTTGCAGACGTTCCAATTCGCTAAATCGTCGGCTGCGGCGAACGTTCTCGGCGCCATTTCTTCAAACGGAACGACCAACCGCGAACCGCTTTGCACAAACGGCAAGCCGGTATTGATGTGATAAAGGAGTACAATCTCTTTCGGCGACGCGGAAAGATTTGTCGCGACGTCTTGCAGACGAAAACCCGTTTCGCCCGCTTTGAAGGCGTAACGCGTTTTCAATTCCAAATGTTTGGAAAATAGCCGCGATTCGTAAACCGTTCCTTCAACAAGGATTTCGCCGGTTTCGGAATCGACCGTTATTTCGACGCGGCTTGCGGGCGTGTTGGCAATACGTCCATGCAGCGAATAGATCAATTGTCCGTTTTCGTTGAATTGCGGCGCCCCGTTATTCTCAAGACCGCACCGCACGAACCATTCATCGAAACCGTACAACCAACCGACGCCCGAACCGTCGGCAACCGGCACAAACGCAGGATGAACCGGACCGTGAACCGGCGACTGCCACCGAAGCGACGCCGTTCCGCATTGTCCCCGCCAAATTCCCATTCCGCGCGTCGGTAAAATCGTTAGCGACAGGACGCCGTTGTCGATTTCGAGAACATCCACGCCTGCGCTCAATCCTGCCTTCAGCCGCTTTTTAACAAGCGTAACGCCTTGCTCGGCAATCGTCAGATTTTCTACCGCCGTCTGATTTTCAGCGTCAATCAATACCCAATTTTTGCGAGTCATTTCATGATTCCTTGAGGTTTTGGTTTTAAGTCCGCGAATAAACATATCTTGTAAAAAATAATTTTACGCCAAATCTCGCCGTTTGTCTAATGTTCTTCAAATTTTATCGCTTTCTTTTTTACGGCAGCCGATTGAAATCTCAAAACGGTTGTGGTAACATAAAAATTATCTTGGCGTCGTTTGCAAGTTTGCGCGTTCCTTTGTAAAAAATAACGCCGCCGATTCCAATTGCCATAACCGCTCACGCTTGCAAACAGCGGAAAATTATTGATTTTTCCCGTCTTCCAACATCAAACCTTCCGAATATCAGGAGCAAACAATGCGACGATTTTTTTTGACCTCATGTTTTTTCGCGGCGCTTTTGAGCGTTTCCGCGTATATTTCCGCGCAAACGCCGTCGAAAGACGCAAACATTGAACCCTATCTTGCAACCGGCGACGTGGTTTCGGTACGCGATTTCGGTGCGAAAGGAGACGGTAAAACCGACGATACCGAAGCGTTTCAGAAAGCGTTGGACTCTTTCGGAAAACAGGGCGGAACGGTTTACGCTCCGCGCGGAACGTATTTTTTTTCAGGACATTTGAACGTGCCGCAAGCGGTTACGCTCAAAGGATCGTTTGAATCGGTTCCGTCGCACAACGGAATCCGCAATCTCGGACTGCCGAAACCGGGCGACGATGGTACGACGTTTCTCGTTACCGAAAATCAAGGCAAAGAAGACGCGACGCCGTTTATCACGCTCAATACGAACAGCACGCTCAAGGGCGTTGTGATGTTTTGGCCTCTGCAAGATCCGGAAAAAATCCCCGACGCTTATCCTTGGGGAATTGCGATGCGCGGCAAAAATCCCGCGACGCTGGACGTGGAAATGCTCAATCCGTACAATGCCATCGACGCGTCGAAAAACGAGCGGGCGTTAATCCGCAATATCAGCGGTCAACCGTTGCGGCGCGGAATTTACGTGGACGGCATTTACGATATTGGACGCATCGAAAACGTCCATTGGAATCCTTGGTGGAGCATGAAACGCGAGTTGTTTAACTGGCAGAAAGAAAACGGCGAAGCGTTTATTTTTGAACGCACCGACTGGCATTATGTCTTGAATACTTTTTGCTTTGGATATAAAGTCGGTTACAAATTCGGCGGCAGCAAAGAAGGAGCGTGCAACGGGAATTTTCTTGGAATCGGCGCAGATTTGTGCCAAAATTCCGTGCTGGTCGAGCAAAGCGCGCCGTTTGGAATCCTCATTACTAACGGCGAATTTGTCGCGTTTCAAGGAGAAGACCCGACAATGGTTGTCGTAAACGATTCCAATCAAGGCAATGTACGGTTTGTTAATTGCGCATTTTGGGGACCGTGCCGTCAAATCGCAAAAATCAACGGCAAAAATGAAGGAAACGTCGGATTTTCCGATTGTATTTTTATGCAGTGGGACGCGAAAAATGAAAACCGTTTCGCCATTCAGGTCAAAGGCGGTTCGATTTCGATTCGCGGCTGCGATTTTGGAATCCCGAAGCCGCAGATTTCGCTTGGCGAAAACGTTGTGCGCGCGATTGTCAGCGAAAACATAATTCGCGGCGACGTAATCATTGCAAATCAAGCGACGACGTCGTACATTGAAGGAAATCTCGGTTCGCCGTTTTCAGCAAGACAAGAACAGCGCCCACGACGCGACAACGCAAACAAGCAATAATTTTTTTGGCGTCTTGGTGATTTTTCAATAATCTTACCCATTTAAATCGTTCGTTTTTTAACTTTTAAAATATTTTCAAAAAAATTTCAATTTCCCGACAATTCGTATTGACGTCGCGGATTATTTGCGCATAATAAAGATTAATACACTTTACTGAATTGACAAGGCCGCTGTGATTTTTGTCAGTTCAATTTCAAAAAACAAAAAAATGTAGAAGGAGTTTCGACTATGAAAAAGTTGAACAAGGCGTTTGATTTTCTTGAACTTCGGCAGAATGTATCGGGGGGGGGGGGTACGTAAAATGGCTAATAAGCCGTGTTTTACGTACTGTAACGCTCTTT
>JAISZO010000078.1 GCA_031269105.1 Planctomycetaceae bacterium | reverse complement strand
CGCTTTATTTTTACAAGGAGTTACTCGTACTTTACAAAGATTTACGAATACTTTTGTCGATTGATCGCCGCTTTTCATCAACTCGCCGCCCTCGTTACCGCCTTGCCAAACATTCCGATCGCCAAAAAAAATCGGAAAATAAACAAGGTCTTTTTTCAGGGGCGACGACTTAAAACCGACTCTCCTCGCAGCAATAGAAAACGGCAAATGGTCAATCAATAAAGTAGCGCGGCTTTGAACCCAAAGGGTTCTTCTTTGAGTCAAAAGCATTCTTCTTTAAGTTAATGTCGTTCTTCAATTTGCTTTTGAAGAACGATAAATCTCCGAAAAACAATCTAACAGACCGAAATTCCGTCAACGACGCGCGATTTCGTTACGTAACCCCTAACCAGATAACCGCGAAGCGAGTGAAAAGATAAAAGTTTCGCAAGCGGAATTTTTTGTTCTGTGATGAAAACAATCATTTGTCCACTTTCAAAAACACTTCGTGAAAACTTCGCGGTTCTTCGTTACTTCGTGGCGAGACGTGAAAGCCTTCCAGATGCTTGCATGAGTTCCTTCCAAATCTCCCCAAAACGACCTCAAAAATCGCCCTCGACAACCAAAGCGCTACAAGGATTTCACCAAGCGTTTGACGAAAAGCGACTAGAATTTCACCAATGTGTTGAAAAGTAAACGAATGTAACGAGAGGAATTTTGCGAAATAACCTCTTGACGTTTACGGACTTATGCGATAGGATACCGCTTGTTGCGTCAGAAAAGCAAAAGAGGGAATAATCTGCTTGAGATTACAGGTTCCAGCGACCAAGAGCCAGCGTTGGTTGGTATTCAATACGTGAAAGTACGGCAAGCCAACGCTGGCGCCTGGAATCAGAAACCTACAACCTAAAACAAAATTGACGAAAGAAATAAGATTGACGGGATTTTATGGGACGTTTTCTCTTGTCAATCCTGTTACGCTTGTCTAAAATAGAGGTTTTGAGAAAGTTCTCGATAAGAAATCGTGTTGCATTTTCAAATTCCATTCAAAATCGTTTTATTCATGAAAAGGTGTTGTTATGTATTGCGTCAGTATTGCTTGCGGCAGTCATACGCGAATGATTGAAGAATATCAGACGCTTGCGGCGGACGACGTCTCGTTGGTTGAGTTGCGGCTTGATTTTTTGCGGCGCGAACCCGATTTAACCCGATTGCTCAAAGAAAAAAAGACGCAAGTAATCATCACCTGCCGAAAGCCCGAAGATGGCGGACTTTGGCGGGATTCGGAAGAAAAACGGCAAAAAGTATTGCGTCAAGCCATTCTTGACGGCGTGGATTATGTCGATCTCGAAGAAAAAACCGCGAAAGCCATTCCGCGTTACGGAAAAACAAAACGGATTATCAGCTATCATAATCTGTCGGAAACGCCGAAAAACTTGCAGGAGATTTGGGAGAATTTGGCGAAATGCGATCCCGATATCGTGAAAATCGCCGTTTTTCCGCAAAATTTAAATGACGTTTTTCGCGTTTTCGAGTTACTCAAAGCAAATTGTCTCAAAGTTCCGACAATCGCGATTAGCATGGGCGATCTCGGCGTGATGACGCGGATTTTAGCCCCCAAATTCGGTTCGCCGTTCACTTATTCCACTTTTTCTTCGAAACGCGTGATTGCGCCGGGACTTATGACGTACCAAACCTTGCGCGACATTTATCATTTCGACCGCATTGATGAAGATACGGAAGTTTTCGGCGTGATTGGTTATCCGATTGGTCATAGTCTCAGTCCGTTGATTCATAATAAATCGTTTGCCGAAGCCGGAATGAACCGCGTTTATCTTCCGTTTCTGGTTCCGCCGGAAGATTTGAACGCGTTCATTGAACACGCTTCGTCTATCGGCATTCGCGGATTGAGCGTGACGATTCCGCATAAGGTGAACGTTCTCAAAAAATTAACGCATTCGGATCCGGCGGTGGAAGATATCGGAGCGTGCAATACGGTCATTCTCGATAATTATGATCTTTTCGGTTACAACACGGATTACGCGGCGGCGGTTTTGAGTATTGAAGCGGCGATGGGCGGAAAGATCAACGGCGCAAGTCCGATCAAAGGTCATACCGCGTTAGTTTTGGGAGCGGGCGGCGCGGGAAAAGCGTTGGCTTATGGTTTACAGTCGCGCGGCGCAAAAGTCGTCGTGACGGATATTGATTACAATCGCGCGTTGGAACTGGCGAAACAGTTGGATTGTATGGAAATCGGATGGGAAATGCGGCACGGTCTTCGATGTACGCTTCTTGTCAATACAACGCCGCTTGGAATGCACCCCAATGTGAACGATACCCCTTTCGACAAAGCGGCGTTACGCGAGGGAATGGTCGTTTTCGACGCGGTTTATAATCCCGAAAATACGCTTTTAATCAAAAACGCTAAATTTCGGAAATGTATCACGGTATCGGGCGTCGAAATGTTTGTTGGTCAAGCGTGCTTGCAATTCAAACTGTTCACCGGCATGCCCGCGTCGGCGTCGTTGATGCGAAACGCCGTAAGAAACGCCATTTTCGCAGTCCATTACGAATAAGTCAATCAAGTCGGAAGAGGTTGTCGCGAATGATTTGAGCAGAGAATTGTTTCCAATGTTTTTTCAAATTTTCAATATCGTCGGTGGTGGCGAGCGCGCCTTGTAATCGACGTCGCGAAACCGCTCCTCCAATCAACATATCGCCCTGTCCCGCAAGACATTCAGCGCCGGATTCGTCCAAAATGACTTGACTGTTTCTATTGCTTGTTACTTTGAGCGCAATTTTTAATTGCAGATTCGCTTTCACAAGCCCCGTTACAACTTTTGCGTCAGGACGTTGCGTCGCAAGAACAAGATGAAACCCCGCCGCGCGTCCTTTCGCGCCGATTTTTTTAAAACAAAACTCAAGTTTCTCCGTCATCAATTTGTTCGACAACATATCGGCGTATTCGTCAATTATCACAATATGCCGACAAAAACGCTCTTCCGAAACGCGATTGTACGCCGCAATATCGGGAACGCCGGCGCTTTCAAATTTTTCGTACCGCAGTTCCATTTTTTCCACAAGAGCATTCAACGCTTCCAGCGCACATTCTTCGTCTGTAATGACAGAATCGTTCAAGCAAGGAAGATCGTAAAAATCGGTGAACGTTACCCGTTTCGGATCAATCAGCGTAAAATAAACGCTTCGCGGCGGAGCCGTTGCGCCAAGACCAATCACAATGGATTTCAGCAACTCGCTTTTTCCGCTGCCGGACGTTCCTCCAATCAAAATGCTGGGAGTGTTGGGATCGGCTAAATTGACCCAAAACGGCGAACCGTCAATTTCCGCTCCCAGTGGAAAAACCGCGTCCGAATTATCGGGGGGATTCTTTTTAGCGTCGCGCAGCAATTGTCCGAGCGTGAGAGTTTCGCGGCGGCGACGCAAAATGTCCACGCTGACAAAACCTGTTTGCGCTTGAATCAACGGTTCTTCCTGAAGGTGCATAGCCACTTTCAAATCGGCGGACTTATTTTCAATCTTTTTGACGGTAACGTTTTGCGTTTGATCGGGAACAATCCGCAAACGAATAAGACGCGGACCGCATTGATACGATTCCGGGAAATACGGCTCAACCGGCAATTTAAGTTTCTGGAACGTATTCAATAAATTGTCCAAAAGTTCATTCGCCTCGTTGTCAAACGGATGCGGAAGGACTTCGCTTACCGCCGGTATTTCTTGCGGAATACTCGGCGGCGTTTCTTGAGAAGCGCTTAACGCCGCTTCGGCGTCTGAAACGGGAGAAACGTTAGTTTCCGTATCAAACGGCAAATCAATCAATGCGTAAGGAAAATGATTTTTGACATATTCCGAGAGTTGTTTTTCCGTCATGACTTCTTCCGTTTTGGGATTTGCGACGTCGCCCGCCCGAATTTTATCCGTTAAAAACAATAAAGAAAACCAACGAGCCGCCGTTTCTTCATCGAGCGAAATGAAACGTCCTCCATTTTGAAGAAACTCGTCCCGATATTCCGCCGCCTTTTTCCAAGTGTCGCGGAAGGAACAACGCGAGTCCGTGACGTAATAACAACGCGCGTCGGGATTCTTTTCCTGAAACGCGAGAGCGCTTCGATACGCCGCGCTTACGGAATTTCCGCTGGACGATGTGTTGAAAAAAAACGCGCAATGAATCGGCGACAACAAATTCTCCGAAGAGGAAATTTTCCCGGTTAATTGACCATGCGAACCGCGAAAAATATCATTTTCCGCGTGAAAAATGCATCGGTTTTCGAGAAAAAAACGCAAGGATTTTTGCAAACGTTCCGCGTCCGGTTGAGGCAAATCGTTGCGAACTCGCGACAGTTCCTGATTCAATTCTTGGTTCAAAACCTGTTCCGACGGCTGCGGCAAGCAGGTTTGTTCGTCTTTTTTCCAAATGATTTGACTCGCCAAACTAATCACCTGACGCGGCGATTCTCCGCCGTACAGTCTGGGATACAAAATTCCGTTTAACCATTGCGCGTATTCCCGCCCATGATCGGGAAACTTATACAAAATACGTTTTTCTATCAATTCTTTCGCCTGTTCCGCCGAGCAACCGTTCAGCGTCAGCGGGTGCATCAATAACCGCTCGCGAACGGCTTCATCCATGACGTGAAAACGCAAATCCCATGTGGTATTCCGCAGGAACGCAACCGGCAGCATTGCCGTCGCCTCGTTCACCAAAAAATGAACCATATTCTGAAAAGTCAATACTTTCTCTTTTTCATAAAGAGCGTCTAATTGATCGAAACAGATCAATAACGAGCGATGATAACGTTCCAGTAAAAGTCCCAGCGCGATGATAATATCGCGCGATTTATCTTCGATATATTGATTGTCGTCCCAACTTTGGGGAGGAATATCATCAAGACCAAGAAGTGCGGAGTCTTCGCGATCTAACGGACGACCGTGCAGCCATTCCATCACAACGCCGCGTTTATTCTTTTCGGAATATTGAAAAAGAACGCGAAGAAAAGTTTTGGGAATATTCGGCAGATGATTTCTCAAAAAAACGGACGTTTCGGAAAAAAGTTTGATGCGCGTTTTTTCGTTGATTTTGCAATTAAGAACGGCGTAAAGGTCATTTTTTAATCGATGAATAAATTTCTCGTTGCGTTGTTTCCATTTTGCGTTTTCCGGTTGAGAAAAAAAGTATTCTAAATATTCTCCCAACATTTTGGCGATTAAAAAATCAAACTGCGTAGGTCCGACGTCATGGATTTTGCGGTCAAGATTCCGCACGATTTCACTGAGCAAACGCTGCATTGCCGTCTGCGGACTAAAAATTGATCGGACAAAAACTAAAGAAGCGGGAATGTTTTCTCTACGCACCGCGTCGAGAATTCGTTTGAGAAGATGCGTCTTTCCCATGCCGGAATCCCCAAACACAACGGCTGCAAGCGGTATTCGAGAGTTTTGTATTTTTTCGCGAAGCAACGTTTTAATACGTTCAAGAACGTCTTTATTCAACGAATCAACGCTGGGGTGCTCTTCGTCCCATGGTTCGCCGGCGGCGTATGTGGAAAAAGGATTGTTTGTAAGAAGAGTTGTGCGAATGTCTTCTTGAATTTGGGGAATCATGGAGTTTTCCATTTTAGAATCAAATAGTCAAAACCGTTAGCGTCCTTGTAGCCAAGCCGGACGTCCTCTTCCTGTATTAACGATGCGTCGCCCGTCATCAATTGAATTTTTCCCTCGCGGCGAAGCTGTTCGAGAACTTTTTCAAAAACGTCTTTATCCCAATTCAAACCGCGCCGCAAATCCGCAATGACAACCATTTGTCTTCCGGGAATGAGACGCTCGTAAAGCGATTTGAACGTTTGGACTTTATCCGCCGTACTTTCCGAAACCGTTGCGTTTTGCGAAACGTTTGTTAAAAGTAATTTTTTAATTTGGTACTTATCGTTTAATTCGTAATAAATCAATCCTTTCTCGTTCAGACGATTCAAGGATTCGACGATTTTCAATTTTGTCAAAGGAAACGTAATTCTTCCGGGCGATTTTCCCTGATTTTTTTGAATCAATCTCAACACCAATTCGTCTGTTCCGCCGGGTAATTTTTTAACAAGACAAACGCTGCGGCTTCCCCGCAAAAATTCAAATTTGTCTCCCAAAAACGGCTGTAAGATTTTCTGCTTATCCGCGCCCGACGCCTTTGTCGTCATTCCAAGTTCTTTGCGAACAGTTGTCGGTAATCTTACGATATTTGCAACTGTTAAAAAATAACCATTTCCGACTTTGTCGATAAGCCGAATCAATTGTTCCTGAATTTCTTGTATCGAACTCATCAAAATCCCTTTCAAAGAACGAATTTTTATTGAAAAAGTAACAAACTTGCGCAAATTTGTTATTTTTCCATTTCACCGAGTAATTTTATTATGAGTATAACAATTTCATAAAAGAACAACAAGCGACGTTTTCCCAAAAGTAAAATTTTTATGACATTTCCGCCAAACTTGCATTTTGGACGCGCCGTTCCGCTCTTGAGCGTAAGCGGTCGGTATTTTTTCCAAAAAGACGTCTTTTCGCCGTGATATTTGCTAGTCCGCCGTGATATTTGCTAGTCCACCGTGATATTTGCTGGCTGAATCCCTGTTTTTGGAAATTTCAGCGCTTTTTTTCGTTTGGCATAAATCATGCTTTCTCTATCTGTTATGACAAGACCGCCATTCTTTGGGTGAGAGTTTACGATAACGGTCTTGTGTTTTTGAAACAAACAAAAATGAGCAAGAAACAAGAAAGATCAAAATGAACAAAAAGTTTCAAATGACAACACTGATTCTTGTTGCGGCAATTGGATTTCCTTTTGTCGTTTCCTGCACTCCCAAGAACGGTGACGCGGATTCGGCGGAAGGAACGCCGAAGGTCGTCAAGAACGTTTCTCTGCTGAACGTTTCTTACGATCCGACTCGCGAACTCTACGTGGAGTTCAACGACGCCTTTGTCAAACATTATCAAAAGGAAACCGGCGTCAATGTCGATGTGAAGATGTCGCACGGCGGAAGCGGCAAGCAGGCGCGGGCGGTTATTGACGGCGCAGCGGCGGACGTGGTCACGCTCGCGTTGGCTTACGACATTGACGTCATTGCGGAAAAAGCGCAATTGTTTCCGGCGGACTGGCAAAAACGTTTGCCGGACAACAGCACGCCTTACACATCGACAATCGTTTTTCTCGTGCGGAAAGGGAATCCCAAAAAGATTGCAACTTGGGACGATCTGGTCAAGCCGGGAATCCAGGTCATTACGCCGAATCCCAAAACGTCCGGCGGCGCGCGTTGGAATTATCTTGCCGCGTGGGGACACATTCTGAAAAACGAACTCGGCGGCGACTTGAAAAAGGTCAACGACCCGAAATTTGCCGACGCAGTGAAAGCGGCGGAAGAAAAAGCGAAAGAACATCTGGTCGCGCTTTTCAAAAACGTACCGGTGTTGGACACCGGCGCTCGCGGCTCGACCATGACGTTTGTGCAGCGCGAAATCGGCGACGTGCTTTTGGCGTGGGAAAACGAAGCGGTGTTGGCGATCAAAGAGTTCGGTACCGAAAAGTTCGACATTGTCGTACCGCCGATCAGCATTCTCGCCGAGCCGCCGGTAACTGTCGTCGATAAAGTTGCGGATAAGAACGGAACGCGCGAAGTCGCCGAAGCGTATCTGAAATTTCTCTACTCCAAAGAGGGGCAGGAAATCGCCGCGAAACACTTTTACCGTCCGCGCGATAAAGAAATCGCCGCCAAATACGCGGGGAATTTCAAAGAAGTCGAGTTGTTCAGCATCGACGACGTGTTCGGCGGATGGCAGAAAGCCCAAAAGCTGCATTTCAGCGACGGCGGTATCTTCGACCAGATTTATCAGCCGAAGTAACGTTGAAAGAAGAATTAACAATCGTTTTTGAAGACGCGGAGTACGGTTTTTCAGAGGGATTAGGTTTTTAGAGAAAGATTTCGTGTTGTTGCAGTCTGAAACCGAAATCATTCAAAGAAAACACGACTCTGCGTCTTCAATTTTTAACAACGCTTTCTCATATTAACGCCTTTATTGAAATAAACACGATCCGATGAAATGGAAATTCAAACAGCATAGCGTTTTGCCGGGATTTGGGATGACGCTTGGCGTCGCTCTGACGTATCTCGGCTTAATTGTGCTGTTGCCGTTATCGTTGTTAGTATGGAACACGTCCTCGCTGTCGTGGAGCGAGTTCCTGAAAGTGGTGTGTTCCGCGCAAATCGTCGCGTCGTACAAGCTGACGTTCGGCGCGTCGTTCCTTGCGGCGGTAGTCAACGCGGTCTTTGGATTCATTGCCGCGTGGACTTTAACGCGATACAGGTTTCCGGGAAAGAAACTTCTCGACGCAATTGTCGATATGCCGTTTGCCATGCCGACTGCCGTTTCGGGAATCGCGTTGACGACCATTTACGCCCCGAACGGATGGATCGGATATTGGTTCGCCAAAGCGGGAATGAAGATCGCTTACACGCCGATTGGAGTGTTCATCGCCCTGACCTTTATCGGACTGCCGTTTGTCGTGCGGACTTTGCAGCCGTCGCTGGACGACCTCGATAAAGAAATTGAAGAAGCCGCCGAATCGCTGGGCGCGACGAAGTGGCAGACGTTTTGGCGGGTGATTTTACCGTCCGTTCTCCCCGCGTTGGCGACGGGTTTTACTCTCGCCTTTGCCCGCGCGTTGGGAGAATACGGCTCGGTGGTGTTTATTTCGGGGAATCTGCCGATGAAAACGGAAATCACGGCGTTGCTGATCTATACGAAACTGGAACAATTCGACTATGCCGGAGCGACGGCGATTTCCGTCGTCATGCTGGGCGCGTCGTTTGTGCTGATGCTGATTATCAACATGACGCAATGGTATGCGAGAAAAGGAAAGAAATAGAAATTCATGAGACCTCGACGGATAACAAACAAAAAAACGGGACGTCTTCGCGGGAACGCTACTTCCTTGCTGTTGATTTTCATCACTACGGCGTTTCTCGCGTTGTTTGTGCTGCTACCGCTGGCGGCGGTCTTTGCGGAGGCGTTTCGCAAGGGATCGGAAGCGTATTTCGCAAGTTTCAACGACCGTTACGCTCTGGCGGCGATTCGATTAACGTTACTGACGGCGGCGATTGCAGTGCCGATGAACGTCGTATTCGGCGTGATGGCGGCGTGGTGTATTGCGAAGTTTGAGTTTCCCGGCAAGAACATTCTCATTACGCTCATCGACCTACCGTTTGCGATTTCGCCGGTGATTGCCGGTTTGATTTTCGTCCTTGCATTCGGGCGGCAAACGGCGCTTGGCGGATGGCTGATCGAACAGGATATTAAGATCATATTTGCCGTGCCGGGAATTGTTCTCGCCACGATATTTGTCACTTTTCCGTTTGTCGCGAGGGAGTTGATTCCGCTGATGCAGGAACAGGGAACGCTTGAAGAGGAAGCCGCGGTCTCGCTTGGGGCGGGCGGATGGAGCGTTTTTTGGAAGGTAACGCTCCCGAATATCAAATGGGCGCTCCTGTACAGCGTGATTTTATGCAACGCCCGCGCTATGGGGGAATTTGGAGCGGTCAGCGTCGTTTCGGGACACATTCGCGGCGTCACGAACACGATTCCGCTCCACGTAGAAACGCTTTACGCGGAATACAGTTACGTTTCGGCGTTTTCGGTGGCGTCGCTCCTTGCGTTCTTGGGACTCGTCACGCTCGTCGCCAAAACCATCCTCGAATGGAAGACCAAACGAAAAGACAAACGGTGAGCGAGGAGTCAGGTCAGGCGACAGGGAACAGGAGCCAGCGTTCGTATGAGGTAACAGAAACCAGGTTCCAGATACCAGTGTTGGTATTCAACACGAGAAAGCCAAACTCCTACGGAGTAAAGAAAACGAAAAGGGAGAAAACATGGCAGGCAAGAACGCAGAGAGCAAAACAAACGCAGCGACTGACGTAAAATTCCCCTTCTGTGGAGGGGTGGCGGGCGGCGCAGCCGACCGACGGGGTGGTTACATAACCGTAGGCGCAGCGCAACCTACGGACGCCAAGACCGTGCTGAATAAATAAGTCCCGCAGGAACGAGATCATCCATGACGATACGCTTTATTATTTCGCCCCGTGCGGGGCTTATTGTTTTCGCGCGGCGCTTTCCGGCGGTTGCACCGTCGGTTACGCATGATTCCGCCGCTGCGCGGCTACCTTAACTTTTAACTTACGCTTACCATCAATGAGTATTGAAGTCATCAACATCACCAAGCGGTTTGGTCATTTTACCGCAATCGACAATGTGAGCTTGAAGATTCCCGACGGCGAACTGGTCGCTCTGTTGGGACCGTCCGGTTCAGGAAAAACGACGCTGTTACGGATTATCGCCGGTCTCGAAGAGTTCGAGCCGGGGCATGACGCCGATATTTTATTTCACGGGCAGAGCGTTGTCGGCAACCGCGTTGCGGAACGCCGCGTGGGATTCGTGTTTCAGCATTACGCCCTTTTCCGTCATCAAAGCGTGTTTGAAAATATCGCGTTTGGACTTCGCGTGCGGCGGGGAAAGAACCGCGTATCCCGCGCGGCGATTCGGGAACGGGTGACGGAGTTGATTCACTTGATTCAACTGGACGGCTTGGAGAAACGGTATCCCGATCAGCTTTCCGGCGGTCAGCGTCAGCGGGTCGCGCTGGCGCGCGCGTTGGCGATTGAGCCGAAGTTTCTTCTGCTCGACGAACCGTTCGGCGCTCTCGATGCTCGCGTCCGTCAGAATCTGCGGCGATGGCTTCGGCGGCTTCACGATGAAATCAAGCTGACCAGTTTGTTTGTTACGCACGATCAAGAGGAAGCGCTGGAACTCGCCGACCGCGTGATCGTGATGAATCAGGGACGAATCGAGCAGGAAGGAACGCCGGTGGACGTGTTTCATCATCCGAAGAACGCTTTTGTGATGGACTTTCTCGGAAACGTGAATCTCTTTCACGGGCGCGTGGTTGCCGGACAGATCGTGTTTGATTCCGCTCATGCCACGCGCGAAGGCGAGGAAGTTCCGTTGTTTGTCCGTCCGCATGAAATCGAGCTTTCGGCGGATAACCCCGACGATACGGGCTTTCCGGCAACGATCCGTCGCGTGCAATTGGCGGGAGCGTTCGCGAAAATCGAATTGGTGGACGGAAGCGGCAAAGAGATTTACGTGGAAATGTCGCACGAGAAATTCCGCCGCCGCCCGTTTGACGTCGAGGATTCCGTGTTTGTCGTTCCGACGCAGTCCGTCGTGTTTCATGAAGATTACGTCATTTAGAGAAAAGAAATGGATACGACCATGAGTCCTCTTACCTCTTCAACGCCGCAAAAACGTCTCCCGAAACTTCCTTCGCTGGAACAGGCGGAGTTTATCTGCCATTGGAACGCGAAACTTACCGCAAGCGAACCGGAAGAGATTCTTCGCTGGGCGCTCGACTCCTACGCCCCAAAACTGACGATGGCAACCGCGCTGGGCAATAGCGGTTGCGTGATTCTTTCGATTCTTGCGCGTCTGGAAACAAAGATTCCGATTTTCAATCTCGACACCGGCTACCAATTTCCCGAAACGTTGGAGCTTTTGGAACGGATCAACCGCCAATACGGATTGAATATTCATCGCGAAACGCCGGAGCTTTCCGTCGAAGAATACGAATTGAAAAACGGCGGAGCGGTCTATCTCACGGACTCGAACCGATGTTGTTACGAGCGGAAAATCTGCATGCTGGAACAAATCGCTCTTCATTACGACGCTTGGATTTCCGGTTTGCGCCGCGACCAAAGTCCGACCCGCGCGAACACTCCCGTCGTGGGTTGGGACGCGAAATTCGGATTGGTGAAGATTGCGCCGTTGGCGTTCTGGACGGGAAAACAGGTTTGGAAAAAGATTATCACCGAATCGATTCCGTACAATCCCCTGCTGGATCAGGGATATACGAGTATCGGCTGCGCTCCCTGTACCCGCCCGACGCTTCCCGGCGAAGACGAGCGCGCCGGTCGATGGGCGGGACAAGCCAAAACCGAATGCGGTTTGCATCTGGTCAATCAGTCGCTCAGCAGTTCGGAATTGTAAAAAAGGGTGATATATATGATAAATAGATAAAATACGCAAAATTTGAATAAAAATATTAAGGGCGGTTCTAATAACCTCCTCTTCTTCTTTACAAGATTGAGAGCGTCCTTTATGATTATCTTTTAGAATTTTTAGTCCGTCCGTTCCTTTTATTTATTTATTTATTCCAATGTCGCAACTTTCGATGTTCGATACCGAGAAACAACTCGAAAAAATTTACGAAATCAACGATTTTTTACCGAAACTC
>JAISZO010000073.1 GCA_031269105.1 Planctomycetaceae bacterium | reverse complement strand
GACATTTTGACCTTTTTACGCGCCCGTTTTAACGAAGTTCCTCAATCGATTGCCGATTCATTACGACAACGAACCGACGCGGTTGCTCTTGAATCGCTTGTTGTCCTTGCGGCAACGTGTACTTCGTTAGACGAATTTGCCGAAGCGTTGAAATAGCGTTTACTTTTTCTTTTGATTCGTCCGCGTCATTGTAATTGTTGACGCGGGATGAATTGGTTTGCGGCGTGAAGATTTCTTTCGAGCGCCGTTTTGTTTTAACTTTCATTTCTGCGGCGCGTCCCCAAACGGTCATCGCAATGGCGTATGTTGCCTCGCGACTTTCCTCTCGAAGAAACCGTCCGCGATTATTTTCATAAATTCAAGCGTAATCATGTGTTAGAACAGATTAATGAAACGCATCGCAAACAAGTCCGCGTTCAGAAAAAATGCGGAAGTTTGTGAAAGACAATTATTGCTTGTCGTTATTCCACAAAAAAAGCGTTATTGCGGTTTAACGCAAGACGCTTTAATTTTTATAATGACCCCGACGAGATTTGAACTCGTGTTACAGGCATGAAAAGCCTATGTCCTGACCGGGCTAGACGACAGGGCCAACAACGATGAAAGAATTATCCCTAAAAAAATTTTTTCGTCAATAGGGGGAAACGATTTTGAAAAATATTTCTCAATTTCTACAAATTTTCTTCCAGTCCACAGATGTGGGATGTTCTGAAACGTCTGATTGGGTATTGGGGAGCGTTTTTCTTTTTTATGGCTGGTGGACGTCTCCTTGCGAATGGAGGTTTTGCGACCTCCATTTCTCATTTTCCGTGATTGTGTCGTCTTTTGGCAACGTATTTTAGGATTTCGGAGGAGAAGTATTCCCAAATGAACAATCCGCTTGTGAATACTAAGAAAATTTGAATAATCTTTCATTTATTCTCGAAATAATTTTGTCGAAAGGTAGCGTTCACCGCAACTTGCCGCGACGGTAACAATCGTTTTTCCGCGATTTTCGGGACGCGCGGCAAGCCGTGCGGCAACAGCAACATTCGCGCCGCTACTGATTCCCGCTAAAATTCCTTCTTCTTTTGCAAGCCGCCGTCCCCAATGATACGCCTCTTCGGTGGAAACTGTTTCGATGTCGCTAATTAAAGACGTGTCGAGATTTTTCGGAATGAAACCGGCGCCGATTCCCTGAATGCCGTGCGGTCCGGGTTTTCCGCCGGAAAGAACCGGCGAATCGGCCGGCTCTACCGCGTACGCCGCCAAATCCCGTTTTCGGCTCCGTAGAAACCGAACCGAACCGGTAAACGTTCCGCCGGTTCCGATTCCCGCCAGAAAAATATCAATATTTCCTTGCGTGTCCGCCCAGATTTCCGGTCCGGTTGTCGTTTCGTGAATTGCCGGATTTGACGGATTTTCAAATTGCTGCGGAATCCATGAATTGGAATTTTGTTCGGAAAGTTGATACGCTTTATCAATCGCGCCTTTCATGCCGGCGTTTCCCGGCGTTAAAACAAGATTGGCTCCCAGCGCGGCGAGCAATAAACGGCGTTCCATGCTCATTGTTTCCGGCATCACCAACGTAAGTTTGATACGGTTCGCCGCCGCGACAAACGCAAGAGCAATTCCGGTATTTCCGCTAGTCGGTTCGATAATTTCCGTTTCGGGAGTCAAAATTTCCGCATTTTGCGCCGCTTCAATCATCGCACGCCCGATTCGGTCTTTGACGCTGGAAAGCGGATTGAAAAATTCCAATTTCAGCAATACGGTTGCGTGTTCTTTTGGAATCGTGTTGCGCAGCCGTACCAACGGAGTGTCAAAAGTTGTTTGAGTAATTGTTTCATAAATTCGATTGCGAATCATTTTCTTTCCTTTCTTTGTCGAGAAAATTGTAATTTTTGTGCTTTGTAAAAGTATTAAACGATAAAAATAGCAATATTCGAGCCACTGTCAAGATTGTGTTTCTCTTCTTATCCTAAAATTTTCAAAATTTTTCTATTTATTTTTTTATGGGAATTTTACAAAATAAATTTGTGATTTATCGTGAATAAACCGCGAAATAACGCGGAAAATTTTATACAAAATAAAAGAGCCAGCATTTTTGCTGGCGGTATCTCTTGCGTTATTTTTATTTTCCGTGTAATATGATAGAAATACTGACTAATCCTATAGATATTGATAAAACTGACAAATGGAATTTCAATATATGAATTTGAGTGAAACATTTTCACTGATAAGCAAAACTTCTTAACGCTGGAAAATGGACAGAATTTATGTTCGGTAGCGTATGTTGCCGCGCGACTTTCCTCCCCAAAGAAAGCGTTCGCGATTATTTTTGTAGATTCAGTAGATTCAAGCGTAATTACGTGTCAGAACAGAATTACGAAACGCTTCGCAAACAAGTTCGCTTTCGGCGTCAGGCGAGGTAAAAGTGTTGTGAACTTCTGTATAGGACGAAACGATTGACTCGCGAAAATGCACGACCAGAGAAAATTGATCTGGAAATTGAGAATAAACTCAAATTACAACTCTATAACGCTTGTATAAACCAATTAAATTACCGCGCGCGTTATTGATTATCACTTTTTGGCTCAAAAAATTATTTTCAAGAAAATCTCAAAAATTTTAAAATCCCCTATTGACGCGCGAATATTTTTTCGATATACTGTATTACATAATTAGTACAGTAGCGTACTACAACAGAATTCAGGCAGAAAACGGGAGTCGCGAGGGAAAATTTGCCGTATTTTTGGATTTAGCAAATGATTTCATCTTGGTTTTCGCCTCTGCCTCGCGCCTAACAAAGAAACAGGTGTTGAGATGTTTATCGAGATTGACCCGGCTTGTTCGCAAGCCATTTATGAACAGGTGGTACAACAGGTCAAATTTGCGATTGCCGCCGGCGCGGTGCAGTCGGACGAGTTGATTCCTTCGGTGCGCGAATTGTCGCGGGAACTGACGATCAACCCAAATACGGTCGTCCGCGCTTACCGCAGTTTGCAAGATGAAGGAATCGTCTATTCGCGGCGCGGCATGGGACTTGCTGTGGCAAACAACGCCAAAGAGCGTTGTCAAATCGAAAGAAAAACGATTTTCGAAAATCGTTTCCGCCAGCTTTTCGGCGAGGCGGTGCGGAGTCGGCTCGAACCGGTCGATATTCGCGAAATTGTCGGACATTTATTGGATACAACTCTTTCCGTGACTACTTTATCTTAAAGGAGACCAGCTATGACTCATGTTATTGAACTTGCGAATATTTCCAAACGATTCGGCGAAAACGTCGCGCTCGACAACGTTTCTTACACGGTTGAACAAGGAACGGTGTTCGCGCTGCTTGGAGAAAACGGCGCCGGAAAAACAACAACCATCCGCATTTTGCTCGGTATGACCGACGCGGACGAGGGAAAGGCGACCGTACTTGGTCTTGATAGTAAACAAGACGACGTGGCGATTCGCACGAAAGTCGGTTACGTGCCGGAACAGCCGCTGCTTTACGAGTGGATGAGCGTTGCGGAAATCGGAAAATTCACGTCGTCGTATTTTAAGCGGGAATACTGGGAAACGTACTGTCGGCAAATTGAAGAATACGGTTTGCCGCTGACAACGCAAGTCAAATCGCTCTCGAAAGGAATGCGAGCGAAAGTATCGCTGGCGTTAGCGTTGGCGCATAATCCCGAATTATTGATTCTCGACGAACCGACTTCGGGCTTGGACGCGCTGGTGCGGCGTGAATTTCTCGAAAGCATGGTGGATCGCGCGGCGGACGGTAAAACCGTCTTTCTTTCGAGTCATCAAATAGGCGAAGTGGAACGTGTTGCCGATTATGTGGCGATTATGAAGAAAAGCAAATTGTTGTTAGTCGAGTCAATGGAACATTTGAAAGAAACGTCGCACTTGATTACGGCGACTGTTTCCAACGACGCGCCGCGCGGACAAGACGGACTTCCCGATTTTTCCGCACCGGTCGAAACGCTTGTCGAACAACGTCTGACACGCCGCGAAGTTCAGGTTTTAGGACGCAATCTCGATCCGGCGGCAGTTTCAATTTTAGAAAAAGACCCGAACATCACACGCTTTGAAATTAGAACTCCAACGTTAGAAGAAATTTTCATTTCGTATATGTCGGAGGAAGCGCAGAGCGCAAAGTGAAGATCGCAGGACGCAATCAGAGCACGCAGCGTAAGCAAGTGGTAGGCAACGTTTCGCCGAAACGTCGCGTCGGCAACGCCGACAGAAAATGTGGAATGCCGAAAGATATTATTGTGTGTTACGGTAACGCATAACGCGCCTTTAGTAGCATTAAAAGTGGTTTAATGATTTGCGCCTTTATGCCTTTATAAATTGGAAAATTGTACATAACAAATAAAGGCATAAAGGTGCAAATACCCGCAAAAAATATTTTTATAATGAAATCACAATAAAATTGACACTCAACTGTCGGCTGTGCCGACGCTGCCTTTCGGCGAAAGGCAGCCCACCTCAAACAACTAACAACTGGAACCTGAACCCTGTAACCTGAAGGACTCAAAAATGAAACCAATCAGAGCGTTATTTTGGAAAGAGTATCGACAGCAGATTCTGTTGCCGGCGGCGATGGCGATTTTGTGCGTGCTTACGCAGACGTGTATTTATGGGATCTATTACGCTCTCGGCGTGGGGAGTTCCGTCGAATTTCCCGGAATGACGAAAGTCGCCGGAACTTTTCTCGTGATTTACGCGATTGCGGGGTCGGCGATTCTTTTTGCGAAAGAAAAAGAGGATCAAACCGACGCCTTTTTGCGGAACATGCCGGTTCGCGGAAGTACCGTGCTGATCGGCAAATTAACGTGGCTGATTGTCAGTATGGCGGCGCTTGCGGTTGCGCTGACGTTCGTAACGCTCGTTTGGCTGCCGATTCTCGGCGCTCGTTGGGCGACAACCGCCGACGAATGGAAAGACGGAATGGAAATACTTTTCATTTATCTTTTTACCGGCGTTTGTCACGGCTTGTTCTGGTCAACCCTGACAAGCAAACAACTTCACGCGGTTGTCATAACGCTTGCGTCGGCGTTTGGTTCCCTTCTTTTTAGCGCGTGGACGATCTCTTGTTTTTTCTATTGCAAAGATATTGATTTTACGCTTGTTCTTTACGTTTACCTTTTTGTCAGCGCGACGCTCGGCGGATTCGGCGTCTGGAACGGTAATAACTGGCTTCGTAAACGTCAGGACAAAACGATTGTCGCGCGAATCGGATTTTTTGCGAACAAACAGCGGCGGCGTAAAGAAATCACGATAGAACAATTAAAAACTCAAAAACCGATGCGCGGCGAATTTCTCGCGCTGGTCTGGCAATGTTACCGGCAATCGTCGTATCTTGTCTGGTTTGTTCTTTTGATGGCGGCGGCGATTCTTCTTTGGTCGCCTCTGCTTTACGCGACGGAACGTTACAACATTTACAATACGCATTTGAGCAGATTTCTTCGGGAAGGGATTCCGTTATTCAGTTGGATTTTCGGATTTATCGTTTGCAGCAACATTTTTTATCCCGATCATCGCAAAAAAGGAATCCTTTTCCTGACCTATCGCGGCGTCTCGCCGGGCAAAGTCTGGCGGAGCCGAATTGTTTTGTTCGGTTCGCTGATGATTCTTTGTTGCGCCGCGCTGAACGGAACGTATTTTATCGACAAATATTGGGGACTTTCAAAACTTCCGCTCCAGCGTTATTCTGATATTGTCATAGGAATGATTTTTATTTTCACGATGTTTGCTATCGGACAATTCGCGTCGATGATTACGCGAAGCGTGATTTTACCGTTGATAACGACAGGCGTCGGATTGTTCCTTGCGTTTTGGTGGATGATTTATCTGCATCTTATCGAAATTTTTTCCGGTAATTTTGAAATGGAAATAATGTCGAGCGTTCTTTTTTCGTTGCCGATGTTGTTGTCGTTTTTCGTCGCGTCGCGGATGCGGATTCACGATTGTATGCGGGAACGTCCGCTTCGCGCGTCGATGCGGAAAATCGCGTTGTGTTTTGCAGCGCCGTTTGTTTTGACGATTGCGGCGCTCGCGGTTTATCGGATTGCAACCGTTCCGACCGCAAATTACGGCTACAAACTCGACGATTGGGCGTTGCGGCAAAATGTGAATACTCAAGAGAATGATAATCGCGCAACAGAATTGTTTCTATTGACGAATAATGGCAATCATTTTGACGATTACAAAACGGCATGGAAAAACGTCCGCGAATTTTGGGAAAATCCGCTCAATACGCCGCAAAACGCTTATTTCGGCGAAAGAATGTTTTATGATAAAATTTGCGTTCAAGCCATCTACAGCGAACCGACGCCGGAATTTCTCAAAGACGCGATTGCATTTTTGGAAACGACGCCGGAATGTCGTATTCCGTCCGAAACGCTGACGCGGCGTCATTACGAGCGCATTTATCATAACGTCAAAAGCAATTGGAGAAGTAAAAAGAGATACGCGGCGTTTCAGGATTTTATGATTTACGATTTTCCGCGATGGATTGCGCCTTGGGAAAAGACGCGGGCGTTGGCGTATGTAAAATACCGTTTTCAGACGGATTCGTTGATTGCGGAACAGTCGGAACAACTGATATTTCAAAATCGGGGGAGCGCGGAATATCTTCAAAAGAAAATTCAGGATACGCAAAAAGAAACGCCAAACAAATATTTTCCGCTCGATTATAGTTTCAGGGAGCTTCCGGTCACGCCTTGCACGTTGTTTTTGAGCGAAGCGCAACGCCGCGAAACGTTGATTGTTCTGGCGTTGCGTTTGTGGATGTTGGAACACGACGGCGCTTTGCCGGAAACGCTCGACGAATTACGGGGAACGTATTTGTCGGAGATTCCGCTAACGCCGTTTTACAACGTTCCGTTTGATTACGTTCCGCATCCGGCGCCGGAAACCGAAGCGGCGCTTTCGCCCAAATCGCCGCACGAAAAAGGAACGCCGTATCTCGCGTATCAATACGATAGCGCCTTGCCGGGGTATCTCCAGCATTATGGAAACAATGAAACGCAAAGAATTATCGATTTAAAACCCAATCGGGAAAAAAGTCAAAAGTAAAAAACGGAGAGCGAAATGAATCGCTAAAAATCAGAGCGGGAAGCGTAAGCGAGCGTATTGAAGCGCCCCGTCAGTCGGCTACGCCGGCGGTCGCGATCCGCGCACGGGAAAGTAAACATAACAACAATAAAAAGGAAACAAAAAATGAAACCAATCCGAGCGTTATTTTGGAAAGAGTATCGGCAACAGATATTACTGGTTGCCGCGATTTTTTTACTGGGAATCCTCCTGCAATTGTCGGCGTTTATGTCGAGCTGGTTCAGCAATACGACGCCGCAATTTTGGACAATCGGCATGTTCGCTACGGCGTTATACGCCGCCGGCGCGTCCAGTATTTTGTTTGCGCGGGAACACGACGAAAAAACATTCGGCTTCTTGCGCGGACTTCCGGTAACCGGCGCCGCCGTGTTTCTCGGCAAAATCGCGTGGCTGTTGATCAGCGTTGCGGTTTTGGCAATTTTTATGGGAATCGAATCCGGTTTCTGGGCGGCGATTTCCGGTACGTCAGACAGCGGAGCGTCGGTGTTCGGCGTGATGAGCGTTGCCGTCGTCGAAGCGTTATGCTGGGGACTCTTTTGGTCAGTGCGGGTTCAACGTCAATTGACCGCGTTGCTTGCGACATTTTTTTCCGCGTCGTTTGCGGCGTATTTTATGGCGGTTCTTTGGAACAGGAATTTCGGCGGCGGCAATCAGGATATTATTGTCGCCTACGCGGGCGGCGCACCGTTTCGGCTTATTCTCTGCGCCGTGATTGGAACGTGCGCCGTCGTTCAAGGACGCAAATGGCTTTACCGTCCAATGACGCCGCCGATTCCGAAAACGCTCACGCCTGCACAAACCGCCGCCGCAACCAAACGTCTTCTCGCGCCGCCGAAATATGGTGCGATGCGAAATCTTCTTTGGCTGTCGTACCGTCAATCGCGTTCGGCATTTGCCGCACTCGGCGCAATGTTTGTGCTGTTGATTGTATCACTGATAAACATTTATTATTTGCATTGGGTGAACAGCATCGACGCGCAATTTGAATTATTTTTGCTGCTGATGCTCGGTACGGCGGTCGGATTGATTTTCTGTTGCAGCACGTTTTACCGCGACCAACAATACAACGCCGCGTCAATGCTCGCCAATATCGGCGTCGCGCCAAGCAAAATCTGGTGGAGCCGAATCCTCGTTTTCGGCGGCGCGTATTTGATTTATACGATTCCGCTTTTGATACTGTTTGGAACATTTGCGGCAATGGTATCCAAAAGTAATACGGTTTATTTTCAGTGGGGCGGAACAGATTCTTCCATATATCTCACAATGATTGTAACGCTTTTGTTTGCGATCTTTTGTTTCGGACAGATGATTTCGTTGTTTGTGCGAAGTATCATTCTTGGAATCATCGCGGCGGCGGGACTCTCTCTCGCCGTCGGATTGTTGTGGACGATGATTGTCAATTACATGTTCGGTCCTTTCGGAATTGTCTGGGCGGTTTTGCCGATTTTGATAGCGTGTCTTATCGCGTCGCGGATTCGCACCGCCGATTGGATGCGCGGACGCAACAGTTGGGCGGGATGGTACAAGCCGGTTTCTGCGCTGATTGTTCCGACGCTTTTGATTTTGTTCGCGATTCCGTTTGTCCGTGTTTTTTCCGTGCCGATCATTCAATTCGGTTATTATCCTGATCCGAGTTTTTTGAATTTCGGGAATATTGATGAAAATCAAAAATCAATGAATAAACATTATTCTTTGGCAGAACGTGAACCGACTGTCGAACATGTCAAAGATTATATTCTTGCGGAACAGAAAGCGATAATTTATCCCCAATTTTCATCACGTTACTTTTATTTCAGTCCGAGATTCGTATCCCGTTTTGCAAATTCCCAATACGCCACAACGGAAACGATCAAAGAGATGATACGATTTTTGGAAGATTACGCAAAAAAACGTCCGCCGTTTCAAGAACGTTTGACGCGGCAATATGAAATTGAGTACCGCGACGCATTTTATGGAACGATGCCCAACGAAAAAGGAAAAACGGTGCGCAAGCCGCTTTGGTATCGCTACGGTTTATTTTGGGAAAAATACAGGATTATGCGGCGGTTGAATTATGAATTTCAGATCGAATCACAATGGATCGAAGAAATTGATCGGCTGGTCAATGATAACGAAGGAAACTTTCGGCAAATCAAGAATAAGGAATTGGGAAATCGGCAACGGGTGATGAATGAATACCGTGAATATTTACAGACTCATCGGAATTCCGTTCTTTTGTCCTATGTTTGGCAGTTCGATTTGAACGTTATGTACCACAACGAGGTTCGTTTCCGCAGTCAAATGATTTCGTTGGCGTTGCAGGCGTATTACATGGAACACGGTGAACTGCCAGAAACATTAGACGTTCTCGAAGGAAGCTATCTTGAAAAACTTCCAACCGCGCCTGTCACCGGTAAACCATTTGAATACGTCCCGCATCCCGACACGGAATCCAAAACGGCAACAATAACCGTTTATGAAGAACATTCTCCTAAAGAACGTCGCGGCGTTCCGTATTTGCGCATTCCTCCGCTTGATGAAAGTCAAAATTTTTATCGTCCTCATTTCGTCGAAAGCATCGAACATCTTTCGTTTGTGAAAAAATGAGAACAAATCGTCAAACCCGAATTTCTTGTCTTTATGACGCAGAGGCGTAGAACAAGAGATTCAGGTTTCAGATACCAGATTCCGTGCGGAAAAAACTCACACGATACCGACCACCGATTTCGTAACTCCGTCCAGGAATTTCACAATAATTTTTACTTCGTGTTCGGTCAATTGTTCGACAAAACCGGAAAATTCGGGATTGATTGCTTAGTGATATTGGGCGTGTCCTTCGCAGGCGACACGTCCTGATTCGGTGGGACAAAAACAGACGTCTTTTCGGTTATTTTGCGGATGATATTGTTCGATCAATCCTTTTGCTTTCAGTTTTTTTGCCACTTGCCAAACTGCGCCGACCGTAACCGCCAAATGTTCGGCAAGCATACTGATATTGGCGTCTTTGTGATTATTGATGGCTTCCAATGCGTGTATTTCCGAATAATACAACTTAATACCGTTAAAATCTCTTGGCGTTTTCATTTCCTGAACCGCCACATTCAACATCTGACATGTTTTTCTACAAGCATTTCTTCCCGATTCATTTTTGTCCTCTTCTCATTTGTTGTTCTCTATCTTATAGCAACTACAAAAATCGTCAAGTCGTCTATCGTCCGTATTGCGGGTTTTTATGAAAAAATTTTTTTATTCTTTTCGAAAAGAACCCGCGCGAGTTTTGCGATACAGATCAAACCCTATTGAAATAATGTCGTAATAAGGTTGTCGATGGAAAATTTCTCAGTGAAAAACTTGTGAAAATACTTTGGAGCGTCAATGACAGGGCGTTTCAAAAAACGCCTATTTCACTGAAAAATTATAAAAATAGTTTTTAGACGTTTTCTCAATTCAATTCATTTCGGCGACCAGCCGTAATCGACATATTTCCATGTGAATCGATTTTCCTTGTCCACATGAACAAGGAGAAAACCTTCTTCCGTTCCGTGAAATGCGCCGCTCCACCATCCGGCAGAAACCGCACCGCCGGTGACGTATTGCACGTTTTGAGAAAAAATTTCCTCGTACAAATGCTGATGTCCTTGTAAAACAAGTTGCAAATTATGTTCGCGGAAAACGGCAAGAACTTCCTTGAAATTCGCAATAACGTCCGCGCCGCTTGCCTTGCCTTCAACAACAGGATAATAAATCGAATAAACCGGAACATGCGTAACAACGACAATCGGCGTTGCCAACGGGATTCGTATCAATTCTTTTTTTATCCATTCTAATTGTTCGTTTCCCACCGAAAGACCGCCTTTTTCCGTTGATTGCACGGAATTGACGAGAAAGAAACGCACGCCTTTCTTCTCAAACGTTTGATAAGAATGTCCAAAGTAATTTTTGAAAATTTCGTCGCCGCCGGTGAAACCTTCCTCTTTGTTGTAATAACGGTCGTGATTGCCGATTGCGGGATAATAAGGCAAACCCGCGTCGTCCATTGTCTTCTTGTATTTCGCATACATCGCGTCGGTTTGTTCTTTATTGAGTCCGTTTCCGCCCATGCCGCTAACGTCCACCGTATCGCCGCCGAGAAGAATAAATTCCGCGTCGGTATCTTTTACGCGGTTTAACGCTTGAAGAAATCCGTTATAACGATCTTTGTTATTCGCAAAATTCTGATGAATATCGGTTAAAAATGCAAACGACATTTTTTGATCAACGTTAATTTTATTCTTCGTTTTGACTAATGAAACCTGAAACGACGCCAGATTTCCTTTATGGTCGGTAAACCAACGGTCGGAAGGTTGCGGCAAAAGAGCGTCGGTTTCTTTATCGGCGGCGATTTTCCCGCGCAAAACGGATTCCGCCGGTCCGACAATATTTGCCGCCGTCAATTCAATTCCGATTTGCGGCAAATAATAAATAAAATCAATTCGGTCGCGTTCATCGGCGTCTTTCGCGCAAAAACCTTTTGTCTCGGCGACAGGATTTGCGGCGGGCCACGTAAAACCCGGATGCGTAACGGCATTCGAATAACGTCGGCGATAAGCGTCAACAAAACCGGCGTTTTCAAGCATTAACGACGCGTCCCAATTGACAACCGCGCCGTTATGATCCCGAATCGCTTTCGTATCGGCTTGCCAATCGCGGTGCGACGGCTCGTTGAAATCGCCGCCGAGAATGACCAAATTTCCTTTTGCCGTTTCCTTTTTCATGTCGGGAATGAGCGTTTTGATCGCTTCGTCGCGGAACGATGTACGGTTGGCAAGCGTGATTGTTTCAATATCTGTCGTTGGTTTTTCGAGTTTCGTTCCCCATTTGACGTGATCGTAACCACGGGGAAGATAACAAGCGTATTTTTCCCAATCGAGATGCGCCGAGTAAATCGCGATTTTTTGTTCGCTGATTGCGAGATACGCTTTTGTAATTGTTCGATGTTTTCCGACTTGCGTTGCGTACGGTTCGCTTGTCGGCGCAATAATGGACGTTTTTTCCAACGGATATTTGGACAAAATACCGGTCTGAATATTTTGACCGTCTTGAAAATAATTTTTCCCGCGTTTCGCCAATTCTTCGACAAGCCGTTGAATCAATTTGCCGTTATCCAATTCGCAAAGCAGCGCTACGTCGGGATTCGTGCGGTCAATGAAATCAACCAACATTTCCGCGCCGCCGGAAACAACATTTGCCGCTCCCCAAACATTTAATTGTAAAACGGATAGGGTTTTATATTCCGGCGAAATTGCGGAAGATTTTGCGTCTTCCGCCGAAGAATCGCCGCGAGTTACGGAAAATCCCGTTATCGCCGCCGCGCCGGCAACAGCGCCTGTTTTCAGAAAATTACGTCGGGAAGCGGAATTTGTCATTCTTATCTCCTTGATTGAAAGTGGAATGTTTTTGGACGAAAATGGAAAACATAAATTTTATTGTTTAAAGTGTAATCGATTGAGCGTTAAATGTAAAGCGACGGAAAAAGAACGTCGATAAAATCTTTTTGGCATTTCAGCCCAATTTTATGAATTCTAAAACGCATAAATAAGGTAGGCGACAGTTTTATGTTTATGAATGGTCGTCCACCTTCGCAAATTTTGCGAAAATATTATCAAAATTTTATCGTTTTCTCACTCTTTCGTCGGGGCGTTTTGCTTTGAGATCGAGTTCGCCGGAAAGTTCCAAGACGATCTCTTTATTTCCTTTTTCGGAAATCGAAACCGATAAATCGGTCGTGTTCGTATTGTTGTATTTTACGGGAAGCAAATCCTTGATTTGCCGCGTATCGATAAGTTTTGTTCGGTCGCTGTTAGGAATCGGTTCTTCACGATATTCGCCGACGGTTTCCGTTTTTTCAATCGTTACCGCGTAATTTCCCGGAAAAACGCCGTCGCCCGGATTGAGCGTCGTCATTTTGAAATTTCCCTTTGCGTCCGTCGTCGCCGACGCCGCTCGCGCAGTCGTTTCTCCCGCTTTGGGAGAAAACATAATCGTCGCCTGATCAACCGGCTGATTATTGTATGTTGCCGTTCCCGACGCGGGAACCAATCCTTCCAGTTTCCCGGAATTATTACAACCCGCAATCAAAATCAAAAGAGAAAAAACGATCCATTGATTCATTTTTTTCATGGAGAAATTCTTTCATTAAATTTTTGAGTCAAAGAAAAATTAAAATGTCTGAACTATGATTTTTTTGATTTTACGACGCGCCATCATTTAATAAAATCAAATCAATCATAGTTCAAACCTACGCCTGCTTGCATTTTGCGCTTTGGTTATTTTCACGGTATCGTAACAGTTTGACCGTCGTTGACGGCGCCTAAACGTCCCCACGTTCCAAACGGAGAATCGCCGGTTGCCGTCGAACCGGAATAATACTTGAACCATTTGCTCAAATCGCCGTAATCAATCGTTTCGCTGATAAAATGAACAGAACCATCGCCGAATGCGGCATTGACTCCGCCGGTATGATTACTGGTTGCAGCTAATTGTCCCGCAACTGTTCCGCCTGCATTTCCGGCAACACGTAATGTATCCGGCGAAGCCGGCATATTGTAACAAGACGGAGCATTCGGCGGCAAAATCGTGTGGAAAAATGCGTTCAAATAACCGTAATACGCAAAGTTAGAACCGGAGCCATTTTTGCCTTTTATGGTTGTCGAATAATTTCCGCCGGTACCGCGAGTGTTCAAACATCCTTGCGGCACATTATTCCATGCGTCGAGTTGAGCAACGCCGCCTTTGATTCTTTGATTATCTTCGGTTCCTGCTCCGGGCGATGCACAACGTTCAGCGATAAAGATTGTATTGCTCAAACCGTCCACAATACCTGCAAACGAATATCTCGAACAACTTCCCCAATCAGCCGTCCAACCCGGAGTTGTAGATGGTTTCATTCCAAACGGAGAACGGACATTGCCGAAATGTCCGTATTTTTGGATTACATAGTCCGCTTCAGAAAAACAATAGTTGGTGGGAACTAACGCGCCGGTTGTTTGTTCCGGCGGCGTGTAACCATTTTTGCCGCCGTCATCGGAAGGACATCGCAAATCTTTGATGTTTCCTTTCCAGCAAACACGGTCTGCATAAGGGTTGTTGCTATCCGCAGACGAATAATCGTCGAAACCGACGATTTCATTGTACCTTGCCGCCTGTTCAAAGAACGGCAACATACCGACAAATGCGGTACGGTTTTGGTTAGGTCCGGTTCCATGACCGGGCAAGTTGTCAAAGGCGTCGTGATAGTTGTGGATTGCAAGTCCCAACTGTTTCAAGTTGTTGGAACATTGCATCCGACGTGCCGCTTCGCGCGCGGCTTGAACCGCCGGCAAAAGTAACGCGATCAACACGCCAATGATCGCAATCACAACGAGCAATTCGACAAGCGTAAACGCCCACGAACCATGACGCTGCAACGCAAGTCGCCATAACGTATGATGTCGCAATACGGAGATTTTGTTGAGACGCTTTCGGACAAAAAGTCCGAACAAACTCTTTCCGAATCGGGCAAAACTCTTTCCCAAAAGGGCGGAAATGTTTCCCAAACGGGCAAAAACGCTCGAACAGGCAGAAATGCACGCAATCATACGAGCAAAAATACTCGTAATAACGCGGGCAAAAAAGAGCGTTAGAGTACATAAAACACGGCTTATTAGCCAATTTGCGTACCCCCCCCCCCCCGATACATTCTGCCGAAGTTCAAGAAAATCAAACGCCTTGTTCAACTTTTTCATAGCTGAAACTCCTTCTACATTTTTTTGTTTTTTGAAATTGACGAGCAAAAATCAACATAATTTTTACATCAAAGTTTCATGAATTGATTTCTAGCATACACCAAAATCTTGAATCCAACAAGAGGAATGTGGAATATTTTGAAATTTTCTTGAAAAAAATTTCATAAGTCAAAAAATGATAATTAAGATGGGTGAAATAATTATTTTATTTAACATGAGAAAACTTCTAAAAACCTTATGCGACTATTCAGTAGTATCTGTTAAATATTAACCGCTCGCTAGCGGACGACATAATGAATAACCTGCGGGACTGAATAGTTACAACATTGTTCCTTAAAAATCTCGTTCTTTGAAAACGGTTTTTTAGAAGTTCTTTAAAGAGAATACGTTTGCAACGTTCGGCGTTACAAAAATTTCAGCATAGTCGTTTGTACGCAATATTTTTACAAGCGTTCAGAAAGTTGAAAAACTTCGTTGGAACGGTTCGAGTCGCGTTTAGAACGGATAATCACAAGAATTTCATCGCCGTTGTCGAGACGCTTTTGCAATTCCGTCGTCGTTATAGAATTTACTGTATGTTTTGTATCGGCTTCGGCAAGCGGCGGCTGAAACGACGTCGGCGTATTGGGATTATTTTGGAACGGCAAAATTGTCTGCAATGTTTGCGGCGGCAATAATTGCGTTTGTTCTCTCTGCGACTGTTCTAACGATTGCGTTGTTGTCGGTTGAAAAGCCGGTTGAATTGGTTGTTGAGAAAGTATTTGACCGCTTACCGGAATAATCGACGAACTTTTTTGACTTCGCGTCACAGACGGCGATTGATAAACCACGCTGATATTTGCTTTATCTAATTCTTTATAAATCACGCTTAACGGCACAAATAATCCTTCATTCCTCGACGGATCGCCTGCGACGCAAACTCCGACAAGGTAACCGTTTGAAGTAAATAATCCGCCGCCGCTTCGTCCTTGAACCGGCGCATTATCGACTTGAATATAAGGAAACGACGGTTCTGTGAACGACGAATTTTTGGTCAGCGATTGAAGCTGATGACGTCGGATTGTCGGATTATCGCCGCCGTCGCAACCGGTACTCCATAGCGTCATTCCTTCGCGCAATACGGTTCCCGACGGCGCTAACGGAATGACGTCAATATCAAATTGCGGTTGAATTTTGACAAAAGCGACGTCTAAAGCGTCGTCGTATAATAAACAAACGCCTTGTACGCGTTTCGGCGCAGAATTTGTATAAAGATCGACAGAAACATCTCCTTTTCCTTGGGATTCGCGGAAAATATGTCCGCATGTCAAAATGAGAGCGTCTCCTTTTCGCGCGTCAATAATTGTTCCGGTTCCCCAATCGTTCCCTTGCGGGTTTTCCACACAAATTCGTACCGTTGCCTGCAAATAAGGAACGTCCGGCGAATTTGTTGATAATTCCATCGTTTGATTTTTTGCCGAAAATGTCTGCGGTAACGCGCCTTGCGTCAAAGTTACCGGTTGAAAACGCGCCGTGATAACATGATTTTCCGATATTGAATTTGTCGGAAGCGAGCCGGCAATAGACGTTTGGGACTGTTTGCCGGACAACTCGTTTCCTTTTTGAAGCGCTTGCGTTAATCGAGTTTTCATGATAAATGGGTCGCCGCCGCCGTCAATACGGTCGATAATTTTTCCTTGCGACAACATCACGAATGTCGGAAGTTGTTTCACCTGAAATTGTTGCGTCAATTGCGATTCCGCTTTAGCGTTCACTTGCCGAATGGCATAACCTTCGGCGCCAAGTTGCTGAACTAATGGAGCTAGATTTTGACATGCCGAGCAATCCTCCGCCATGAATTCAAGGAGAACCGCGTCGTTTGCTTTAGTTTCTTTTAAATCTCCAAACGATACGATTGATAGAACAAAGAATATCAAAACATGCCATTTTTTATTCTCAAACAGCGTTTTTTTCCATAGCTTGCACAAGATATACAACATAAAAAGAATTTCCTTATTCATAAACTCATCCATGTCTGTTTGATATGATTTTCAAAACCACGTCAAAAACGCTATTTTACCAAGTTGGCTTAAAACACGCAAGAGAATTTTTTTATTCTTTCCAGATAATCTTGTTCTCACAACATCAGGAAACCTCTAGCAACCTCTCATTTTCAGAACGAGCGAATATATTTGTCGATTGAGATATTTCAAACACACAACAATTTTCATTTTTTTCTCATGGCTGGAAATCTTATCGAAAATACGATATACTAGCGATGGTTTTACAAAATATTAGGAATTTTGTAAACGTTTACAAAAACTCAAAAGACGGTAGTTATTAACAAAAAAGATGCGCCATGACAAAACAAGTACGATATTTAGTTTTTGACGTCGAGAGTGTAGCGGACGCGGAATTAGTCGCCAAATTGAAATATCCCGACCAAGAGATTTCGCCGAAAGACGCGGTGCGCGCGTATCGCGACGAATTGCTCGAAGCAAACGACACCGATTTTATTCCGTATTCGTATCAATTGCCGATATCTATTGTCATCGCTAAAATTGCCGCCGATTTCAGCGTGATTGACATTGTGTCGCTGGATGAACCGAATTTTCGTCCGCATATTATGACCGATCTGTTTTGGCGCGGATGGCAGGCGTACAATCATCCGACGCTTGTTACGTTTAACGGACGCGGCTTCGATATACCGCTTTTGGAACTTGCGGCATTTCGTTACGGTTTGTCGATTCCGGCGTGGTTCGCTCTCAAAAACCGCACTTACGACCAACCGCGAAACCGCTACAATCTTGATTCGCATTTTGATCTTTGCGACGTTCTCACAAATTTCGGCGCGACTCGGTTAATCGGAGGATTGAATCTTCTTGCAAATCTCATCGGCAAACCCGGAAAAATGGACGTTCAGGGAAAAATGGTGCAAGACCTTTACGATCAAGGCGAAATCGAACGTATTAACAACTATTGCCGATGCGATGTTCTTGATACCTATTTTGTATTTTTACGAACCGCCGTCTTAACCGGATTGATTACGATTGAACAAGAACAATCGCTTGTACTTGAAACAAAACAATGGCTTGAACAAAATAGCAAACAAGTTTCGGCTTACGGTATGTATCTTGAAAACTGGGGCGATTGGCGCTCGCCTTGGAAAGAAACGTAAAAAAATGGTTCATCCGGTAAGTTCGTACCTTGCGTTATGTATTGCCAAGATTTTGAGTTTGAAAAATTCGAGATCACGGAAACCGTATGCTTGTCTTTTCATGGTTTTGATTTTATTGTTTAGTCCTTCAATCGGACCAGTTGAGATTTCTCAAGTGACGTCGTTGATGAGTTGATCGGCGTGATTGCGCAACGTTTTCGCAAAACGCTGTAATTCCGGGATATTCGTCGCTTCCGCTGTTTGTATCCAACGAAGTAAAAAACGACTTGCCGACT
>JAISZO010000063.1 GCA_031269105.1 Planctomycetaceae bacterium | reverse complement strand
GTTATTTTATTCTATACTCCATTCGCCAACGACACGGCTATTTTGAACGATTGAAATTTAGGATTTAACAGCGACGCCAACTTGATAAGCGCTGTTTCGTTAGCGAAAAGAGTATAACTGTTAGGGGCGACTTTCGGGAAAAACGATTCATTAATGCGGAAAACATAAAAACCTCCATGTTATTAAATCCGGAAAAACAAGAAACAACATCGACAAAATATCGGCAACTTGCTATCGGACATAATTGCCATACAACAAACGATGCCATACAAAAAATCCTTAACTTGAAACCACTGGCGCTAGGAGTAATTGTTTTGCTTGTCCGCGTTTTTTACTGCGAAATGCGGAGATACGATTCCAAACGGTGCGGAATCGGGATGACGCGTTCTTGTTCTTCCAAACCGGTATCGTGTCCGCTAATGAGCGAAACGCTGTTGATGATTTCGCGGATTTTCCGACACGCTTCCGCCGTTTTTTCAAACTCGTCTAACGTTAAGGATTGTCGTCCGTCGCAAATCGCTTTTTGCGGGTTCGGGTGAACTTCTATCAACAAGCCGTCCGCGCCGGACGCCGTTGCCGCCGCCGCTAACGCCGGAACTAATTTGTAATCTCCCGCCGCGTGACTCGGATCAACGATAATCGGCAAATGCGTTCGTCGTTTGAGAAGAGGAATCGTCCCCAGCGACAGCGTAAACCGCGTATCGGTTTCAAACGTGCGGATACCGCGCTCGCAAAGAATCACGTTGTCGTTTCCTTCAATCAAAATGTACTCGGCAGCCATCAGAAATTCGTCTAACGTCGCGCTGAAACCGCGTTTAAGCAACACCGGTTTCTGCGATTTTCCCGCCGCTTCGAGCAAGCGGTAATTCTGCATATTTCGCGTTCCAATCTGAACCACGTCGGCATATTTCGCCACAAGCGGAACTTCTTCCGGCGACATCGCTTCAGTAACAATCGGCAATCCGGTCGCTTCCCGCGCTGCGGCAAGACGTTTCAAACCTTCTTCGCGCAAACCTTGAAACGCATACGGCGACGTGCGCGGTTTGAACGCGCCGCCGCGAAGCGCCGCCGCGCCCGCTTTCTTAACCGCTTGCGCCGTTTGAATCAATTCTTCTTCGCTTTCCACCGTGCAAGGTCCGCCAATAATCGCAAAATGTCCGTTGCCAAGCGTCAACGGACCAACCTCGATCGTTGTCCGTTCTTTTTTCGCTTTCAACGAACTCAACGTTCGCTGCTGAACCGGTAAAGGAATGACCAAAACTTCCTCGACCGCCTCATATTCGAGCAACGACGCCCAAAAGAGCGAAGCGTCGTGCAGTTTCGGCGTGTCAAATACTTCATGCACAACCAAAACCTGCCGCCCAAAAAAGACGGTTTGATGAAAACGGAGCGTCCGCACTTCCAGTTGCGAGCGTACCGCTTGAATTTGTTCGCTTGTTGCGTCGTTTTTCATTCGGATTAGCACGAATCGTTCTCCTTCAATAAAATTTGAAATCTGACTGGAACTTTTTCTTTTTTTACTCTACAACTTCCAGTATAATTAAAACATACTCGGACGTCCAACAGAATTGTAAAAAAGAATCGCCGTAATATTAGCGCTAATATTAGTAATGAAAACGGCGCTTAAAAAATGCGATTTTGTTACTCTACGACGATTTATTTCCTACTTTTGTCGTTTGTTTACGCAAGAAACAGCGGACAGTTTTGTTTTTTATTTTCGTTCTTGCCCGCCGTTCTTTATCGCATTTTCTTTTCGTCTTAATTCTGCAAAAACACAAACGTTCCTTTTTTATTGGAAACGACAACGTCCGGTTTGCCGTCTTTGTTCAAATCAACGGCGGTCACTTGCGTGCCGACGCCGCTGTCGTCGTCGATTTTGTGCGGAATAAATGTCGCGCCGCCTTTGCCGTCGCGTTTCAACTCAAACCAATAAACAACAGCCGGAGCGTCCGCTTCCTTGTCGCCGCGCGAACCGTGCGCCCAATATCGTTTTCCGGTAACGAAGTCAAGCAGTCCGTCGCCGTTGAAATCCGCCGCGTCAAACGAGTGCATTTGCGTAATCCGTAAAGCGTCGGAATTTAAGTCCGGCACAAGAGGAAGAATTTCATGACGTTCCCAGTTGATATTGCCGTCCGCATCCCGAATTTGTTTGTACCAAACCAATCCGTAAAGATGGCAATGCCATGCGGTAATAACGTCGTTTAATCCGTCGCCGTTCACGTCGTAAACAAGCATGTGCGCGGCGGCGTCGGCAAAATGAAATTTATGGAAAGTCCAAGGCGTTTGATTGGGGACTTCCGGTTGTTCCCACCAACCTTCTTTTTCGAGAACGTCAACTCGTCCGTCGCCGTTGACGTCGCCCGCTCCGCAGCCGTGCGTATATTTTTGAAACCGCTTATCTTGCGTCGATACCGCGTGAAACGTCCATTGCGGCTTGCCGTCTTTTACGACAAACGTATCAAATCCGAGATAGCCGTCGCGGTTGTAAAGCGCTCCTTTTCCGGCTCCTTTTATAATTTCAACCCAGTATTGCGATTCGTTGCCGAGATTGACCGGACCGGGATGTTTCGTCCAATGTCCTTCTTTTCCTTTCGGATTTTCAAACCAAAAACTGTCTTTGCCGGGATGCGGACAAACGAAAATATCGTCCCAACCGTCGCCGTTCAGATCAACTCCGAACGCGGTGAAATTTTCCGAATAGCTCTCTGGATCAAACGCTTCCGCCTCGTAAATCTCGTGTTTTTTTGTAAAGTCGGGACCTTCGTACCAATAAGGTCCGCCGAAAACGTCCGTAACGCCGTCTTTGTTGAAGTCGCCGTAATGCGAACCTTCCGCATAAAATTTATCGTTCACAACGATCTTTTGGAACGTTGGTTCCGCCGCCCAAACCCAAGACGCGGAAAGCGTCAGAGCGAAAAGAAACGCAAGAGTCAAACGTTTCATCATAGGGAAATCTCCTCTGTGTTGAATGTGATATTTTTAAGCGCCGCCTGAATACTTTTCAGGACGCTCAACGCAAAGTCTCATTTTATCATAATCGCCGCGACAAATGCAAGCCCCCCCTAACAGCGATAATTTAATTGGTTTATATAAGCGTATTGAGTCGTAATTTGAGTTTGTTCTCAATTTCTGGATCAATTTTGTCTGGTAGCGGCGCTTTCGCAAGTCAATCGTTTCGTCCTATAGATAGACAGAAGCCCGCAACACTTTCATCCCGCTCGACGCCGAAGTTTTCACGAAGAAAGAGAAAAGCAGACGAGAACAAGTAAGCAGCGGTTCAACCCTCGCTACCGTTCCCGTCTGCCATTTGTCCAACTTTTCGCTCTTAACTTTTAGCTTCCTTCTCGTTTCTTCGTTTCCTTCTCGTTTCTTCGTTTCCTTCGCGGTGAAAGATTTCGCGACTTCGTGATGAAAAACACGACAAGTCGCGTCAAAAACGCAAATTCGGCGGAAATGTTAAACGGATGTCTTCTTGGTTTACAAACATCGGAGAAATTGCGTTAAGCAACTCTTTTCTTCCGCCGTTAAGTTTGTACCGAGAAGAAGATTGTGGATTTCCACCGCGTCTTCAATTGTCAATAAACGTCCGTCATGCCAATACGGCGCGGAATCTCTCAAGCCGCGAAGCGTGAACGTTTTGATGACGCCGTCGCCAATTGCCGTGCGACCGTTGTATTCTTGCGGCTCAAAAAAACGCTCGGTTTGAAGATTGTGCATCGAATTGTCCGTGTAATACGGGGCGGGATGACATTCGGCGCAACGTCCTTTGCCGTTGAAAATCATTTCTCCGCGAAGTTCCGCATCGGTCGCTTTACTCGGATTAAGTTTTCCAAACACGTCTAATTTCGGAGCCGGCGGAAAATCAAGAATCGACTCAAATTCCGCCATAAAATGCACCTGACTACCGCGTTCCAAAATATTGACGCCTTTTTTCGTAGCAATGACCGGATCGCCGTCGAAATAGGCGGCGCGTTGTTCAAATTCCGTGAAATCTTCAATCGTTTTGATCGCGCGTTGAGAACCGAATAACCGTTGAACGTAAACGCCTCGCAACGACGGCGTATCAATTCGACGCCGATATTGCTGCGGGCGAATATCTCCGACAAGATGCGTCGCCGCATTCGTATGTCCGTTGACGTGACAATCAAAACAAGTTACGCCGAAATTCGGTTCGACGCATCGGCGGTCTTCGGTAGCGTTAAATTGCTGCTGTGGAAATTGCGAAACCAAAAGCCGCAAACCTT
This sequence comes from Planctomycetaceae bacterium, assembly GCA_031269105.1. Taxonomy (GTDB): domain Bacteria; phylum Planctomycetota; class Planctomycetia; order Pirellulales; family Thermoguttaceae; genus WRMR01. Next base: position 3,705 of record JAISZO010000063.1, on the reverse strand, counting down.
CCAATTGCTTCGGATTCAAAACGCCGTTGAACAACTCGTAATAGTTCATGATCGTTACGACTTGTCCTTGCGATACGTCGCCGAGATCGGGGCGTGTTGTCAAATAAATTGCGGGCGGATATTCCGGCAAAAAATGGTCGGGCAAATCGTAATCCAAATCAAACCGCGTCAATTCGCGTTTGTCCTGACTTTTGATTTTGTCAATATGAAACTGCGGAAATAACATACCGCCTTCGGGATGATTCGGAAACGGAAGCGGCAAAAAACCTTTGGGATAAAGCCCGCGTTTTTTGATTTCTTCGGGAGACGTCGCCGCCAGTTGCTCCCAAGTCGTTCCTTGCGGAAGTTTCACGCGAATCCCTTCCTGAATCTTTTTCCCGCGCGACGTCGTTGCGCCGTTTGCCGGACGGTTGGACAAATCATAACGTTCCTGAAGCAATCGGGCGTGACGTTGCTGTACCGCCGGTTTTTCCAGCGTCATACGCTGCATCGTCTTTTGAAACGGTTCAGTGATCGCAACCGGCGAATAACTGGTTTCGCCGCGACGTCCAATCAACGGACTTGGAGACGCCGACTCGTTTTTTACTTGCAACGTTTGCAGAACCGTTTGATTCTTGTTGATGGATTCCGCCGGAACCGCTTTCACCGCAGGCGGCGAAGAATGAGCGGATTGGGAAAGCGGCGGATACAGCGGCGGCGGAGATTTTGATTGATACGGCGGTATTCCCGAACGCGACGCCTGTCCGTTTGAGGAATACGGCGATTGCGCGACAACATGCGCGGCGTTAAAAAATAACGCCAATGCCGCCATTACGCAACCGACAATTTGGATTCTTTGTTTTTCCAAGTGATTTTGTCTGAAATTACTCATTCAATACAAACCTTTTCTTGATTAATGCGAAAACGATGGATTATGAAAAAACCTCGAAAAGCATGTTTTCACAGCAAACGCCATGAAAACATGCTTTTCTTGCGAGGAGAGTATGACTTACTTGCTGGAGGTTTTTATTTCAGTCTGTTAAGAACAACAGAACTCTAAAAACAGATTCGACAGAAAACATCTCGAAAATAAAATCATTGGAAACAAATAACGAAATGCGGACAAACTTACAGGATGATTCTGACGAAAGACGTAAAAAAGACGAAAAGATTTTCTCGATTTTTTCGTCTTGCAATTTCCCGATAAAATCGGGTAAAATGTTAGAGACTGTTTTCGCCTTCCGCCGAAATTTGCTCTGACGAAAGCCCATGTTTGGAGTTCTTATTCGACTGAAATGTTACAAATTTACTTTTTCTGTATTTCTTAAAATGACAAAAATTGATCGTTATATTTTACGTAATTTTTTCAAAACGTTGGCTTTATGGTACGTTTGCCTTGTCGGTTTGTATGTTGTGTTCGACCTTTTTACGAACATGGAAAGTATTATTTCCTCCGGTGTTGAAAATGGAAACGTCGTTATTGCTATCGGACGTTACTATTTTTTTAAGTCGTTTCAATTTTTCGACATTCTTGTTTCGTTGCTGATTATGATTTCCGCGATGATTACGCTTTCGACAATGATCCGTCACAATGAAATGATTCCGCTTCTTGCCGCAGGAATTTCGCAGTTGCGGATTATCATGCCGATTATCGGCGCGGCGGCGCTGGTAACATTTCTTGCGATGGCGTGTCGCGAACTTCTTTTACCGCAATATCTTGACGATTTACTTGCGAAAAATCCGAGCGAAATCGGGCAAAAAAACGGTACGCCGGTTAAAGGAATCACCGACCATCAAACCGACGTCCAATTAAACGGCGGCAAAGCGTTTTGGAATAATGAAACCATTGAAAATCCGAAATTCATAATGCCTGCCGGATTGAATATCTACGGCAGATCGATTGAAGCGAAGAGCGCGAAACATATGACCGCGTCGGAAACGCATCCGGCAGGTTACATGCTTAAAGACGTGACGTCTCCGTTGGAATTACTAACCAACGATTCGCTCAAACTCAACGGTCAGGCGGTCGTCGTCACGCCGAAAGACGCGCCGGATTGGATTTCGTCAACAGATTGTTTTGTTGCGAGTCAGATTACGTTTCATCAAATTGCCGGAGGGGAAATCTGGGAACAATACGGCTCGACGCTCGAACTGGTAAAAGGAGCGCGCGGAACAAGTCTTCAACTTGGAGAAAGCGTTTATTCCGTCATTCACTCGCGGATTACGCAGCCGTTGCTTGATATAACGCTTTTACTGCTTGGACTGCCGATCATTCTTGCAAAATCCGACCGAAATGTTTTCAAAGCGTTAGGAATCGGCGCGCTCTTGATTGTCGCGTTTTTAGCCGTACAAATGATTTGCAAAAGCGTCGGCATTTCCTATCATCAACCGATACTCGGCGCGTGGTTTCCATTAATTATGTTCGTCCCGCTCGCGGCATATTCGTTTTATGATTTGTTGCGTTAAAAAATCGTTCCCAATGATATTCCCGATTATTTATAGCCGGAAATATCGGTCTTCGTTAATATTAATGGGACAAGCGAATTTTTATCGTCCGTTTTTTTACTTTGCGGACATTGCGGATTCGTTAATCGGCGGAATCCAAGTATTTTACCATTCAAACGGCAGCCAGACATTTTTACGTCCGTCTTTGGTTCGACTATACAACATCTCGCCCGTGTACGGAATGTTCGTGTCACCCCACAACGTCAAAATTTCATACTCTTCCGGCGACAGTTCAAACGGACAATTTTTGGCGTCACGCTTGAACGGACTAACCGTTTGCGTCAACTTACTCACGGCGGAACCGAATTGATACGGTTTTGAGACGTCGCTGTTATCTCGAGTATTGGAGCGTTTAACAACTCCTTTGTTCCGTATTGTCAGGAATGCAGTTTATACATTGTTCAAAAAATCTACTGAATAATTACGATATGTTCCCTATATTTTATTTCAAATCAATATTCAAATCATTGCTTCCCTCTTTGATTTCGAGAATAAGCGGCGATTCTAACGAACTTTGATATTGTTTCGGAACGTCTTTCGGATTCGCGGGCGTAATGTAAGTCGAATAACTTCCGATCGGCAAATCTTTCGGCGCAACGGTAAATTTTCCTTCCGCGTCGGTTTTGACGGTAAAAGAAACGCCGTGCGCGGAATCGGAAAAGCGAATCTCCGCATTCGCAACGGCTTTATCGTTGAACGTTACCGTTCCGGCAATGCTTTTCGCTTTCTTTTTCGGTTGATACGGTTTGTTGCTGCATCCGCAAGTTAAGACGGAAACAACGACGAGTAATAAAAATAATGTTTTCATTTTTAATGTTTCAGGTTAAAAGTAAAATTGAAATTGCAACAACATTTCAACGGTCTTAATTCTTTGAAAAACAAAACCGCTGAAATATAAAATGTTCTCGTAGTGCTTCATCACACTTGAAAATTCGGTTTTTAAACACGGAAAGCGCTGAATACACAGAAAGGATTTCTACTAAAATTTTCGTGTTATTTCGTGATTTCTGTATTCAAGATAATAAAAACAAAAACTGAATTTTCAAGTAAAAAATAGATAATAAAACGCTACGGAAGCGAAACGGTTTTGCCGTCGTCCCGGTCGGCGAGGCGGCAAAGCACGTCGTCTAAACCGGCTGTGCTGCTAATAAAATGAACCGAACCATCGACAAAGCCGACATTCGCGCCGCCGGTAGGAGCGCTTCGAATCGGAGCGTTCAT
>JAISZO010000039.1 GCA_031269105.1 Planctomycetaceae bacterium | reverse complement strand
CGCGACTTTGTTTTCAAGATCGGTTAATCGCGTTTGCATCGTTATCATTTGCGACGTCGTTTTCGTCATAAAAAAACGACGTTCCCAAACCAACCAAATCATAACCAGCGAGAGAAAACCAATTATCCCGACCTTCTCCAGTCCTTGTAAAAAACTGACGTCCGGCATGATTTGCAATACGGGAAGCGCAATTATACCGAATGTGAACGCTATTGTTTTGAAGTCCATTAGAATTTCCAATTATCGGGAAACGGAATCCGTTGTTTGACATAAAGCGAATTATCCGGCAGCGTTATTGATTCGGGAAAGACAACGTAAGGCGCTCCGTAATAATGCATCGTCGAACAAAACTTGTTTGCCGTTTTGCGATCCATCCAACACATATCCGCCGGTTCGCCTTCGTCGGAAGTTTTATAACGCTCGCCGTGCGAATTGACCCAGCCGATATACTCCGTTCCGTTGACCGTTCGATACGCCGTAAAATGCGTCGCGTGCGCCCACGAGCCGCCGATTTCCGCGACTTTGATTCCGTTTTTATCCATCGCGCAACCGGAGACGGCGTTGGAATTGCCAACGACAACCGACAAGCCCGCCGCGCAACACGCAAAGATTTCTTCGCAAAGTTCGTCGCCGCGATAATCCAAAAATAAAATCGCCGACTGATATTTTGCCGCATCGTTAAGATAATTTTGATAATCGCGCGGCATTGCCTGATTGTTCGTACCAACCAACCGCTCAATGAAATGTCCGATTTCGTTAGCGCCTTTTGCCATTTCCGAAAGCGTTTGTCCGCCGCGAAGCGAACCGCCCTTCGTCATCGCCCATGTCACAAGCGGGTTTATCGGACAATACTTCAGCGGAGCGCCGCGCGCGATCCAATGCAACGCCGCCGAATGATGCGCGAACGAATCGGCGTGTCCGCTGCACGAACCGAGTTTTCCTTGCGACCAATAAAGTCGGTCGGATTCCTTGCGTTGAGCGTCCATGTATTTCAAAACCTGCCAGGCAAGCGTGCAGGTAATTCGCTCTGTAACAAGAATTTTATTCTCGTTGATTTGTTGATTACGCCATGTTTTGAAAGCGTCGTCATACTTGAGAACCGGCATTTGTCCGGATTCCCAAAGCGTCGCGAACGGCGTCGCCGTCGATTGTAATTCGTTCAAAACACGTTCCGCGTAATCGTCCAACGTCAAACAACCATGCGTCGGCGCTAACCGCTTCTCAATGTTCTCGCGCCGCAAACGCTGTTGTTCCGTGTAGGGTTTCATTCTCCAATATCGTCTCATATCATATCCTTCTTTATTGACGAAAAACCAAGCAAACGTCGCCTACCTTGTCAAAACTATTCCGTTAAACCACTCGCGATTTGCCGAAACGTCGCCGCGAGTTCTTTGGGCGTTGGCGATTCTCCAAGCTGGGCGCGAATTTGCGATTCCAGTCCGTTCAGAAACTCGCCCCAAACGCGAACGTTGATTTTTGTTTGCGTTGACGTCCGAATCGCCGCGTAACCGGCTTCCGTTGTTCGTATCGTTCCGCGTTCCAGCGCCGACGCGGCGTCTTCGTAACATTCCGCAAGAAATTTCACCTCGCTTGTTCCGGCAGGCGGAACGTTTTGCTTCACCCAATCTTTAATCGTTTTCGGTTGCGGATTTGGCGTCGGCTCCGGTTCGGGATTTGGCGAAGGTGTGACGCCGTAATCGCAAGTAAACGTTAAAACAAGCGGCTTGTTCTCAATAATCGTCGCCGCGATAATCGTGTAATGTCCCGCTTTCGGCGTCGAAAAAACAAGCGTTCGTTTCGACGTGTCGACGTAAAATTCGGTCGGCGGAACAATCGTCCAGTCGGCGATTGATTCTTCGCCGCTCAACGCGAACACGCACAATTCGCCAACGCTCGCGCGAGCGGGCCCGCTTATTGTTACCGGCGTTTGTGCCAAACTCCAACCGCTTAAAACCGTTCCAAGAACGGCAACGCAAATCGCGCCTCGATAATAACATTGTCTGATTCGCATCAATCTCTTTCTCTTTTGATTGGTTTTTCGACAGGATTGACAAGATTAACAGGATATATTTAAAACATCATGTCAATCTTGTTAATCCTGTCTAAAACTATTTTGTTAATTCATGTCAATAAAACGTCTGTTGTCATTATTTTCTCAACAACTGAATCAACTGAATAATCAACCCGATTGCCGAGATGATAAGCGCCGGGTTTTCGACCCGGATTTCATCGGTAACGTCGTAATATGCTTCCGCAACTTTATTGCGCAGATAATCAACGTCGAAAATTTTCTCGTTGTTTTCCGAATTTTCAACCGGAAGAACCTTGACAGTTCCGTTGTTTTGATTATCATTAACAAGCGTTGCAAGCGAATAAACCGCAGTCCACGCTTTCGCGTTATCAATGATTTGAATCGCCGTCCGTGAAATTACGTCGTCAATCGTGTTCTTCGTCAATGATGTGAGAACCGAAAAGTCCAACACAAGCGGACGTAACCACAACCGCAATTGTTCGGAATCGTCCAAGCCCGGATATTTCGCAAGCCGCCGAAGCGCCGAAGTCAATGTCGGCGCGTATTGCCAAACGTATTTTACGCCCGCAATCATTGTTTTTAATCGTTCAAACATAAGCGTCCTCATAGGTTGGAGTCTTCAGCAAGGAGATTCCGATTCCAACCGTTTCAAAAAATGTAAGTGAATAGTAAATCCTTCTTTATTGTTCTAAATTTTCTGAAGCGCCCTTGCTACAGACTAATGGCTAAAGACTCTTGGCTCAATCAAACAAGACATACTTCACATTCAAAATACTCGTAAAAATCCGCTTTTGCTGAAGATGCTCCGGCACGTAAAGCGGATCGATACTTGCGTTATTCCATTGCGCCGCAGGAAATTGTTTCAGCGGAGTTGCGCGTAAGTATTCCGCGATTTCATCAACAAGCGAACCAAGCGACGCGACCGTCTCTTCCGGCGTTTCGTTAATGCGCCGTTGAATCCCGACGTCGACGCCGACCGTGTATTTCGACGAATTGCGCGTTATCGGTTCGATTTCCAATGTTCGCGGAACAATACTCACCCGCAACGTTTGCAATTCCGACGGTTCAAACGACGGCAAAACAAACATAACCGGTTCGAATGGTTGCGAAAATGTTTGTTGCTTTAATTGCGCAACAATTGCGTTTGTAACGTCGGTCGCAATACTCATCGTTCTTCTCCTTTGAAAATTCCCGTATGAATGCGTCGCCGTATTTCGTGCGGATCGCACCAGCGCCAACATCCGTCGCCTAAATCAATGACTTCATGAATCGTTTGGCTGACAATGATTTGATCGCCCGCCTGCGGAATCAAACGGAGTTCTTTTGCTTCAATCAAAAAATCCGTCGCGAAACTTGCGATGCGGAATCCGTTTTCATCGACCGAATCATATTTTGTCCGTCCTAAAACGGCATGAACCAAAAATTGTTTGTCGCCGCGCCGATAAGCGACAACCGACGACGCGTGAAATTTTTGTTGACGCGACAACCAATGCAAACCGTTTTCAAGCATGTTACGCATGATTGATTCGCGCCCGAACCGTCGCGTCTTCCGGTTTCGCTTCCAACACCGCGATACCGAGCGGCGTATTATTCGCCGCGTCTAATACCGCCTGTTTCGCCGCCGCGTCCCAATAAATACGGCTTCCGAGCGGAATCGCAACGTTCCCTTTTTGAATATCGTAAATGCCGACGACCGCGAGCGCGCCGACATGTCCGGCGGGAATATCCAACTTGGCAATTCCCACAAGTTTGTCGAACGCGATAACGCTTCCCGCCGAAACGTCGGTTTCGGGAAAAAAATCAATCGCGTTCCCGTCATGAATAAATCGTGCTTGCATAAAAATTATTCCTTTCTTTTTAGACAGGATTCACAGGATTGACAAGACGTTTTAAATTTATCCTGTCCATCTTGTAAATCCTGTCAAGAAATATTACGTTCCGACTTTTAATGCGCCGCGTCCGTCTTGTTCTTTGACGCCGAAATCAATGTAGCCGCGAAATTGAACGCCGAGAATATTGAAATCCGCGTCGGCGCGTTCAACGGTCGGACGGTCTTGTCCGCCGAGAAACGCGACTTCCAACGCCGCAAGACGTAACGGATCGGCGAGAAGATACCATGCCGTCGCGCCGTTGCCCTGAAACGCTTTACTCGATAAATACGGCGTCGAAACGACTTCGTATTTTCCGGCGTGCGGATTGACAACCGGCTTCGGTTGATTCTCTTTCGTCGTTTCATTGACCGTCAAACTTTTCATCAACGTTTCCGCCGCGACTTTTAACGACGACGGAACAAGAAGAATTTTTGCGGGGATTCCAAGCGGACGACCGGTTGAGCGTTCCTGTTTTGAAAACTCCAATTCCGCTTCCGTTAAACCGTTAATATCCAACGCAATGCCGGCAGTTGTTAAAATGTTTTGATGTTCTTTACTGAAAAACGTTTTGCCGTCTTTTTGAATCGGATTCGATAACAAACAACTCCAAACCGCGTCGGAAATCGCGTCCGCCGCGCCGATTCCAATCGCTCGCGGAATATCCGCAAATGCGCCAAGGTCGTCGTCGATGATCATCTGCCGCGTCAACGCAAACATGATTCCGTGCGTCGCTACTTGTTGCGAAAATTGTTGTTCGCTGATTTCGCCATGTTTAAGTTCGCCGTCCCGACCAACTTTTTCAAACTTGAACGCGCCGTTCATTCGATAACGAACATGTTGTTGAAAATTATTGACGCTGGCGATTTTAACAATCTTTTTCCAGGTATCGTCCATCTGCAAAAAACCGTCGAGCAGAACTTTATTAGCGACGTTAGAAAGGACGCCCGGCAACGAAGCGCTGGAAAACGCCGCTTCCAACCAACCGCGCGAATCGCGACGATACTTCGGAAGACGGCTGCCGCAACACGCTAATTCGCAAAACTCCTGAATCCCGACGCCGCGAAACTTGCGCGCCTGCTCTAACGTTTTTTCATCATATTGCGATTCAAGATACGCTGCCGAACATCCGCCCGATGATAACGCAATAGCTTCTAACGCCGACGTTTTCAAAACGTTTGCGTTGGTCTTTTGAAATTGCGCTGCGTCCGGCATTGTCCGATGTTGATATTCCGCGTGAAACTTTTCCACCGCCCAGCCCTCTTCAATCGCTTTCGCTTCAAGGTCGGAAAACTTGCCGCCGCCGATTTTTTCCTGAATCTACCGTATTAGGTGTTTTTAAATAAAGTTGAATTTTGCAGGTTGCTGCTGACATAAAATTGTAAAAAGGTCATAATTACGTCTTGTATAACCAACGAACAAGGAGG
>JAISZO010000026.1 GCA_031269105.1 Planctomycetaceae bacterium | reverse complement strand
TAATTCGCGCGAAGCATGATCGACGTCCTTGTCGAAAGGGATGTGATGAAAAACGAGGGAACATCATACCACTTTTCGGCAATATGTAAAATATCAAATTATTGGCGTTGGTGAGTATAAATAAATAAAAGGAACGGACGGACTAAAAACTCTAAAAGATAATCATAAAGAACGCTCTCAATCTTGTAAAGAAGGAGAGGAAGTTATTAGAACCGCCCATATGTATTAAAAAAATTTTTCGTGGTTCGTTGTTTCTTCGTAATGAATAAAGGAGTTTTCGAGTTCCCTAAAGCAAAACGTTTTTTGTGTATTTTGTTAATTTAGAGAAAATAGCGGTCTCATTTTGTCGATTTTTTGTTAAAATGTAAGGTATGTAGCCGTTTTCAAAACTTTTATTTTTTAACTTTTATTTTTCTCATGCCACACTGTATTGCCGTTCAATGGGACAAAAATCAAATTTTGATTCTTACAGCAAGAACAAAAAAAGGAAAAATCTTTTACGAAAAAGCTGTACGAATCCTTTCCGATATTGAAACTGCCGCAAAAAAAACAGAGGGTTCATCCGTAAATCCTGACAATGAAACAGTTTCCGGTTTTACGTTAAAAACCGTCAAAGAGAAATTGCGACGTTTCGTTCAACAAGAACGTTTGGGAAAATACGACACAGTTGTTGTTTTAGGACGCGATGATGTAGAAGTTCGCTCGATGCTCTTTCCGCCGGTTCCAAATGACGAAATTCCCGAAATGGCGAAATTCCAGGCGTCAAAAGAGTTTACGGAATATGAACACACCGCCGCGCTCGATTTTGTGTTGTTCGACGGTGCGAGGAAAGATAAAAAACATATTCTCGCGTCGATTCTTCCAAAATCGAAACAGGAATCAATTGAATCGGTCATTTCCGGTTCAGGCTTGAATTTACAACGGATTGTCTTGGGACCGTGCGAATCGGCAAAACGTTTCGCCACGATCACCGTACAACAAAAAACCGGCGGATCGGGAAAAACTACGCTTTTTGTGGAAGTTGGCGAGTTATCGGCTACGCTCGTTTTACTCTATCGCGGAAATCCCGCGTTTGTGCGGACTGCCCATTTTTCCAAATCAATCTGGGCGGAACTTGGGAAAACCGAAAAACGGCAATTTGAAGCGCCGGAAGAAATCGCCAAGTGGAAATGGTTGACTTCCGAGTTTAAACGAACAATTGTGGCGGCAATTAACGATGTGCCGTCGGAAAAAGTCGATGAAATCGTTCTCTGCGGAGTCGGCGAACATTACGAAAAACTTCTCAAATTGCTGACCGAATCGCTTGCAACGCCGGTTTCGTTGTTCAATATTTGGCGTTTTGAAAATCGCGACGGAGAAATCAAAAATCATTTGCCGATTTTTGAAGAGCAATTCATGCCGCTCATCGGGGCGTTGACTGCCGCCGCCGCCGAAAAGCCGAACACGCTCGACTTCAAAAATCCGAAACGCAAACCGGAAAAGAAAACCAACCGTAATCTTATGAATATTATTGTCGTTGCGGCGACTCTGCTGATTTTTCTCACGGCCGGTTTCGGATATTACCGCCGTACGCTCATTGAAAAACAACTTCAATCCGCCCGCAATAAAGAACAACAACTCATAAAAGCCACCGCGTTGTCCGACCAATATACGTTTCAGGAAGCGTCGCTCGCCGACTGGGAAAACGGCAACGTGTTGTGGCTTAAAGAAATCCATTGGCTAGCAAGCAATTTGCCGTCGTCGCAAGACGCTTTGTTGACGAACAGTCTGTCGCTGACCTCGCCGACAAAAGGAAACGCGGTGATGACGTTTTCGGTCAACACGCGCGGCACGACTATTGTTCCGCAATTAGAACGCAAACTTCGGGACGACTCGCATAGCGTTACCGCGCCGAACATCAAACCGGCAATCAACGGCGGAGCTTATACGCATTCTGTTGATAAAGTCGCCGTTTCCATTATTTCGCCAAAACCGCAACCGCAAACCGCAACGCCAAAAACATTGGCGGCGATAACAACGTCTTCACCGCCTACGGCGTCTTCCGAAAAACCGACGACAACATCAATAACGTCGGAAGAAACAAAACCGCAAATTCCGCCGCCGAATCAAAATTCTATTGAAAAACCGGAACAACCAACGGAAGAAGATACAAAGAACGGCAAGAATGCGAATCCGCAAAGCGGAAACGGAGGTGCGGCGTGAGTCCTATCGCAATGGATCCGAAAAAACGCGAAAAACTGATGTTGATTGTGTGCGCGGCGATTTTTCTTATCGCGTCAATTCCGGTTTCGACGTATCTGTTTGGTTCTTCGGTCGCGAAAATGCAGAATCAGCTCAAGACCGTTCAAGAGAATATTGAAAAGTTAGAAAGCAAACAAAAAGCCGAAAAAGAAGCGGAAAAGAAAATCCTCGAAAACGCGAAACGCTCGTTGCCGAATGAAGAAACAATTGCCGTTGCCGGATACAAAAACTGGTTGGTAGAAATTGTTACGTCGTTGCGTTTTGAAGGCGGACAGGTTACGCACACAGCAACGAAAGCGGTCAAAGCCCGCGCGGTACGCGGTCAAAACAGCAAAGGACTGTCGGATTATTACAAAAATTATCAGTTCGCCGTGAAAGGAAAAACGACCTTAAACGATTTCGGGCGTTTTTTGGAGCGGTTTTATGAAACCGACTCGCTTCATTTGATTCGCAGTATGACTGTTAAACCGATTGAAAACGCGCGCCGCGTCGAAGTAACAATCAATATTGAAGCGGTTTCGATTCCGCAGACGTCCCGCAAAGAATTTGCCGCCGTCAAAAAAGAGAAAGACGAAACGGATTGGAGCGGTATGGTGCGCACGATTGCCGGACGCGCGTTTTTCTCGCCGTATTTTCCGCCGCAGGAACAACGAACTCCTCCCGCGCCGCAACAACCGCGTCTTGCCGACGCGATCAAACACACTTATTTGAACGGGATTACTTGGTCAAACGACAAACCGCAGGCATGGTTTAATTTTCGGCTTGAAGGTCGGCAGGCGATTATGAAAATCGGAGACCGTTTCCGCGTCGGACCGACCAATTGTGAACTTTATACGTGTACCGAAAAAAACATTGAACTTTTGATTGACGAAATGGAAGACGGCAAAATGGTTCGCACCATTTGGTCAATGCAGCCCGGCGACGCATTTTACGATGCGGCGTATGTGCGCAATTTGGGAGACGAAAAGAATAAAACGGAAAAAGAAAATTCGGAGATTGAGAATAAAGAAAATAACGCCGTTGAAAAATCCGGCGACAATGCTGATAATGAAAAAGTTGACGGCAATTTCGACGATGAAAAGAGAGAGGAAAACATCAACGAGAATGCCAATTCTGAAAATGCGGAAAACGAATCGTTATAAAATAAAAATTGGCGTTCCGAAACGTCGGCGACAGTTCCACCTTTGCTTACGCTTCGGGGCGTCATTTTATCTTTTCACTTTATCCCTGCCATTTTGGCATTCTTCCTGTCGATTTTACCAATTTTCTAGACAGTTGAGACGTT
>JAISZO010000023.1 GCA_031269105.1 Planctomycetaceae bacterium | reverse complement strand
CTGCTAAACTTCTTCATAGCGGCGCTTCCTTGAAAAATGATGGTTTTGGTTTCACTCACCATTTTCCAATAACCCCGCTAACTTTTCAACGCATACACAACTTTCGAGTATAACTCTTTTCCCGCGCGCTTTATTTTTACAAGAAGTTACTCGTACTTTACAAAGATTTACGGATGCTTTTGTCGATTGATCGCCGCTTTTCATCAACTCGCCGCCTTCGTTACCGCCTTGCCAAACATTCCGATCGCCAAAAAAAATCGTAAAATAAACAAGGTCTTTTTTTTCAGGGGCGATTCATTATCTATCACAAAAATACAATAGTTTAAATTCTTTGTGAAAAGCGGATTTATTACAAGCGTAAACTGTCATAAATCTTATTATACTATCATATTTACAGGATTTTCCTTGAATACTGTAAATTTTTCACTATAATCTTAAAATGAATCCATAAAAATTTCGATAACATTTCCAATAGAATGTAAATGTGACATTCTTGGAGTATTTTTTACCTAATTCATATCTGTAGAAAGGTTTATGATTTATAATTGAAGTATTAACAGAAATGAAATAATTATCATAAAAAACAATTTCATTTCATATAACTTTAGAAAAAATTAATAAGAGACGTTTTGTTTTATTAAGATAAAAATTTTATTCTACCGCAAGTCGAAATTCAATAACAATTTATATTAAAAAAATCGAATCGCCCCCACTTGTCAAAATGTCACTTTTTTGTTACCAAATGGTATGGCATTAAAAATGAACGATAAAAAGGCGGTCAAAACAATAAAAATATAAGAAAACACATATTGCAAATTGATTGATCCTGATGTTACGAAAGATAAGGTTATCAAAATAAATAATTGATATTTCAAAAAGAAAAATGGAAAATTTTTGGATTATTTTTTTCCATAATCATTGTAAAAATGATGAAAAAAAGCATATAATAAGTTTTTATGAATAGGTCGCAATTCCGCGTGATTGTGAAAATAACATAATTGCTAATGTTTATCCAAAAAGATGACAAACAATGGAAACATAACGTCCGCGATGTTTTTAAAAACGTAAAGGACAATGCTGGAAATCAGATGTTATTCTTGAACAATATGGAAGTTCGGTTCAATATATTTCTGATTGTAAAATATAAGCGACACAATCAATGCCAAAAAAAATGGAATCCTATTTTGTTTGGCTTAACCAGAAAATTTAGTGAATTATGAACATTGATACGATACGTATATTTTGCGACGTGGTGCTTCACCAAAGTTTCTCGCGCGGCGCTTCCGTTAACGACGTGAGCCAATCGGCGGCGACTCAATCAATCCATCGTTTGGAACGGAATTTAGGAGTGCAGCTTGTGGATCGATCGCGAAGACCGTTCATACTGACTCCCGAAGGTCAGATTTGTTACGATGGCTTTCGTACTCTTTTGGAATCGTATGACACCGTTGTTTCATTGGTTCAGACGCTCAATAACAAAGAATGCGGGATTATCAAACTCGGTTCGGTTTATTCCGTTGGACCGTACGACTTAAACAACGCGATACGTCAATTTCTTAAAGTGTTTCCGAAGACCAAAATACAGTTTAGTCAATTCCATACGGAAGAAATTTATCAAGAGATTTTAACTTCCGCGATTGATTTCGGCGTCGTGGCTTATCCGATGGCAACGACGGAAATTACGACTGTTCCGCTTCCGCCGTCTAAGATGGTTGTTGTTTGTTCGCCGGGAAATCCTTTGACGCAACAAAAGTACGTTCAGCTTGAACAATTGCACGGAATCGATTTTATCGCTTATGAACGCGATATGGTGGTTCGCAAAGAAATCGACCGTCAACTTCGGCAACTTCTTGTGTCTGTGAATGTCGTCGCGGAATATGAGAATATTGAAATGCTCAAACAAGCGGTAGAAATTGGTTTAGGCGTTTCTATTTTACCGGAAAACGCCGTGAAAGATGAAATCAATCTTCAACGTTTGTACGCTTTGCCGATTTCAACGCCGAAAATCGAAGTGCCTGTAGGAATCATTTATAAACAAGGGAAAGTTTTTTCTCAATCGATGACAAGATTCATTTCAATCGCGGGCGGCTTACCAATACAAGAAGTCGCTCCGCAAGAATAAGTTTTATCATTCGTGCGTAGCGACGCGCAACGCTCTATCTGTTGATGAATTTCAGGAGAGGGCGTTTTTGCGTTAAAATACTTTCTCAAATAAAAATATCTTCGGAGTGTTTTCATTTTTTTGACGCGAATGTTGTCTTGAGTTATTTTGTAGAACGTTTTACAGACCGTTTATTACGACGCGACGAATGAAAATTTTCTTTTTTCGGCGCTACGGGCGGAATAGCTCCGCCGTTGGCGGTCAATTCTTCAAGTTTTTCTTTGAGACAAATTTGTAGAATAACGCTTTCGACTTCAGCGCCGGGAATCATGTAAGAATCAAGTTTCCGCAAAGCGGCTTTTCCCATCTGACCGAAATGCCTTGATTCGCCGCGTTCCTCAACCCAACGAGGTCCTTTAATGAGTAAAAGTCGGTCGAATGCATGCCAATTCGGAGAGAAAAGTTCCATCAATTTTTTGATGCGCGCAACCGCCCGAATGACAAGCGTTTGAAATTTGTGGATTCTGAGTAAATCTTCCCCTTTCGCGTGCCACACCGGTAAATCCAGATTCAGCGCGTCGATGATTTCGCCAACTGCGACGGCTTTTTTTCTCGTAGAATCGCAAAGCTCGACTTTAAGATCGGGACGCAAAATTGCCAGCAAAATTCCCGGAACGCCGCCGCCGGTTCCGACGTCAAGCAAATGTTCTCCCTGCGTCAAAAATTTTGCCAATTGAATACTATCCGTCAAATCGCGGCTGACGAATTTTTCATAATCCGTATGTCGCGTCAAATTCAAACGAGTATTTTTTTCCCACAGCAATTGGCAATAGGCGTCGATTTTCAAAATTTTATGTTTCGGCAATTTGATATTATGCCGTTTCAACGATTCTTCGAGCGTATCGCCCGGCTCGCTTTCGCTCAACGCTTCGTCATTCGGCAATAAATTGTCGGAATCCGCAGTTTCCGCCGAATCGGATTTTTCCGGCAGTTCGCTGAAAATTTGTTGCGGTTGTTTTTCTTCTTCATTCGATAGATTCGTCATTGATTTTTTCTTTCAAGTTTTCTAAAAATTTTTCGCATAAAACTTCGCGACAAATAAAATTTTTGATTTCCCATTTCAGCGATTACGGATTTTGTAAAAGCGGATTGCCGTTAAGAATCAGTTTCTTGACCGATTTCATGTTGCGAATCGGTTTGATTGTCTCGTTATCCAATTGACAATCGGAAAGGTTGAGCGTTTCCAACGTTTCCAGCGCCGCGACGGCTTCCGTCAATTCTAACGT
>JAISZO010000429.1 GCA_031269105.1 Planctomycetaceae bacterium | reverse complement strand
TTTCATAAAACCTTATAATACGAATAATAGATTTTTCTAAAATTTTGTCAAGGACGACCTCCCTGCTCCACCTAACTTTATCGGATAGCGAAGTGGAACGAAGTTCTCGCAACAAATATTCACTCCTTGCTCCGCACCCGTTGTCTCGCCATCCTTAAAAATTGAGAATAAACTCAAATTACGACTCAATACGCTTGTACAAACTAATTGAATTACCGCGCGTGTGTTAGAACACCCTACGCTATTGCTTATCGCCCCGTTGGGGCGTTAGTAATTAAACGGTTAAAAAATTTGTCCGTGAACGGAAACGCTCTAAAACTCAAATTGCCATATTTCTGATAAGTATTTTAAATTGAAGGCGTCGTTTTTTAATATTTCGTCGGATTTCACTCGCCATTAACAGCTTCATGTACATTTTTTGCCTCCGTTTTAAAAACTTGTGGTAGGATTTTTGTGGTAAAATTCAGAAAATTCAATCAACGCTTTTCTGATTTCCCACAACGATAACTTCCTTTTTACCAGAGGATCGAATTGTGCCAAGAGGTCGGAAGGAACAATTTCATTATTTTTTACAAATTATTGCATCTACACAATAATTTTTTAAAACCACAGTTTAAATTACCCGCGCGGGTGAAATTTTTCGTGAACTTTTTTCAAACGCGACATGTCAACATGCGTGTAAATTTGCGTAGTAGCAATACTCGAATGTCCAAGCATTTCCTGAACTTGCCGCAAATCCGCTCCCGCCATAAGAAGATGCGTCGCAAAACTGTGACGTAACGAGTGTGGACTGATATTTGTCGGCGCACCGACGCGAACCGCGTATTTTTTGAGCAATTCCCAGATGCGCTCCCGCCGAAATTGTTTTCCGCGATAGGAAACAAATGCGTAATCCGTTTCGCCATAGTTCGTTACAATAACTTTTCGCTCAATATCCATCCATGCCTGAAATGCGTCGATAGCTTTGTCGCCCAAATGCACGATTCTTTGCTTATCTCCCTTTCCTGTGCAAAGACAATATTTTTCTTCCATGTGCATATCGTGAAGCGTCAAATTTGCTAATTCGGACGCCCGGCAACCGGTGGCGTAAAGCACTTCGAGTAACGCACGGTCGCGCCGCCAAAATGGATCGGTAGGCACGGGAGAGGTTAATAATCGATCAACTTGTTTTGGCGAAAGGACTTGCGGCACGCGATTCCACAATTTTGTCGAACCCAAAAGTTCCGCAGGATTCGATTGCATAATTCCTTCGACCTGCAAATATCGGTAAAACAGGCGAAGCGTAACGATATGGCGAGCCAGCGATGCGGGAGAAAGATGGCGGTAATACAGCCAACCGACATAATCGGAAAGGTCTCTGATTGTAAGATGAGAAATGATTCGGTTGCCGCGCCACTCCCAAAAGTGTTTCATGTCGCGGTGATATGCCGCGACCGTGTTTTCCGCCAAATGGCATTCGCCGGAAAGATATTCTATAAACGACTCAAGCCACGCTTGCTCGGTCGTTTTGACAAGCATCGGTTTGAGCGTTAATTTTCGGCGTTTGGATTGATAAAGCATAACGTTTTTCAAATTCCCGTGTCGGCAAAATCTATTTCACCTATCGACAATCGAGAAGTATATCTGATTTATTAAAAATAAAATAATTCAAATTTTCTCAATTTTTTAGATTGACCGTTTCCGGTCACGCTTGCCAATTTTGTAAGATTACTATAAAATAGGAATATGTTTTTATATTTTTTGACAAGTTTTAAAATGATTTTTATGAATCTGAATCTTTATAAAACTTGTCGAAAAATATGCTTTTGACAAAATACAAAACATTTGTTGACAAAATCACAATGAACGAAATCACAAAAACTTCCATTTTTATTGCGGTAGCCATAGCGCTATTTCTTTTTGCGTGGCTGATTCAGCCGAAAGCCCCTTCCGGCGTCTCCGACGCCAAAATCGGGGCGGAGTTGTTCGAAGATTTCACCGATCCCATGCAAATACAAGGATTGGAGATCGTCAAATACGTTCCCGACACGGCGGACGTGATTGATTTTCGCGTTACGGCGGCGAATGGAAAATGGTCGTTGCCGTCGCATCAAAATTATCCCGCCGATGCGGAAAAGCAAATGGGATTGGTCGCGTCCGGTTTCATGAATCAAAAGATTCTCGATGTCGCCTACGAAGATTTCGGCTCGTCCGACGTGCGCGAGGCGCACGCGATGTACGGCGTTGTCGATCCGTCGTCGAAAAATATCGTTTCCGGTAGCGGAGTCGGTACGAAAGCGACTTTTATCGGCGAAAATAATAAAATTCTCGCAAGTTTGATTATTGGAAAAAACGTCGAGGGAAGTAACGGTCAAAAATCTTACGTTCGGACGCCGGAACAAAATACCGTTTATGTCATGGCGCTCAACGCCGACAATCTTTCCACGAAATTCGACGATTGGATTGAAAAAAACCTTCTGAAACTCGACAGTTTTAATCTCAAGACAATTCGCATGAACGATTATTCGACCGATATTGTCGAAACGGAACGCGGCGTTGTCACCGATCCGCGTTTTCATAGCATGTTTGAGTTGAATTACGACTCGGAGTCTGTCGGCGATAATAAATGGACGCTCAAAACATTGACGCGGCGCGATCCAAAAACCGGAAATACCGTTCAAGTTACGCTTGCGCCGGACGAAAAGCTCAACGATAAAAAGTTGGAAGAAATGCGGATGGCGTTTGACGACTTGAAAATTATCGACGTGTTAAAAAAGCCGGAAACGATTGCCGCCGCGCAGCGGGAAAGCAATTCGCTGATTACGGAGCTTTCAGACGTTGACGTTTTGCGAAGCGTCGGTTATTTGTTGCAGCCGATACGCGACAAGAATAATGAGTTGCATTATTCGCTCTTTGCGCGTCAGGGCGAAGTTTTTGTCGAAATGAACGACGGTATTGTCTATCGCTTGATGTTCGGCAATCTCACCGGCACGACGATTGCCAACGATACGAAAAAAACGGAAAGCGCCGACGCTCAAAAAACGGACGAACAAAAAGCAAACGGCGAAACGTCTGCAAATTCTGCATTCGGCGCGCTTTCGGCGAACCGTTATTTGATGGTGTTGGTGGAATTTGACGAATCGTTGTTGGAAAAACCGGAGTTGAAGGAATTGGCGGATGTCCCAACGGAAGGCGACGAGAAAGAAATTGAAAAACGAAAAGCCCAACGCGCTGCCGACGAACTTAATAATCAACACATTGAAGACGAATACAAACAGAAAATCGAAGCGGGAAAACGCCGCGCAAAAGAACTTGGTTTGCGTTTTGCCGATTGGTTTTTTGTCATTTCAGACGACGTGTTCAAAAAAATTCACATAACCGACGTAGATTTAATTACGACGCCCGACGCGGAACAAAAGAACGCGAATTTCGATCCGGGTTTGCCGTTGCCCGGTTACAACGCGGAAGATATGAATAATTTATTACTTCCGCAACTCGATCAGACGCCGAAACCGGAACAACTTTCGCCGGAAACTCCCGCTGCGAAGGAACAATCGAATGCGACGGAAATGGAAATACAACCGGTTGTTCCCGAAACGCCGCAGAATCCAGAGCCGCAACCGGAGAATCCGCCGCAATCGCAGGAATCAAACGAAGCGCCGCAATCGAAAAATCCTGTTTCCGATGTTCCGAAAGAACAACAAAATAAATGATTATCCGCGACTTGGAGTTTTTTTCGCTGACGGTTTCAACGGCGACGGGCAATGTTCGGTCGTTGATTGTTCGGCTTGCGTCGCATACCGGCGTCGAAGGATGGGGCGAGGCGGTTGACGTCGCAATGCGGCAAGACGAATTGTTGTCGCTTCGCAACCGATTATTGCCGATTTTATCCGGTCGAAACGTTTTCGATATTGAAGAACTCGTTCATCTGAAATTGCAGACGTCGGAATCCATTCGATACGGTCTTGAAATGGCGTGTTGGGATATGATGGGACGATGGTGTAAACAACCGCTTTATCGATTATGGGGCGGCGGATACCGAAAGCATATTCCTATCGCGGCGAAACTCGTCGGTAAAAATTCCGGCGAACTGATTCAAATGTCGCAGGAACTCGCGCATTGCGGTTATCATTGGCAGCTTTTACCGTTGACCGGTCTCTTGGATGACGACCTTACAATCGTCGAAAAACTTCATGAAACGATGAGAAACGGCGTGGAAATTCGCATGGATGCGGCGGAAAAATATGAATGGAACGATTCGTTGAAATTACTGAGAGAAATTGAAAAATGCGGCGTTTCGATATTCATTGATCCGTTGCGCGAACCGTCGTTGAAAGACGTTTCGCGAATGCAGGAGCAAACCGACGTGACGCTTGGCGTGCGGTTGGCGATTCGTTCTGCGCGTCATGTTCTCGACGCGGCGTATTTTGGACGTCTTTCGCGGTTGACGTTAGAACCGCAACAAATCGGAAGTTTGCTGGAAATGAAAAAATGCGCCGTTGTTGCCGAAGCCGCCGATATTCAATTGGCGGTCAACTCGAGCGTTTCTCTTGGTCCGGCATTTGCGGCGGCGGCTCATTTTGCGGCAAGTTCTCTTTCCGCCGCTCCGGGATTGGAATATCCCGTGCAATTTCCCGAACAAAACATATTAAAAGAGCCGTTTCATATTTCAGACGGATTGTTTCATCTCGCGTCCGGCGAGGGTTTTGGCGTGGAAATTGATCGGGAAAAACTTGAGAAATATCAATCGGCATAAAATGACGGAGCTTGGCAAATTTTATCCATCGGGAATTCTTGTCCTGAAAAAACCGAAAGGCGAATCGTCGCGGGCGACTCTCAATCGATTGCAATACGCCGTAAAAATTCATTATAAACGTCAACTTGAATTGTTGCGGCAAGAAGTCAATCGTCAGATTGCGCCGGATTCCGCAGAAATACTTCGCGCGTTACAACAACGAAAACCGCCGCGTGTCGGACATGCCGGAACGCTTGATCCATTGGCAACCGGCGTGTTGGTCGCGTGCGTCGGCGAGGCGACAAAACTGACGGAAGCGCTGCAAACGCTTCCTAAAAAATATACGGCGACGTTTCGATTGGGAGCAGTCAGCGATACGGAAGACGTCGAGGGAAATATTCGGGAGCTTGACGATCCGCCGCAACCCACGTTACTGGAATTACAACAAGCGTCGGCAAAGTTTGTCGGAAACATTCTGCAACATCCGCCGATTTTCTCCGCTCTTAAAGTTGGCGGTCAACGTTCCTACAATCTTGCGCGGCAAGGTCTTGAGCCGGAACTTCAGCCGCGCAAAATCGTCATTGATAAGATCGAAGTCCTTGAATATCAATATCCCTTCTTTCGTCTTTTCGTCGAATGCGGTTCGGGAACTTATCTCCGATCGCTGGGACGCGATATGGGCGAATCGCTTGGAAGCGGAGCGATTATGACTGCGCTGACGCGCGAACAAATCGGCGAATTTCGGCTTGAAAACGCGGCGTTGCCCACTGTTTTCGACGATTCCAACGAAGAAAAATGGTTGGAATATTTATTGCCGACCGAAGTTGGCGCGGCTCATTTGCCGCGAGTCCGTTTAACGGAACGTCTCGTTCAAAAAATCCGCAATGGACAATTGGTTCGTCTTGAGGAATTAACATTCCCGGATTTTTCATGGACGTCTCAAAATCATCATTGCGAACCTTTTCTCATTGCCGCATTTTCGCCGGAACAAAAATTGGTTTCTTTATTGGAACTCGATGAAAAATCCAACGTAAAGATCAAAAAGAATTTTGTCGCGTTGTAACTCCCCTCAAATTCCACGCCGGAATGTTTGATTCACGTCAACGACGGCAAAACGGTTGCCTTACCGTGTTTATTCGTGAAAATTGGTGGACCAAAGAAAATTATTAGAGATTCCCATTAAGTATTCCGGTTTAATTTTCGTATAGTTTTTCATGTTTCGTGTTAAAATTCTCTCAACAACAGCCGATAGAATTGCAAACCGAATTTAAACACGAATATTATTTCCCCGTTCTTTTGCGAGAACTCAACAATAAAATTACAAAAATACAGAGATGTCTTACTTGGTTATTGTAACTATATTGTGGGCTTTTTCATTTAGTCTTATCGGTGAATATCTGATGAATTTGGACAAATATTTTTTAGTTTTTATCCGTATTGTTTTTGCGGCGGCGTTGTTTGTGCCGTTTACGAAATTCAGGGGAATACCGCGAATTTTGCAACTTCAACTGATGTTCATTGGCGCTGTGCAAATAGGGGTTATGTATTTGTTTTTGTATCATTCTTACCGTTTTTTGAGCGTACCGGAAATCCTGCTTTTTACTATTTTTACGCCGTTTTATGTAACGCTGATCTATGATATTTTGATCGGACGTTTTCATTTTTCGTATCTGATAAGCGCCGGTCTTGCTGTTTTGGGGGCTTTTATCATACGGTACGACAACATAAGTAAAAATTTTTGGACAGGTTTTTTTCTTGTACAAGCCGCGAATATTTGTTTCGCATTGGGTCAGAGTGCGTATAAATATGTAGCGGAAAAAAACCGGAATATTGATCAAAAAGAAATGTTCGGTTATTTTCATTTCGGAGCATTAATTGTTACGGTGTTTGCATTTTTTGTTTTCGGCAATTTTGAAAAAATCAATCCGTCATTTTTGCAATGGTTTATTTTACTCTGGCTTGGTTTGGTTGCTTCGGGGATTGGATACTTTCTATGGAATCGAGGGGCGACAATGGTTGACGCGGGAATTTTGGGCATTATGAACAATGCTCTGATTCCGGCGGGAATCATTGTCAATATTACTCTTTGGAACCGGGTCGAAAATTACAGAACACTCATGGTCGGTACTGCGATCATACTTGCATCGTTATTGTTTCACGCAAAATGTAACAAATTTGATCTAAACTAAAACAACAGAAAAAATACTGAAACCATGACAAACTTAAAAAATTGTAACTATTCAGCTGTAACTATTCAGCGGAATTTTTGTATCCGTCCGGTTTCATTTTTTGCAACTATTTTATTTTTCCGGTTTTTGAACTTGTTTGAGCAACAGGAAGGTCTCTCTAAGTATCTGCCGATCAATAACTTGATATTTTATTGGAGAAATAAAGAATTGTTTTATTGTTGATTTTTAAAAAACTTTGAAAATCGAAAAATATTTTTTGAAAAAGATATTTTTTAGAGACGCCTTAAATTTTTCTCTCTTGCATTCGAAGATTGAAATTCTTATAATCCCCTAATTATCGCGTCAAAATTGTTGTTTCAGGAGAAATGATTTCGTGTTTTTGTGGGGATTGAGTAATTCGCAAAGTATGTTGATTTCGGGAATTGCGATGATTGCCGGGGTTTTTGTCATGCGCATTTATCATTCTCTGCGAAAAGAAAAACAAAATTCAAATCTCAATGCTTACGAGCAATACAAAATTCAACAACGTCAATGGCAATCGGCGACGACGCCCGGCAGCAATGCGGCGTCAATTCCGTTTCAGACGTTAGAAAATTCGCCGCCGCAAAACCATGAATTTCCGCAACAAAATACCTCGCAAATTCCGCAACCCGACGCCCTTTCCGAAAAATCGCAAACTCTTACGGAAAAAACGCTCGAAACGTTTATAAAAAATGTTGCGGAATCGGAAACCAATAGATCAATGCGTCGAATTGCAGAACAATTTGACGTCGAAATGTTGACGCTCACGCGGCAACTTAAAGCGGAAATTGATACAAAAATTGTGGCTTTGCAATTCATGCTTGCCGATGCGACGCAAATTATGAACGATATGGAACATTTGATTCCGCATGCGGCTCAAGCGGTTTCTTCTCTTCGAAATTCGCAATCAGAAATCCCTCAAACTCCGCCCGCTTCCCAAAATACAAAAATCGCGCAGAATTCACAGAATATTTCACCACCACAAAATTCACAGACGTCGCAAATGAAAAATTCTTGCGCCGACGATCCAATTTCTAACATGAGCAAAATGGTCGTAGAAGATCCGTTTGCTGAAAGCGATTTCGGATTGACCCGCGCAATTTATGAACTCGACCAACTCACGGCAAGAATTCCGACTTTCGATTCGATGCAATCGCTCGACCGCGCGGCTTCAACTTCAACGCAAACATCGCAAAAAGATTTTTCGCAAAATTCGCCGCAAGAACAAACGACGTCGGAACAATTCTCATTGCCGCAATCCTCGCAAGTCGAAATTGCGCCGTTGGAATCGTGGAATACGCCGTCTTCCTACCCGATGTCGTATTCGATTTCCGACTACCAAACGACGCAAAATATGCCGTCCGACCGCGATTCTTCTTTGTTTCATTCGGAGAATAACGATTTTTCGCCGATTGCTTTTCCTACGCAAAAACGTTTTTCCTCCGGTCATACGTCGTTTTTTCACGAGGATTTTATCAAGGAACAACCCGCGCAAAACAATACGGCAAACAAAAATCATTCGCTCAAAAATCGAAAATTTTATACAAATAAAATTTTGTCGCAATCGGCGCCGCAAATTGATTCGTTGATGACTGACGAACTCTCGCAAAAAATGGGAAGCGATCCGCAGCCGTTGACGCCGCCGGTAATTCGTCAGGTTTCGCCGCCGAATGCGAGGCAAATTTTGTCCGAAGGCGAGTCGTATTTGCCGGTTGACGTTCAGGAATTGAACGCGCCGCGTATCAAACGGCGTCAGTTGCAGTATCTTCTTCAAAAAGGGAAGTCGCTGAAAGATATTGCCGCGTATCTTGAAATGCCGGTTGGCGAAGTGGAATTGCTGATGAGTTTGCAAAACCGGCTTTCGGGCGAAAACGCAAGAGTTGCAAGTTCGGACAATTCCAATAAAAAAACGGTTTCCGGCAAGAATAATCGGGCGGAGAACAGGGCGGCGCGATGAGCGAATTTCGTATTGATTTGAATATGTTTCACGGACCGCTTGACTTGTTATTGTTTCTCGTGCGGAAACATGAACTTGATATTCTCAATATCCCGATTGCGATGGTAACGGATCAGTTTTTAGAATATCTTGAAACGCTGAAAGAAATCGACGTGAATGCGGCGGGCGATTTTCTGGCGACGGCGGGAACGTTAATTGAAATCAAATCGTATCAGGTTTTGCCGAACACGGAAGAAACGGCGGAAGAAATCGAAGACCCGCGAAAAGACCTTGTGCGGCAACTTCTGACTTACAAAGAACACAGCGACAAAGCCGCCGCGCTCGAAACCTGCGGCAGGAAATGGCGGCAACATTATCCGCGAATTGCCAACGACCTTTCGGCTCGGCAGACGTCACTTGCCGACGAACCGATTTATGAAGTCGAGTTATGGGATTTGGTCAGCGCATTCGGACGGATTATTCACGACAGCGCGCCGAAATTGCAACAAAATATTGTTTACGACGATACGCCGATTTCAACGCACATGAAACGGATTCATTATCGGCTCAAAAACGAGGAACGAGTTTCTTTTCGCAGTCTTTTCAGCATTGGTCAGCATAAAACAACATTGATTGGAATTTTTCTTGCGGTATTGGAATTAGTGCGTCATGAATTTGCTTACGTTTATCAGGAAACATTGTTTGGCGAAATTGAATTGACCTACCGTCACAGCGCCAAATCGTTTGATTTTGCCGACGTCGCCGCTTGACGCGAAACGGGCTTGCCGAAGATTGCGGAGACCATGAATAAACAAAACAAAATAGATCGAAAATTTTCTAGAAATGCAGTAAAATTTACAGTTGAATTAAAGAAAGAGTTTTCATTCATTGATTATTTGCAATAAATTCGCAAACTGTGATGTAAAATATGACAAAATTGAGAGAATTTTTAAAGAATTTATGAAATTTTCTAAAATTATGCCATCTCTAGCTGTGGCAACTCTTGCTTTCTGTGCAAAATAATGTTAAACTATTTAAGAGGGCTGTAATTATTTAGGTCGATAAGTACAGTTTTCTTGCGTCAAACAATTTTAGGATTTGTGGACAAACTAAAAACGCTAAAGAAAGAAGCGAGTTAAATTTTATGAGAACAAAAAGAAATCAGAAAAATGCACGTCCGACTCGTTGGCAGCCAAGCCACGAAAGCGACGAATTAGTATTTGCCGTTTGCGACCGTTTTTTGAAACAACTCGGTATCACGGCAAAAAACCGAAGTCTTGAGCCGGAAGAAGCAATGGAGTTGCCGCGCGAGGAAAAAAAGGGCGCCGCGGCGTCGGTTTCTCATTGGTTAAAAGAACATTGGGGACGTCCTGATTTGAACCGTGAAAAAATTTACCCTTTGTTTTGGGAAGCGGCACAGCGCGGATTCCTCCTTTTGCAACCGCCGATGGAAAAATTGCTTGCCGACCGAATCGGTAAACAATATCAAATTACCGATTCGACGCGGCACATTAAAGTCGTCAATTCGCAGCAAGGCGAAGTCGCGGCAAAACATGTTGCGGCGGCGGCGGCGGACATTGTTGTCGATTTGATTGAACAAGTCGCACAAGAAAAATTGAGCAAAGTCAAACGCGGCGATCCGATTCCGCCAGTTCATCTCGGAATGGGCGCCGGTTACGCAACGATGTTGGTTGCTCAACGCATTGCGCGCCGAGTTGGTTCCGGCGTGAAACTTCCGCCGCTCGTTTTGCATGCAATTTCTGCGGGCGGATTCCTTGCCAACGAACCGCAAAAAGCGCCGGCAACATATTTTTCTTATTTTGACCGCAACTTTTTGGATGTGGAATGCGTAACGCTTTTCACCGAAACTGTTGTCTGGAAAGAAGATTACGATAAAATTAAACTTAATCCCGGAACGCGCCGCGCGTTTGAGCGAAAAGATGAAATCGATATTTTCATTACGTCGTTGGCGGCGGCGCATCACGAACACGGTTTGTTGGAACAATTTATCGAAAGTTTGGTTAAAGAGCAACTGCTCGATCCCAAAACGCTTGAAAATATGTACAAATCCGGTTGGATTGGCGACGTTCAATTTTCGCCGTATTCTCAAGACGGTCCGTTGCACGACATTTGCCCGGTGCAAGCCGTTACCTTGTTCGAGTTGGAAGAATTGGTCGCGT
This sequence comes from Planctomycetaceae bacterium, assembly GCA_031269105.1. Classification (GTDB taxonomy): domain Bacteria; phylum Planctomycetota; class Planctomycetia; order Pirellulales; family Thermoguttaceae; genus WRMR01. Next base: position 5,329 of record JAISZO010000429.1, on the reverse strand, counting down.
TTTCGCAAAAACCCGGAAAATATGTCGTTTTGACCGCTGGTCCTTGCGGCGAATGCGGCGCGTCGAAACAAGAAGCGTTGATTCCGCTTTTGAAAAATGAAAAGCTGAAACTCTGGACGCACTTGATTACCGACACGCGAACAGCAAAACAAATTTTATACGGCAAAGAATAAATTTTACGGAAAAGAAAAATGCCTTTGAATCAAATAATTTACGACGCTATTGTTGAAGGAGATTTGGAAACGGCGATTGCCGAAGTCGAAACGGAACTCGGTAAGGGCGAGAATCCGCAACATCTCCTTGACGATTCGTTGGTTCCGGCGATGGATAAAGTCGGCGAACTTTTTGAGTCAAACGAGTATTTTGTTCCTGAATTGTTAATTTCCGCGCGGGTGATGCAAGGTTGCATGGCGAAAATTAATCCGTGTTTGAAACAAAGCGGCGTGGAAAAAATCGGACGCGTGGTAATCGGCACGGTACAAGGCGACATGCACGACATTGGCAAAAATCTTGTTGCGTCCATGTTAGAAGGCAGCGGTTTTGACGTGATTGATCTTGGCGTTGACGTTTCGGCGGAAACGTTTCTTGCGAAAGCGCAAGAAAAAAAAGGCACGATCATCGGGTTGTCCGCGCTCCTCACGACGACGATGCCTGCAATGAAACGAGTTGTGGAATTACGGGATTCGTTGGGATTACAAAAATCGCATCGAATTATGATTGGCGGCGCGCCGGTCACGCAAGAATTTGCCGACCAAATTCACGCCGACGGTTATAGCGAAAATGCCAACGCCGCCGTAGCGCTCGCGCGTCAGCTTGTTGTATAAGACCGAAATTTATTGAGTGGTGAAAATGTTTTTTATTGTTTTCTCCTTGTTGCCGTGCGTGTTGCACGGCAATTTTTGTTTCTTGAAATTCGACGGTTGCCGCCGACAGGACTTTTGGACAAACAATTACTTTTTGCATACTCATCATACTTGAAATTTCTGTTTTTGAATACGGAACGCACGAAATACACAAAAAATTCCGTATTATTTCGTGATTCTTGTGTTCAAAACAATAAAAACAAAAATCGAATTTTAAAGTAAGAAAGGTATAATACTGCTGTTGAGCGACAAAAATTAGATAGATAAACAAAAAACCAACAACTAGAAATAAAATTTCATAGATTTTTTCATTGACGTTAATAACCGGTAAAATTTTTACGAACGCCCGTCTTCTGAACAGAGCGAAATTTCCCGAAAAAAACTCGCCCTTCTTGCCGCAACGTGCGAAATATGGTAAAATAAAAGACTTACGAAAGTTGAAAATCTTTATTTGAAAATCAACAAAGAGAATGACTCGAAATAATATCAACGAAAAACTGGCGCGTTCCGTGCCGGGAACGCAAGCTCCTTGTTACATGTTTGAAACCAGCGACGCCGCGTCGCAGCATGTCGCTCAACTGATTGCAAGTACCATTCGGGAACGCAACGCGCTTGGACACGTTGCCGTGTTGGGACTTGTCGCCGGCTCGACGCCGATCGGCGTTTACCGCGAGTTGGTGCGGTTGCACAAAGACGAAGGTCTGGATATGTCGCGGGTCGTTACGTTCAGTATCAACGAATATTACGGACTCGATAAAGAACAAGCGCAAAGTCAAACCCGCATCATGTACGATACGCTTTTTCGGCATGTCAATATCCCCGAAAATAATATTCACGCGTTCGACCCGACGACGACGCCGTCCGAAATCGACGCGTTTTGCCGCCGCTACGACGAAGCGATTCGCACAGCCGGTTCGTTTGACCTTGTGATTCTTGGAATCGGTCCCAACGGCAGCGTCGGATTCAACGAACCTTACACGTCGATTACCAGTAAAACCCGTTTGACAACGCTCGACCCGATTACGCGTCACGTTGCCGCGTCCGATTTTTTTAGCGAATCCAACGTTCCTCTGCAAGGATTGACGATTGGAATGAATACAATTCTTGAAGCGAAAAAAATTCTCGTGCTGGCGTTCGGCGATCACAAAGCCAAGATCGTGAAACGCGCGGTCGAAGAAAACACGTCGGACGCGGTTCCGGCAAGCCGCTTGCGCGACCATTCCGGCATTTCGTATCTCATCGATAAACCCGCCGCCAGTGCGTTGACTTCAAGAGTGACGCCGTGGGCGGTTTCCAGCGTTCAATGGAACGATACGATGATTAAACGCGCCGTGCTTTGGCTTTGCGAAAGATCGAAAAAAGCGTTGCTCAAGTTGACCGACGACGATTTTCGCGAACACGGTTTGCATCAGTTGCTCCGTTTGCACGGTCCCGCGCCCGCGTTATGTCATCGCGTTTTTCTTTGGTTGTCGGAAACGATCAATTATCATCCGGGCAGCGCTCGCGTTAAAGAAAACAAAAATCCGTTGTCGATTCCGAAGGAATCCCGCCGGATTCTTTGCTTCAGTCCGCACCCGGACGACGACGTCATTTGCATGGGCGGAACGATGATTCGGCTTGTCGAGGACGGACACGATTTGCATGTCGCGTACATGACGAGCGGCAATATCGCCGTGCATGATCACGACGCTTTGCGGATTGCAAATCTGATGACGCAAGTCAATAAACATTACGGAATCGATGTGGAAAAAACGCTGGAGTTGAAAAATCTTGTGCAACAATCCCTGAACGCGAAAAAGCCGGGAATGGGCGACGTTGTCGAGGTTTTGAATCTCAAGCGATTGATTCGTCAAAGCGAAGCGGAAGCGTCGGCGAGCGCTTGCGGTTGTTCGCAGGAGAATTTACATTTTCTCGATTTGCCGTTTTATCGTACCGGAACCATCGACAAAAAGCCGCCGACCGACGAAGATCGCGCGATTGTTCGCCGAGGTATTGAAGAAGTCGCGCCGCAACAAATTTACGTTGCGGGCGATATGACCGACCCGCACGGAACGCATCGCGTATGCGCGATCATCATTTTGCACGTTCTTCAACAAATGCGTCAGGAAGGATTGGATTTGCCGGAGGTTTTACTTTACCGCGGCGCGTGGCAGGAGTGGCCTCTTGATCAGATTGAAATTGCGGTTCCGTTAAGTCCTGGCGATTTGGAAAAAAAACGAAGCGCTATTTTTCGGCATGAATCGCAAAAAGACCGCGCGTTGTTTCCCGGTTCGGATTCCCGCGAATTTTGGCAACGCGCCGAAGACCGCAATAAAAGCACGGCGGCGCTTTACAATCAAATCGGCTTGCCGGAATATTTTGCGCTTGAGGCGTTTGTGCGATGGAACGGTACGTTTGATTTTTAGCGGGATTTTGTGTCTATTTGACTTGTTCGAGAGAAACGTAAATTCATTATGATATACATTTTGAATAGTTGCTATAAGCTATAGTCTTGCCGACAAGTGGAACGCCTTATGTATAATACTATACCTTTCTTACTTTAAAATTCGTCTTGACGCGAGCGTTTGTAATTGTTATAATTTGCGAGTTGGCTTTGGCGATCAACAAATTTTTTATTATGGACTATCGTTTACCCAAAAAACAAATTCAAAATCTTCTCAAGAAGTATCGCGAGATTGTTGGTCAGCGTAATGCGGATCGGATTCGTGTTGTGATTGCGCTTGCGTCTGGACATAGCGTTTCTTTGGTTGCGTCCATTTTTGTGCTTGACGTCGGCACGGTTCGTCGTTATTTCCGTATGTACGAGGAAGGCGGCGTCAACGGTCTTTTGGAAGTTCGCTATCAAGGTCGCCAATCTTATTTGACCGACGAAGAGAAGAAAAAACTGAAAGAGCATCTTCGCAATCATATTTATCTTGACGTCAAACCGATTATTGAGTACGTCTATGCGACGTTCCAAGTGAAGTATTCCCTACCGGGCATGACGAAGTTGCTGCATGAGTTGAATTTTGTGTACAAGAAGTCGAAAAATTGCCCTTCCAAAGCCGATCCTGAAACGCAACGAAAATGGAACGGACGTCTGTCCATCGGTCAATGGCGAATCGATGAAGCGATTGATGGACAAGTTGATTGAGAACAACCCAGAATCCAAAACAATTGATATGATACTGGACAACGCGAGTTATTATCACAGCAAAGACGTTGAAGCGTATCGCAAAAAGTTAGATAAAATAAAATTCATTTTCTTACCTCCTATTCGCCCAATTTGAATATTGTCGAACGAATCTGGAAATTTTTCAAAAAGAAAATTCTGTACAATAAATATTATAAAAAGTTCAAAAAATTTTCGAATGCCTCTTTAGACTTCTTTAAAAACATAAAGAGGTACAAGGAGGAATTACGGACTCTACTCGCCGAAAAATTCCACATCACAACAAAAAATAACTGAAAATTAAAGGAGGAAGAGTATACCAATGTATACATTAGAATGAAATTTTCTTTCTAATAAATTAAGTGAAAAATATTCAACAGTCAACCAGTTATTATTGTAACAAACATAACTGGTTGATTTCATTTTTAACATAACAACAATAAAAATGAAAAAAATTTGTAAATCAGTGAATGGTAATGTATTGTTTGAATATGAAGGTTTATTGATTGAGGCAGTCCATCTTTTTATGGAAAATGAATTTAATAAATATTTTGATCAAAATAAATTATCCCATTTGCATTTTTGTTTTAATCTTTCGGCTAAAATAATAAACAATGAACATTTAGAAGGATTTTGTGGAATAAACGAGGACTTATATGATTCTGATTTTCAAGGATCAGACTTATATTGGAGTTCTTTTCGGGGAGCGAATTTAGAAAATGTTAATTTTAGTTATTGTGATTTACGTGGGGGTTCTTTTAACGACGCGAATATGAAAAACGTTAATTTAGAAGGAGCGAATCTGTCTTTCGCCAATATGGGAGGCGGCGCTGATTTATCTGGTGCAGATTTAACGGGAGCCAATCTAAATGATACAAATCTTAATAGGACAGAATATGATGCAAGAACAATTTTTTCTGAAAATTTTGTTATTCCTATACTCATTTCGCTAACGACACAGTTCTTTACAAAGTTTCATAAAACAAGCCGTTATCAAAGCGCCAGGACGAAAATTCAGAACGCTCAAAGAGTCTATCAAACTCTACAAGGAACAAGGACTCTCGGCAGTCATTGCCGATAACATTTACCGTCCCGTTTCGCCTCTCGAAAAATACAAAAAGGAACTCGCCGCAGAACTTGAAAAACATCCCTGCCGTAATGTTGCCGAAGCAATTTCTGTCATTAAAGAAGTCACCGATATCGATGACAAGCGGACCTTTGCCTACGAGTTTCTCACTCGTCTCGGCTTCCGTCCGCGCAAAGTCGGCAAAATTCCGGCAAAGCAATTGACGCCGGAACAATCGGCAAAGCAGGA
>JAISZO010000424.1 GCA_031269105.1 Planctomycetaceae bacterium | reverse complement strand
CCCAATTCAAATCCGCCGGACAATTTTCATCGCTCAAATCTTTAGGAATGTGCCGTCCGCTTGGATAATGACACGCCTGAACCAATTTGACCTTGCCGAGCTTTCCTTCGCGAATCAGCGAACAGCCGAAATCGTTGAGCCGCATCGAACGCTGTTGACTTCCGACTTGCAAAATTTTGTTATGCTTGCGAACGCAGTTCACTAACGCGCGTCCTTCCGAAATATAAGTCGTCAACGCTTTTTCCGCGTAAACGTCCAAGCCGGATATAATCGCGCGCATCGCGCAAAGCGTGCGGCAGAAATCTTGCGTTATAACAAACGCGCAATCGAGTTTTTCTTTATCGAACAGTTCCAAATCGCTGTCGTACAATTTCCATTGATTGACATTGTCGATTTGTCCTTGCTCTTTTTTCTCTTTGACCGCTCGTTCCATTTTGCTGCGCCAGAGATCGGAAACGGCAACGATTTTCGCGCGTTCCTGCGGAATATGCGTCATAAGTTGTCTTGCTCGTCCGCCGGTTCCGACAAAACCGACGATGATTCGGTCATTTGCTCCGACTTTTCCGCCCTGAGCAAGCGCAGAACGCGGAATCAGCGTCGGAACCGCAACTCCGGCAGCCGCTAACGCTACGGATTGTTTCAAAAAACAACGGCGAGTCGTTTGATTTGTTGACATAAGAGTTCTCTTTCAAAAATTATTGTTATAAAATTATTCGTAGTTTTTGCCGCAACCGCTTCGGTTGTTTATCTAGCGCCGGCGACGCTGTTGTCTGATGATTCGTCAAAAATTACATTTCTCCCAAATGCGAGATCAATGGTTTCTTATCATTCTTCTCTTTCAACGCTTCCAAATCGCGGCGTGGAAATTGCCATGCGCGTTCAACGGCTTTTTGAACCGCGATTCGTAACGCCGAATAGTCCGCGTCGTTGGAACCGGAATAAACCGCACGCGAACAAGTTTTTCCGACGTTTTCATTCCGCGCTGCATGACGAGCAAGCGGCGCGGCGAGAAAACGGCTCTTTTCCGGCGTCGTCAAATCAATCCAATCCAAACGCGACACGTCTTCCGCTTTGTGACATTCCGTACAGCGTTTCTGATGCACAGAAAGAATCGTTTGTTTTAAGTCCGCGTCCGCCGTCAAATCATAAGTCGGCTCGACGGATCGGGAATTGACGAATCGATCATGATAAGGCGCGTTTGCGTCAATCCATGTTACTATTCGATACCAATCTTCGTTTCCCGGCAAAAGCGTATTGTACTTGGAACACGGACCGGAAAGAATCGCGTCAATCAATGGACTTCGCGCCGAACCAAATTGACGGGTTTGCGTTATTTCCTCCGCCAAAGCGTGCTTGTAAGAATACGTAATTAAATTGTTCTCAATAATTGTTCGATAAGAACGATTGAGACCATCGAACTGAAAAGACCGATAAGGCGTTTTCATTGGCGCGGCGGACGTCAAACCGCCAGAAAAATCAAGCCCGGACGCCGGTTTCAAACCGGAATGACATTTGACGCAATGACGGTCGAAGACCGGTTGGACGTCCGCAAGATAATTGACGCATCGTTCCGTTCCCCACGGCGGCGGAACCGGCATGAACGGTTTGCGTTTGAGAGCCAGCGCGTTTTGATTCGTAACCGGAACGCTCTGCGATTCGTGACATCCGACGCAGCTTCGCGATTCTCCCGGCTGAAAACTGATGAAAGAACGCATCCGTTTGATTTCCTGCTTGTTCGCGTCCAAAAGCTGAAAATACACCGAAACGCCGGACGGAACGTAAAACGACGTACTGCCGTCCGCCAATACCGGAACTTCGCCGTAAACAAGAACCGGCGCCCAATTCAACCCCCAACTGCTGCCATCGACTTCATAACGCCGACCGCCGGTTTCTTTTGCGTAAGGCCACCCAATCTTTCGGGCAATGCGGATATATTTTACGTCGCCGCGTTTTACGTCGTCCGCGCCGTAAGCGACGTCGGTTATCACGCAAACCGCTTTATCGCCAAGCGACGAATCATTATTTTCCGCAAGAATCGGCGGTTTAGCGCGAGGACGAAGCGGCATAGCAAACGACGACGAGATTTCAGGATCGGCGTAAATCAATTCTTTATTTCCAAAGACGTCGATAAGATAAACGCCGTAACCGGTTTCATCCGCGCCGCGAAACGTTTGCGAAGAACCCGCGCGATGTTCGTTACTGTAAGTGTAAGACGCAAGGAAAAATTTTTCGGAAAGCGGAAACGGAGTCATATAATATCCGCCGTTTTCGCGGCAGCCGCCTTCGTCCACCGGATTGCCGGACATACCGCCTTCGGGCGGAAAAACGCCCGGCGTGATAATTCGGATTCCATCTTTGTTGTTGATTCCTTTATTGGGCGACAAAAGACAAACCGGTCCGCAAGCCAACGTGTGATGTCCCGCCGCGATAGAAACAAATTTGCGGTCGCCTTCGTCCGATTGAGAAGTTTTCGGAATTTCCCGCGTATTTTCAAACGCCCAAGGATCGTTAATATGCTGTTTGAAAACCGCGTCGGCGTTTGTTCCGTCGGGATGAATTGACCAAACGGATTGAATATTCGCCCAGCCGCGTTCCTGATATTCCCATCGGCAATAACCGATTGTTCCGTCGTTAAACACATGCGGTTGATAATCGCCGTCTTTATTGTAACTCAACCAGCGAAGTCCGCCGCCGTCCGGTTTCACGGAGAAAAGATTGCAAGACGTTTCATCATGAAACGGTCCGTTATTACATTGAAGCGAAAAACCGCAACGCTCCGAAACGAAAACGATATTGCCGTTAGGAAGATAAGCGGGATCAAGATCGCTCCACATTTCATGGTTCGTGATTTGCCGCAAACCGGTTCCGTCGGCGCGGATTTCATAAATATGAATTGGTTCCTGCGAAATCCGAAGCGCATGTCCGCTCAAACGTTCTTCGCCGACAGGAATGGGCCAATTTTTGAACGGGAACTTTTCTTGCTTGGCGTAACCGAACGCGATTTTATCGCCGTCCCACCAAAGATCAATCCCGCGAACATGACCGGTTCCGAGTTGTCCGTGAATAAGCGGCGTTATTTGTTGACCGGAACCGTCCGTCGAAAACGGTTTTTCCAAAACGTAAATATCGCCGCCGGGCTTGGACGCCCAAGGAATATGATTCAAACAAATATCGGGATACGTTTGCTGCGTGAAGCGTTTAACAAATAACAACTTGTCGAAATCCAAAAGCGGATTACGAAACGCGAGTTCGCGTCCCAACCATCGCAATCGCAAATATTCCGCTTTTTCGTTGCGGGAAACATCTTTTGTCACGTCGGAAATTTGCGTTTCAAGATCGGAAACGTCAACGTTCCACGACTTCAAAAGATCAATCAGTTTTGCAAACCGTTCCTGCGTTTCTTTCATCGGATACTTTTTTTCCAATTCGAGATTCGGTTTTTTCTTCGCAACCGACCATTGACTCAAGCCGCTTTGATTTGCGGGTTTCCAAAGAGCGATATTTCGTTTCGGATCGTCAAACGAATAAATTTCCACTTCGTCGAGATGAAAGAAAATCGGCGATTCGTTTGGGATTTGCAGCCGAACATATCTTGCGGCGGCTTTTCCTTGTTCCAAAATAATTTCGAGCGGTTTTTCGCCGGAAATTCCGCCAAAATGTTTGCCCGCGCAATCGTGAAGAAGCGTCCAATTTTTCACGTCGTCCGAAATCAAAACGCGCATTGCGTCGGCGTTATGCAAACCTGGCGCATAATCTAAACGGTTATAAACAACGATACGCGAAATCGAAACCGTTTTTTCGAGATCAACTTGCCAATAAGGATTTTTTTCTTGACCGGTATGAAACGCATAGAGACCGTTTTTCACGCCGTCCACCGCGCCCGTTGCGTCGCTTTGGGTTGTCACCTGCCCGTTATCGCCCGAAACAACGACTCGCCACGATTCCGCCTGCTTCAGCCAGTCCGCTTCAATCATCCGCCGCGTTACGCCGTTTGTTTCCGCCGCGACGCAAAAAAGAGACGCCGAAGCAAGGAAAAATATTGTAAAAAATAAACGGGAGCGATACATTAAGTTCTCCTCTTTCATAAAATATGGATTAAGGTTTACTCTTCAACTCAAAATTCCATATATTTTTTCCTTTGCCCACCGTTATTGTAAACGGAGTTTTTTCGGGAACAAGGTAAATATCCGCTAATAATTCGCGGGGGCGTAAATCTTTTTCTTTTTCCCCAGTCGAGGAATTTGTGTAATAAGAACGCCCGTCCCAATGTTCTTCGACTTTGCTGAACGTTACGGCGTATTCTCCCGGCGTTGTGCCTTGTTTGGCTTTTCCGGCGGGCGTTTGAAGTTTATAAACGCCGTTTTCATCAGTAAATCCCACCGCGTTACTGCCGCTTTCTTGACTTTTGGGCGTAAAATAAACCGTAACTTGCGCCGCCGTCTCGCCGTCTAACGTTACTTTGCCGGAAACAACGCTAAATTTCGAACCGCAACCGCTCGTCCCTAATATAATCCACGCCGCGCTCGCAATCAAGCCGCCGTAAACGGTCGTTTGAATTTCCTTCATTTTTTGCCTTTTCATGTTGATTATGTTTTTGTGAATCTATTTTTCCACGCGATAAGGCGAGAAATTTAAGAACGACAACCCGAAACGTACTTGAGAATTTTTCCGTCGCTTACCCTTCGTATTGATTTTAGGGAACTTCTCAAAACATTCAATAAATAAATTTTTCGACGGGCTTAACAGGAGAGATTGGAATAAAAAATCTTGTCAATCCTGTCTAAAAAATAAGTTTTTAGAAATACTCCTTAATCAATTGACTTCGTTTCGCCGCCGTTAATGGAACCGATTGCTCCCCAAACGCCGAATGTCGAAGGACCGTTATAACCCGCCGGAGGATAACCGCCGGGATTGCCGCCTGTATAAGGAGGCGTTCCATGATATCCTAAAGGCAAATTGATTTCGTCGGAATCAATGGTATCCGAAATAAAATGTACCGAACCGTCCGCGAAAACGCCGTTGACTCCGCCGGTATGATAACTGCTGGCGGTTGATAACGTCCAAGCGTTGTCATTTGCGCGACAGGTCGGCATATTCGGCGGAAGAATCGTTTGAAAAACGGTATAAATTTGAGGCGAGCAGCTCCAAAAACGTCCGCGTCCCGACCAATCATCGCCGGTCAACGTACCGCCGGCACTTGACTTGGATCAAGCGTTCCGTTTGTACCTCTGACGGCAAGACATGCGGAAGGATTCAAATTGTTTGCGCGAAAAGCCGTTGAATTGACGAAACCGGATTTAATTTTCGGATCGCCGTTGGGACCAGTACAAAGTTCTGAAACCATAATCGTATTGCTTGTACCATCGGTAATATTTACCAGCGAATAGGCGACGGGCGAACCGTTACTGCCGGGTCTTTCGTTTCTGAAAACGCCGCGACCAACCCAATCCCACGCCGACCATTTATCACCGTGCGTGTTAAGGCAATAGTTGGTATGTCCTACTGTTGTTCCATCGTTGGGAGTTTTGAAATTTCCGTCGGAAGGACATCCGAACGCGCTGAGACTGACCGCGTAAGGACTGGCAACTCTCGCACCATTCGCGTCAAAAACCCACTCGCGGCGCGGAATCGGAATCCACGAATCGTTTGCCGCTCCAGACGAGTATTTTGTTTGCGCGCGTTGTAAACATTCGGTCATTTGGCTGAAAATCGCCGCTTGCTCGATATACGGCGTCAGCAGGACAAAAGCGCTGATATGCTCCGTCCAAGGTAATTTGTTGTCCGTGTCTCCCACTTCTTTATACGCCTGGCAGACCATTGAATCGTGCTGACCTGCCGGAAAGCGTTTGTGGACGTCGTGAAAGTTGTGTAACGACAACCCCAATTGTTTGAGATTGTTCGTGCATTGCATTCTTCTTGCGGCTTCGCGCGCGGCTTGAACTGCGGGCAAAAGCAACGCGATCAGAATTCCGATAATCGCAATGACCACAAGAAGCTCAACAAGCGTGAACGCACGCTTGCGCCAAATTATGGTTGGTTGGTTGGTTGGTTGGTTGGTTGGTTGGTTGGTTCACCCCGTTAAATTTTATCACAAACCGTTTCAACATGATAGTATCCTCCAATTTTTAAGTTTGAGCGGAAAAGTTAGTTTAATAAAGGAACAAAGAAACTTCGGTATTTTTGTTCTTTTGTTCCCACATTTTTTATACTATAACAGGAATCAAAAGCAAGAGTAATACCATTATTGGATTGAATACATCTTTTGAACAAAAATACAAGTCCATTGAACAAAAAGATAGGTTTTACGAAACAAAGAACTTTTTCGCCGTGAAATACGATTGCAAGCCGTGATATTTGCTAGTTGTCTGTGATATTTGCTGGACGATAAAAGGATATTTCAAAAATCAATGACAAGACGACAACATTAAGTATCGGCGATTTTAACCAACGCTATGATGGAGAAGGCAAATGATTTGATAAAACATAATCGGACGGGTTTATTGGGTTGAAAACATCAACTCACGACCTTGCGGAAGAAAATTTTGAGACTGCGCAAAAGATTATTCAATTTCAAATGGGATTTCTTTCTGCCTTGTAAAAAATTTTATCGCATGATATACTTTTTACTTAATGAATTTGTCGAATGATTCTACACGTGTTCTACGTCGTCAAGGTAAAAAATTTAAGAAGGACGCCCTAAAAAGGAAAAATATGCAGAAACGGCAATTTTACAATAACGAAGAACTTCAGTTCCGCGACAAGCAGACAGATTTACTGCTTAATTCTCCCGAATATGTTTTGGCTTATGAAGATGAAAAATTTCTTAACAGTCAGGAAGCCCGCGCTTATCGGATTCAGCTTGAAGTGGTAAAACCGGAGATTATTCTGAAAGCGCAACGCATTCGCTCAACGGTGATTGTTTTTGGAAGCGCGCGGTTTTTGCCGGGCGATGTTGCGCAAAGAATGGTCGAAGACGCGGAACGTCAATTAATATCCGATCCTAAAAATACGGCGCTGCAAGCCAAATTGAAGACGGCGCAAAATCATTTGAAATATTCGAAGTATTACGGTCTTGCGAGGGAATTTGCTCAAATTGTTTCGCAATTTAATCAAAACGTTGTCGCGAACAACGGTTATAGCGGTCATGATTTTGTCATTTGCACCGGCGGCGGACCGGGAATTATGGAAGCGGCGAATCGCGGAGCGCACGACGTCGGCGGAATATCGGTCGGATTGAATATTCAACTTCCGTTTGAACAGCGCCCAAACCCTTACATTTCAAGCCAATTTTGTTTTCAATTTCATTACTTCGGAATTCGTAAACTGCATTTTATGCTGCGGGCAAAAGCGTTGGTTGTTTTTCCCGGCGGATTTGGCACGCTCGACGAATTATTTGAAGGAATAACGCTTCGTCAAACGCATCGAATGCAGCAACTTCCCATCATTCTTTTCGGCGAGGAATATTGGCGGAATGTCGTCAATTTTGATTATCTTGTCGATGCGGGAGCAATTCAACCGGAAGATTTGGAACTCTTCTCTTTTGTCGAAACGCCTCGACAAGCGTGGGAAGAAATTGTCGCTTATCATAAAATCCATAACGATCCGGCTTTTGCCGGCAATGTTTAAAAATTTTTCGGCGTCTCTTGCCAAGAGAAAAACAACGGGTAAAATATCAATAATTATACGATTCTTTCGCCATTTTGCATCCTTAGTGTAACGGCAACACAGTAGCTTCCCATGTTACTAATGAGGGTTCGACTCCCTTAGGGTGCTTTTTGATTTTTCATAAAAACCTCTTTATTTATAGAGCGGTCTTGCTCAAACGTCGGTTATCTCAATCTTTTCAAGTAAAGATTGGAATTCGCGATCGAATTAGGAAAAAGATTTGTCGTAACAACCTCATGTTTTAATCGGCGTGAAAATAACGCGTCCAAAGATTTATCAAAAAATCCTTTCGATTAAGAAATTGCGATTCTCCTGAATTATTTTACATCACCGTTTCTTTATAGACGGATTTCACGATTTTGAAACCCAGCGTCTTGTAAAGATTGACTGCTTTTAGATTTTCGGCAGTTACTTCAAGCGCGACATTTTCTGTTCCGGCGTTTTGAAAACCGCGTAGCGCTTGCAAAACTAACGCGCGTCCGAGTCCAAGACGGCGAAATTCTGGCGCAACCGCAACATTCTGAATCGCTCCCGTTTGTTGATTATGCCGAAGTCCCTGAATAGTCGCACAATCTTTGATTTCCTGAAAGGGTTCGCCTTTGACAATCAACCATGTCGCCTGCGGTAAGAACTCCGGTTTGCCCGCGATAGATTGCATAAGCCGCAAACAAGCGTCGTATTGCCGAAATGTCGGAAAAATTTTCGCGTCAATTTCTCTGCAAAAACTGATATATTTGGTTTTCGCGTGACGTTCCAGAAATGCCGGATGCCACTCAAGAAAATGAAATCCTACCGGAAGCGGAGCGACAGGTACAGAAACCGCCCGGAGATCAATCGCCATCTGATAGCGTTCTACATAAACAAAAGGCATGAACACAATTTCAATAGGAGAAGTTTGAGAAATATCTCAAGCAACAAATTTTGTTGTTATTTTATAATTGTCTTAATAAATTTATGACAGATTCTGAAAAAAAATCAATAGGAAACTTCTAAAAACCTCCCTTATTAGCAATAAGTTGTTTTGTTTGAAAAATAAGGTGAAAATAAACTTGGGAGAGAAAATCCTAAAGGACGCCGTAAAACTTGTAAAGGAGTAAGTTTAGTAGAACAGACCTAAACTCTCTTTATTTCAGCAACCATGTTTTTGACGGCGTTGGAAAGAAGGTTTCCGGCATCGTGATAAATTGATTTTTCAAATGAAGTTTTGTTATCGGAATCTTTCCGTCGTGCGAGGTTAAAGAGGGCCAAACAACATTCGGCGTAACAAAGATGTTATGAATGTCCGCAATAAAAATCGGCGACAGACTTTTTTCTTCATCTAATGGAAAAATTGACGGCGACGTTAATTCCCATTCTTCTGAATTTTTATCGCCCGTTTGCGCGGAGCTTTGTCCCGACGTCAACGAATCTTTCTTCCAGAAAATCTTCTGTCCCTGAATAGGAAACGCCAATAAATTCGGACAATACATAACGTTTTCATTCAAGTTGGCGTTATAAAATTGCGGATTTTCCGTTACCGACCGATATTCGCGTATGACGCGAAGAAGTTTAATTGCCGTTTTATTTTCTGAATTGACGCAAACATAACTGTTCCGATCAGTCAATCGCAAAACGCCGCTTCCGACCGGCGTGATCATACGAAGTTGCGGCGAAATTGTTTTCGCGTTTGGATAAGAAGCGGATTGAATATCAGCTTGACGTCCGCTTTCTCCCTTTGCCGAAATCGTCAAATGTCCGCAATCAAAAGCGATTCCCGGTAAGCGCCGTTCATCGGGAGGAAGAATTTTAATCCGCGTGTCGCCTTCGGTTTCAATAAGAATACCGTTAGAAAAACGAATCGTTGCGCGAAACGGAGCCGGAATAAGAATAATATCCTGATAAAGCGGCTTGGAAACAGGCAACCATACCCAATTTGATTCCGGCGTTTCGCGAATCAACGCCAAATCGTCGTTGGCGAGAAAAATTTCTGCGGCAATTTCTTCTTGATTTTTCGTTAAAACACGCGGCTCTCGAATCGACGGCAAATGAGAACCCGGCGTCGTATTTTTTCGATCATCCGTGCGGTTTTCACTCAAGACGTCTTGCGGAACATTTGCGGCAATCGACTTTAACGGCGTAATCAACGGAATCGACTCAAAGGCGTCGTTATTATTGACAATGTTACTCTCTTTATTTTTTTTATACTCGTCTTTCATCTCATTCCAAAGAACGTCTTCGGATTGCTGGTCGGCTGATTGCGATTGAAGTTCGTCAAGAACGCGGTCGTGATACGCGACTTGTTGAATCGGACGTTCTCTGATAGTTTGTTGCGACGTCCCGTTGCGGTACGGGAACGCTTCCGAGCGTTGCTGAGGATTGCGGATATTTGTATTGTTAGGAGTATTTGTTTCAAAAATCCGCGTTTCGCTTGGAACGTTTGAAAGCGCCGGTTGAACAGCCGGTAATGTTTGATAAATAGATTGTGAAACGCTCGGAACATTACTGCGATCGCGTATTTGTATGGAAACTTGACGAGAATCGGAAACCGACGGCAAAGATAAAGCGCCGTCGGAATTTCTCCCGATAAAAGAATTGTTCATAACGGTTGTCGGATTCATGATTGACGCGGTCGTTCCCAACGCCGTTGTCGGAGAAACCGAAGCCGCAGGCGCAAACGACAAAAGAGCCGACGACGAATAATCATTACTTTGCGGCACGTAAACGTCTAACGGCGGTTTCGCCGTTCCGACTTCCGGTTGTTGTTCGAGTAAAGCCGCCGAGAGCGGAGCGGGAAATTCCGCATAAGGATTTTGATGCGAAACATTTTGCGGGAAATTGGCGGAGAGCAAAGGATTCTCCGTCGGCGGTAATTGATTAAAATTTTGCGTATAGGAGACGGAAGACGTATTCTTCGGCGAATTTTGCGACGTCTCCGCCGCGAAATTTGGAGGCAATTTCTGTTGCGTATATTGCGATAGATATTGCGCGACTTGCGACGGCGGTTCCGGCAAAGCGTAAACCGGGTCCGCCATTGAAAAATAGTTCATACTTTCAGAAAAAGAATTTTCGTTTTTATTTTCCTCAAAATTTTCGACAGGATTTTTCCAAAGCGCCGTATGTTCGGCGATAAGTTGTGCATTCGCGTTATTGTTTTCCGGCTTCCGATTGTCGTTTACGGAGGAAGACGCGGTCATTTGCGGCGTTTCGTTGGCTTGAAATCGTTGTAATGAACAAAAAATGATACCGCCAGTCAACAAAAAAAGTAATACGGCAATCAACGTAATGATTTGCCGGCGGCGTTTCCATTTTTCAAACGCTTGTCCTAAACGACTTTCTTGTTTTTGAAACGCCGCAACGACAGGATTGGACGACGAAACGTCGCGAGTTCGTTGTTCTTCGGTTTTTGGTTTTGGAGTTGGTTCTGCGTTTATGGGTATATTGGAACGCTGAACAACAATTCGACGTCTTTTTTGCGGCGGCTGTTTTATTTCCGGTTCGGTTTGTTGGTCGGTTTTTGTAACGTTCTGTTCCGAAACGAGTAATTTATTTTCGGATTTTTGTATCTCTGCATTTTTATGATTCTCAATGATTTGCGTATTTTTTGATTGAGAAAAGGTAGGAATTGCGTAAAGTTTCAGACGGCATTCTCGACCAATTTGCGCCGGTTCTCCTAATCTTGTCGTCAATATTTCATGAACGCACGCCGCTTCCGCAAGGAAAAGGTCGGATTGAAGACAAATCGTTTCAAATTGATGCGATTCCGTATCAGAAAGTTGATGATCAAGATACGCCGCAACGATATTTATCGGCAATTCTTCATTTTCTTCGCTTCTTCCGGGAACGCCGATTTTTTTATCATGAGAAACTATTTCGATCCGTTGCAAGAGATTTTCCGCAGAATCTTGTTCGGTAATTCGTTGTTTGAGTATCGCTTGATATTCTTCGTCAAAAAGGCGGTCTTTGTATGCCAAGAGCGTTTTTAATGATAAATGCATCTCCATTCAAACCTTTTCTTTTCATATCCCTTATTTAATTTTGTACGACTTCAAAAAATAGAAATGAATCATCTGAAAAAAGCGAGGGAAAAGCAACAGGAATTTTTCAAAAATTAAGATTTTCTTGAAAGTTTGTTGATTGTTGTTAATTTAGATAAAATCCCTGCGTTCTTTTAACAAGTTCGTGAACGGCAAAAACAGGACAAAATTTTTCAAGAAAATATTGATTTTGTCCTTCGGAGAGAGAAACTTGTACTTCGGAAGTACAAAAAGGTACTTCAAAAGGAGAAATTTGTACTTCCGAGAGTCAATTTTGTTCTGAAAAGCATGAATTTCTCCCATTTTGAGAGAAATTTGTTTCGCAGAACGAGAAAAAGGTCGCTCGGATCAACAAAATTCTCTCAAAAAGAAACAAATTCGACGCTTTTCAGGACAAAATCTCATCAAAATGAGAGAAAAAGGTTCTTCTGAAGGGAATCTCTCAATCTAAAAACCGCCGCCGTTCCCCATATTCATGGGCGGCGTCGGATTGCCTTGCGGATTCCCATAACCTCCCGGAGGTATTCCCGTACCGCCGTAACCAGCGCCGTTGGCGGGATCGGCATAACCACTGGGCGGCGGCGATATTCCCGCGCCGCCGTAACCGTTAGGCACATCGCCATATCCGGCATTGCCGGGCGGCGTCGTTCCGTTTCCTATTCCATTACCGTAGCCGCCGAAATTGTTTCCCATCGGAGAATTTGGCGTTCCGGGCGCTCCTATCGGATTTGCAGAATTGATTCCCGTTTGCGGTTGATTTTGCTGGAATTTTTGTCGGTATTCTTCCGTTTCTTCTTTATTACCAAAATTTCCAATATCGTCGGGCGTATCTGGTTTTTCGTCCGGTCCATCCGACCAAATTGCCGGTTTTCCATCATACGTTTTCGTGGTTGGATATTCATAATGAAACGGACGGTTCCATGGATCAAGCGGAAGTTCCGGCGGATCAAGATAAGGTCCTCGCCATTTATTAATTGCCTTTTGCGCTAATAATAATTGCCGTTGATCGTAACCGCCGGGATTTCCCGACGTCATTCCGGGCGTCACGCCGCCGTTCATCATGGAATCGATTTCCGTTCCGGGGATTCCGCCGTTGTTCATTGTTGGATCGGTTCCCATTCCGGGGATTCCGCCATTGTTCATCATGGAATCAGTTCCCATTCCGGGAATTCCGCCGTTGTTCATTGTTGGATCGGTTCCTATTCCGGGCGCTCCGCCCATATTTGGCATTTGACCGATTTGACCTTGCGGAGCGTAGTTCATCGTTCCCGAGTTATTGGGATTGCCGAATGGAGGCGCTTGATTCGGTTGTTGAAATCCTTGTTGTTGCGGATTTTGTAAAGCGTCGAATCCGTTTGGTTGACCATTTGCCGGAAAACCGTTTGACGACGGCGGATTGCCGGGCATGGTATTTGCCGGAATGGTCGGCGAAGTTAATCCGCCTCCAACGCCCGGCATTTGCGGTCGCGTTATAAGAGCTTCAAGCCCTTGCGCCGTCAGCGGATAAGTCCCTGTATGAATATTA
The DNA here is from genome assembly GCA_031269105.1 of Planctomycetaceae bacterium. Taxonomy (GTDB): domain Bacteria; phylum Planctomycetota; class Planctomycetia; order Pirellulales; family Thermoguttaceae; genus WRMR01. Next base: position 8,567 of record JAISZO010000424.1, on the reverse strand, counting down.
TATTCATTCAGGCCTTGTTCCAATTTGCTGATTTGTATTTTTGTTGCGTCTATGTTTAAGTTGGTCCAACGTCGAAACAGACCGGGCAACAACAACGCCATAATCACAACGAGAATGGCAAGCACAATCAGAAGTTCAATCAGCGTAAAACCGCGTTGACGCTTCCAATTCAGTAACATGGTTTTCATTGTTTTCGTTTTCATTATAAGTTTCTCCTCTTTGAGAAAAGGTGGGGTGGGATGGAAAGTTAAAAACGAGGTTTCAGGTTTTAGGTTACGGGAGTCAGGTTGGCTTGCCGTATTTTAGTTCTTCGCTTTTCACTTTTAGCTTTCACGTTGTAATGTCCATGCTGAAAATCGGTAACAGCAAAGCAATAATAATATACAAAACTACGCCGCCCATGACAAGGAGCATCAACGGCTCCACAAGGCGTACCAATATATCAAGTTTTCTCGTTACTTTTCGTTCAATGGCGTCGGCGGCGTTGACAAGCACGGTTTCCAGCGAGTTCGACTCTTCCGCAACGGAAATCATCGCCATAATCTGCGGCGGTATAATTCCCGCTTCGTTGAGCGGCTTGGAAAGCGACTCGCCGGACGAAACGTTTTCGGCGGCTTTCGTTATCGCCTCCGCCAAAATCAAGTTGCCGGTTGATTGACTGCTGATTTCCAGCGATTTCAAAATCGGCACGCCGTTTGCCAATAACGTTCCGAGAACGCGGCAAAATCCGGCAACCGCTGAATTGAGCAAAATCTCGCCCATAATCGGAATTTTCAATTTCAACCGATCCAACAGTTTGCGTCCCCAAGGAGTCGTTAATTGACAGTATAACCAAAACGCCAAAATTCCAAAGCCCCCCAGCGCGTACAATCCATACGCCTTAATCAGCTTGTTTCCCTCAATCAATGAAACCGTTGCCGCCGGAAGCGGTTTTCCGGTACTTGTCGCCTGATCGAACATTGGTTGAAATTTCGGCACGAAAACCGTAAGCAAAACGAACACAAGCAATACGCCGACAACGCTCAAAATCGCCGGATAAATCATCGCTCCAATAATCCGGCTTTTCATTTCATTCGCCTCGTCCAAAAATTTAGCGACCCGCTTAAGCGCATCCTCAAGGAACGCGCCTTCGACTCCCGCGCGAATAATGCTGATTGTCAAAGCGTTGAACGTTTTCGGATGCGCCGCAAACGCGACATCAATCGCTTCGCCGTCGGAAACGCGGTCGTGAATATCGGACAACGCTTGTTTCAGCCTCGCGTGTTTGGTCTGACGCACAAGCACCTGAAACGCCGCTAAAATTGCCACGCCGTTTTCCAACAACTCCGCCAACTGCTGCAACGTGGACGCAATCAGCGACTCCGGCGCCCGCCCCTGAAACAACTTGATTTCAATACGACCTTTTTTCGCGTTCTCAACCGTCAGCGCAAACGCCGACTGACGAGCAAGCGCATCCAGCACGTCTCGTTTCGTATTGGCGGTCATTTTCCCCGAAACGTTTTCGCCTTGCAATGTTCGGGCTGTGTAAATAAAATCAGGCATGGTTTAAAAGGAGAGCGAAAATCGCAAAGCGGGATGGATTGGAAATTTTAATATCATGGAATAATTTTTATTTCTATTTATTATATTTTTTGTTCAAAACTCTGCGTCTTTCACTTTGCGTTCTGCGCTCGCCGTTATTCTTCAATGTTCTTTTTCGTTCCGCAGCAATGACAATACTCAAGTTGCGAATGCCGGGTTTTCTGACATTCGGGACAGGTTTCAAATAACGGCATTCCGCAATGAGGACAGATATAATTTTCCTCGTCCGCGACGTCCATGTTTGAAAAATTTGTGAAAACTTGATGCGCCGCGTCCAGAACAAAAATGTTCGCGGTCCGGTTCGTATCGGATAATCGCAAACGGTACAGAGAAAAAGTTCGTAGGATTCGCGGTTTTTCTTTAATATTCTATCCAAAGCCGGCTTGATTGCCGCGCGGATACAAAGTATCAACAAATATCCCATCGCAAAAATCAGCAGCCCGATCAGAATGTATTTGAAATAATATCGCGGGAAATATTCAAACATAACGTACCCGATTCGCGCAAGCGTTGCGATGCCTAACGACAGATAAAGCGGAAAATACTGGCTCTTTCGTTTTCTGATCAGGAAAAAAAACGCCGCAAGGAAAAACGGCAAAATGACGCCGATTTGATAAAACGCCAGTTTAAGACGATGCCGCGCGGATAATTTACCAAAATATTCCCGTCCCGTTTGTTCCTGCTGCAAAATTTGTTCGTTAAGATTTTGTTCTTCTTTTTTTAATTCCTCGATTTTAAATTCCGCGTCAACGATTTCCTGTCCCAACGGAAGAATTTGTTTTTGCTGATCCACGAATCTTTGCCACGCTTCTTTGACAATGGCTTTGACTTCGGGATCTGTTTGCGACGAACCAAGCCGAATGAGAATGCTTTCCATATCCTTGACCGCAGATTTGAGAAAGTCCCGGCGTCTGTTTTTGTGAGCGGCTTCACGATCCGCCGCCGCGATTTGCTTTTGCAATTCCGTTTTTTCCGATTTGAGTTTCGGATCAATTTGAGAAGCAACCGCCGCCTGATAATCCGGTCCCGGCAATGATTGTATATCGTTCAAAAAAAAGCCGAGCATCCAAAAAATCAAAAGACAAAGCGCCGTCGTCAACGTAGAAATTGCAAACCGCACTCCCCAAGGCGCATTACGTTTTTTTGTCATTGATATTTTCCTTGTTCTTTCTTTTGAAAATTTTACTGATTTACGCTTCGCGCTGCGTAACTCTTTCGCATTTCGGTTTCTGTTTTGACATCATTTTGTTTTTTGCAACATTTCCGTCAAATATGTTTTTTGAAACGTTCCGCTCTTGAGCAAAAGTATCTCCGCATTTTTTGACGAAGAATTTTTCTCTCCTCAAACCTTATTTTTACATTATTTTCCGAACAAAAACAACCTCAGTAACAAAAATAGCGCGATTAAAGCGTCTTATTTCCCTCATTTAAGATCGCATAAACGATAAAATGGAGAAAATAAGACAATAAGGTTACGTTTTTAATCCACAGAGAACGTCGATTTTCACAGATATTTTCAGTTTTCCTGTTGTATTTTCTCGCGATTTTAACTTATAATAGAAAAATGAAAGCCCGCATTCGTGAATTTGATCAAGCGAAAACGCCGTTTTGTTTCCGTATTTTTAGTTTTTTACCTTTCCGATGAAAACGTTGCTCTTATTTTCGGAATCCTATTATTACGCGATTCTTTTGGCTCAAAGAACCGGAACCGTCAAAAAAACAACGAGCACGCTGGATTTTGGAACAGTTGTCGCGCTGATTATCGGTTTCACGATAGTGATTGCCGTTGGTTTTGTCGCGTATTATGCGATTTCAAAAATTAGAAAATCGGCGGTCGATGAAGAACAACCGCCGACGCTTTCCGAACATCTCAGTAAATTTCAGGAAGCCCGCGACGACGGCAGTATGACCGCCGGCGAATATGCCGCCGTCAAATCGCATCTCTCGCGGGAAATTATGCGGGAAACCAAACAATCTCGCATATCCGCAAACAACGACGATCCGCCGATTTTTCATCCCCAATAAATTGAACGTCTTATTGGGCTGTTCTCATAACCACCCTTACAAGCAAAAGTATCTCTGCAAAAGATTTTAAGTTTTTAATGGTCAAAACAAAACCTCATTTCTACCTTATTGTTTAACAAAACAACTTCAGTTGCCAGACGTCGCTCGCTCAAAAAACAATCTTATTCCCTTACTTTGAAATAGGACAGAAAATTAGGAAAAGGGAAAAATAATGGCAGTCCGAATCAATGACAAGCGGGACTTGGCTTTTCACTTTCCGCTTTTTATTTGATTTCTTCTTGTATTTCGCGGTTTTTTAAGAACTCTTGCCAAAATAGGGACGTGTTATATAATGAAGTTGTTTTGTTATGACATGAGAAGACGTCGTTGACTAATTATTTTTGTTGATTTTATTTTGAGTATTTTATGATGAGTATTCCTTCTCCGCATTTTTCGGATGAACCGCCGTTTGATATGAATTACAACCCGAACGACGATTCCGTTTCAGATTGGTCGCCGACATTTGACGCCGTCGAAACCGGAACGCAAACGATCGCCAAAACAGTCCGCGCGTCGAAAAAATCGACGCGTCGTCAAGAAGACGATTTCGTCAACGATGCGGAAAACGGCGAGGAAATGCTTGACGCGGAAGCGTTGCAATCTCCGGTTGTGGTCGAGGTTTCTAACGATTTTATTGCGTCGTGGAACCGTCTTATCAGCATGACGAATTGGGAAAAAGGAAAACTGATTTCTCTTTGGCGGGCGAAACTTGCCGAAAATCATCTTCCGCGACAAATTTATTCCGACGAATCGCTTGCCAAACGAATCGGCAACGTGTCGGGGCAGCACATCGGGCGCTTGCGGCGCGTTTATGAACGATTCGGCGAAACGTTTACGCAATATACCGGTTTGTTTTGGAGTCATTTTCAAGCGGTTCTCGATTGGGACGATGCGGAAAAATGGTTGCTTGACGCTTTGGAAAATCAATGGTCGGTGGCGACAATGCGGCTGAAACGGTGGGAAGCTATCGGTTCTCCGGCGGGACAAAAACCGCGAGATTCCGATATTATCATGTCGGAGCAAGACGAAGACGTGAACGCTTACAACGATTCCGACACGGTATTAGACGGCAATATCAAATCGGTCGAACCAAACCGCAAACATAAAAACAAAGATCACGACAAAGACCGCAAAAAACGTTCCAATAGCGATTCCGACGGCGACCGCGCAGACGGTTTTTCCGCAAATGATTTGGGCGAATTTTCGTCTCCGGCGGAAGCGTTTGCTCAAATGAAACAGATGAAAGATTTGCCGGAAGACCTCCAAGAAGCGTTTGAGCAATTGAAAATTGTCATTTTAAGTCACAAAGTTTCCGGTTGGCGGGAAGTCGATCCGCAACGGATTCTCACATTTCTCAACGCGATGAAAGTTGTCGTGATTACGGAAGAAAAATAAAAACGCAAATTCAGTTGAAATATAAAATCTTAAAGAGGTTGTGTTCTAAAATGGTAATATTTCCGTGAAATTTTCGTTTTGGAAACGCCTCGTTCTTTAGCGCCAAAAATATTCCGCAAATATTTTAGATTTTTCGACGTCAAAACAAAATCTTATTTTCCCTGTTTTATCATTCGGAGAATCAAAATCGACTCTCGGAGAATCAAAAGAGATATTTTTTTTCGACAGGATTAACATGATTGACAGGAACAGATTGGAATAAAAAATCTTGTCAATCTTGTCTAAAAAACAAGTTTTTAGAAATACTCATTTGATAAAGGCGCATTTTTTACGTTTCCAAACTTGCGTTTTCCGACGCCATGCCGTAAACGTTGTTCAGTTCGACAATGGTACCGTTGAGGAAAAGATACGGTTTGCCGTCCTCAAAGACAACTTTATCGACTTTGCCGACGACTTCCTGACCAATCACGTCCTGACCGACAACCGTTTTGCCAAGCAGCCCCGCCGCCGTCGACATCGATTGCCCCATCCGTAGCGATTCGATGCTGGTTGTCAATGCGTCGTTGGATGTGATTGAACGAATCTGACTGATTTGTTCCAACATTTTTGAGTTGTCCATCGGATTGAGCGGGTCTTGGCTTTGCAATTCGGCGACCATCATTTTGAGAAACGCCTCGGTTCCAAGTTCTTGAAAACGGTCTGTTCCGTTAGACGACGTTGTACTGTTCGTTGTGTTAAGTAAAGAAGAAATGCTCATTTTAAAAGTAATAGGTAAAAGTAAAAATTAAGCGCGAAGTGCGAAACGCAAAGCGTGGAGTACAAAGCGTTTTTATTCCACGTTTTGCATTTTATTACTTTGCGATTTGTTCAACGATAGACGTCCATGCGTTCTTTTTCCGACGCGCGTTGACGTAACGGTAATATTGTTTTCGTTGGCGTTAAGGCGGAATTATCCTTGTTTTTACGAAGTTCCGACGTTTGTTGTTTTTCGGTTTTCGGCTGAATCCCAATTTCAAACGAAGTTACTTCCAGACGTTGTTCTTTCAATTTTTGCTTGAGCGATTCCACATTGGCGAGTAACGCCCGACGCGCCGTTTCGTTTTCCGCTTCAAGTTTGGCGGCGACTTTGCCCGAATCAATTTGCATACGAATCGTAAGCGCTCCCAATTCTTCGGGATGCAATTTCATGCGGATTGTTCCGCCCTGATTCGCAAACGACCGAAAAACGCTTGCCACGCGATTTGTCAACTGCCGATGATCAATACGATCCCAAAGCGAAGTCGTCGGCGCCGTTTGTTGTTGCGGCGTTTCGCGCGGCTCGCGTTGCGCCGCGTTTTCCGATTGCAAAACCGTATCGTTTGCCGCCTGCCGCGTTCCCGATACGGCGGTCAACGCTTCTTGCGTAATAATTCCCTGCGGTCTTTCTTTCGCGCTGATTCCGTCCGTCGAATGGCGAGCCGCCGCGATTTCCTGTTCGGAATCCGCAAGGTCTTTCGACGCGGATTTTTTTAACGCAGACGGTTTCGCCAACGTCGTAGCGGCAAGCGAAACCGTTTCGTTTTTTCCGGAATTTGCGGCGTGATGATTGACGGCGTTGCGAAGATGACGTATCGCTTTTTCGGAGGTTGCGATTTCTCCGCGAACGGAATTTCCGCTTTGCCGATTCGATAAATGATTCGTCTTTTGTTCTGCGGCGGATGAAATATTTTGCGTAATATCCGCCGCGTCCGAACTTTGCGAACTACGAGCCGCGTTATTTGCCGGTAAACTTCCCGATATTTGTTGTTGCGTCTCGGTCGCGGAATTGCCGGATAAAATCTCTTGCGAACTCTCGGCGCTCGCCGTGTTCGGCGAATAAGAAGCGTTATCGGCGTTTGTCGGCGTATTTGACGTTTCAGACTTGCCCGACGTCTCCGCAAAATCGCCGGAAATATTTTGCCGTCGCGAATTTTGCAGCGTTTGACTACTTTGCGCGGCGCGACGTTCCGTTGAATTTGCCGCGTTTTCCCGCGTTTGACGTTTCAACGCATTGTCCCATTGATCTCGTCCCCGCCGTATTTCGCCAACCGTGTAACCGTTTCCTTTACGTTTATTGTATTCTTCGCTTTGCTTTTCGTTTTGTTCTTCAATGCGATCCAGCGTTTTCGCGCGTTCCTCGTCGGCGCTTGTTTTTTGCAACTGTTGAAGCTGCACGCGGCTGAGTTTTGCCGCCTGCATCGCGTTCATGTATTGCAAAAACTGCGACGCGGTTTCATCTGTTTCGCCGTCGCGCGGACGCGTCGTTCCGCCGGATAAAACGCCTGCCGACGTTGTGGAAATCGTTGCGGACATAAAAATAAAGGAAAAATTTTGATAGACAATTCGATTGGAAGATATATTTTAAGAAAAAACGGAATTTATCAAAAGAGCAATTTTGAAAAATTGTAACATTTTCGTCGAATTTTTATTATTAAATATTGATAGATTGAACCCTAAAGAGGTCTTCGGCGCTCTTTCACCCAATAAAATATTTTTACGTAACTTGAATCATTTATTTGCTTCACCGGCGGCGTTTATTAAATTGGAGAAGTTAAAGTTCGCTCGCAAACTCAATCATTTTGCCCTCAAAGCGAAAATCTACTGGGCGGCGTACAAAGCTCATGGATTGAACTGGGGAAAATGAAACGCGCAGAAAGGTGCGTAACATGAGTGAGTAAAGCAAGCTCCCCGTTCCGTTGATCGGCTGCGCCGCCAAGACGCCGTCATCTCCGCCTCAAAACTGACGCGCGTATGGAGCGATTGTTTTACCTAATTTTAATCATCACTCTTTGACTTATGAAATTTTTTCAAGAAAATTTTTAAATATTCCACATTTCTCTTGTTGGATTCAAGATTTTGGTGTATACTAGGAATCAATCAATGAAACCTTGAGACAAAAATTATGTTGATTTTTGTCGTTTTCGTTTCAAAAAACCTTAAAAGTTTAGAAGGAGTTTCGACTATGAAAAAGTTGAACAAGGCGTTTGATTTTCTTGGACTTCGGCAGAATGTATCGGGGGGGGGGGGTACGTAATATGGCTAATAAGCCGTGTTTTACGTGTTGTAACGCTCTTTCTTGCCCGCGTTATTGCGAGCGCTTCTGCCCGTTTCGGGAAACAATCTTTGATTCGCCGGGCGTTCACGCTTGTCGAATTGCTGGTTGTGATTGCGATCATTGGAGTTTTGATCGCGCTCTTGTTACCCGCGGTTCAAGCCGCCCGCGAGGCGGCAAGGCGAATGCAATGCACCAACAATCTCAAACAACTGGCGCTGGCGGCTCACAACTTCCACGATGCTCACAAGGGATTTCCGGCGGCTAACGCCACTTATCACCCCAATCCTATTGATTCCAGACAAAGACGCTTTGGCATTTTGTTTGGTCTCTGCCCCTTTTATGAACAAGAGGCAACTTACAATGCGTTCCATGTTACGCCTGACCCTGCGATTTATGGTTCACAAACTTATTTCGGTCCTTATGGAATAGAACCTGTTCAGACAACTTTAGCGGC
>JAISZO010000367.1 GCA_031269105.1 Planctomycetaceae bacterium | reverse complement strand
CGCGCGATTATCGTTTACACATGCAAAACATGGGGCTGGCAGAATCCACGATTGCCGCGAAGCGAGTTAAAAACGAAAAGCTAAAAGTTTCGCAAGCGGAATGCGTCGCTCTGCGATTGAAACAATCCTTTGCCTCACTTTTAGTTTTTAACTTTATAACTCTTATACTTTCCCTTTTGGGGGCTTGGCAATCCATGAGGAGTTTCTTCTTTTTTCATTAAAAAACTTCCAAAAGCGCCTTTTATCTTTCCGCCGGAATTGCCATTGCGTCTTTGAGCGATTCGCCGAGCGTAACGATCCATCGGAGCGACGGGCGGGCGTTTGTGCCGACGGTTTCAAAAATCACGTCTTCGCCGAAAATTTCAACCGCTCTTCCGAAAAACGAGCCGATACGGATTTCCTGATTCAGTTTAATACGAATCAGCCGGTTGTCTTCTAATTGATTGGTCAGCCAAATTTCAGGAACGTTGTCAATGTAATTGATCGAAGTCAGCCGCGTAAAATCCGAAGCATCCACGCCGCCTCGCTGAAATTGCAGAAGATTCCGCGCGTCAATCGGTTCGGCGTAAGTTTCCAGCAAACCGCTGGAAAGCCGACGCCAATAACCTTCGGGAAGCGTATTCGCAAGCGGATAAGGCAAATGGACGTTGGTCGGCGACGGAATACTCAATCCCTCAATATTCATTGTTACGGCGACAAAATTCGCGTTATTCAAATTGTCGTCTTCCGCGTCGTCGTCATCTTCATTTCTGACGATCGGATCAATTTTGAGAAACGTAATTCGGTGAAGATACGGCGACCAATAAAATTCATACAAAAAACGGCTCAATTGATCCATCGAAACTCTTGCCCGCAACTGATACGGAAAAACTCGTCCGAATCCTAACGTTTGAACGTTTCGGCGATCCACAGAAAAATTTTCAAATTCCCAATACTTCGCCGCCTCAAGCAGCCATCGATGATACAAATTGCCCGCGTCTGTCGGCGATTTCGGAAGAGAGCGGTACCGCAAATTTTGTCGAGAAAGCGATTGAAGCGTCGCGTGTTGATTTTTAATCGCTTGCTCAAAATCGGCTTTGAGTTTCTCGGCTTTGGCAATTTCGGCGGCAAGTTTGGTTCGCGGTTCGCGCACTTGCGTTTGATAAGCCCAATATCCGCCGTAACTCGCGCCGAAAATTAAAAACGCCGTCAAAAAAAGAAAATTACGCCAATTTCTCATGGTTTTTCTCCCTCCTTTTTTTCAATCGAATCTTCCGTGCGCGTTTGTTTTTCCATCGCGTCTTTTGTCGGAGAATCGCCCGAAGAAATGCGTTTCAATTCCGGCGGCTCTTGCGCGGCGTTCTCGTTATGATTTTGCGATGAATTTGTATTTTGCGTTGGCTGCGAAACGGAGTTTGTTTTCGGCTTGGGAAATTCCGGCGCGACTCGCGACAACTGCTGAAGTTCCGGCGTCAAACGTTGCACAAAGACTTGCGGCGGCTGACGGAACGTGTAAATGCGAATCGAAAACGAATAGGGATAACCGCCGCCGCGTTGATTCGGTTGCTGCGCGAGAATCTGAACGTAATGAAAACGGTCGGCGTCGAATGTCCGTTTGACGAACGATAACACGTTCAAATCGCGGATTCTTCCCGTCAAATCAATCGCGCCGCATATTTGATTATTAAAGCGACGTCCGTAACTGTACTGCATTCCGGTAATCATTATATCCTGTTCGGACGGCAGCCGCACGGAAATATCCCGCAATTCGTCGAGCCAGATCAATTGCTGATTTTCCCACATCGCCGCCGAATAAAGCTGCGTATATTCCGGGTAGAGTTGTTGATATTCCGCTTGCAGTTTTTTTACGTCGCCGTTCAATTCCGTCAATTGATTTTCCATTTGTTTCAGAACGCGGTTGTTCTGCGCGTACGCGCCGTAACCAACGACGCCGAGCAACAGCAAAAACAAAACGATAAACCGCGCGATATTAAGCGGCTGCGGTTTTTCCCGCGCGTGTAAAAAGTCGATGCGGGTCGGCGATTTCGATTGTTCGCTTAAAATCATACCGAGCAGCGCGGCGTAACGTCCTGGCGAAACTTCTGCGCCGGTAATTTTCGCCCGCGCGGGAATCTGTACGCAACTGAGTTGAAACGGATTGAGGATTTGCGCGTTCAATTCCTGATCGGTCAGTTGTTCCCGCAACGATTCATATTCCTCCGAATTGCCGAAAAGAATAATTTTTTCGAGCGACTCGCCTTCCAAATCCTGTCGGGAAACCGCGATTGTCCGCATGATTTCCGCCGCGATACGCGACGTTTTTTCCTCGCCGCCGAGCGATTCCGGCAATCGAATCGACCGAACAAAAACGACGCGGCTTTCAGCGATAACGACCATATCGACTTCGTCCGACGTGCATTGAACGAGCAGACGCGGCAAGTTGTCCGCAACGTTGGAACGCAAATACAATTCGGCAAGCGCGAGAAGACGAAATTCAATCCGTTTTGCGCGAAGTCCGGCGGTTTGAGCGATGTTGCGGTATTCTTTGAGTTGAGAACGGGAAATGGTCGCGGCAATTGCGCGAAGCGAATCGCCGTCGGACGACGGACAAACGACAAAGTCGAGCGGATGATTTTCTGAAAAGGCGGAAGAATCGCGTAAAACTTGATTTTTGACCAAATCGGGCAATTCTTCCGGCTTGGCTTTCGGAAGCGGAAAGGTCAATATTTCCACCGATTCACGATTCAAACCGAGCAACAAACGCGATTTTTGAATTTTATATTGTTTCAGCAGCGTTTGCAACGATTGTCCGACGTCCGCTTTTGCGGGCGAATTTTCCGTACTTTTCCCGAACTCCAGCGGCAGAGATTCCGCTTTGAGAACTTTGATCGAACCTCGTTGTAAAGCCGCCAGAACCGCTCGAATTTCGACGCCGTCCCAATCAGCCGCAAGAAATAATGTCATGGATTGAAAATAGTCGGAACATTGGAATTGATATATACAAATAAAAAGATCATAGAAATGATCGGCGGGAATCGGCGTCTTTTCAATAAAACGCCCATCTCACTCATTATGATAACCGAAAAACGCGAAAATATCAACAAATTTTATCATTTTACGGCATTTTGCAAAAGATTTTTTCTTATGCGAAAGCAAATACGGCACATTGCCCGCCGTTTCAAGTTAGAATTTTTTGTATGGCATGAGTTTTGCGCAGTTCAATAAACAAAACAAAAGATTTTCAAATTGCGTGTTGACGTCATTGGAGGAATTTCAACGAATCGTCCGCTCATCATGGACGAACCAAAACGTAAGCGACAGTTTAACCCTTGCTTGCGTTTCGGAGCGCCATTTTACTTTTTAACTTTCCGTTCTCATTCTTCGCGATTCTTCATGACGAAATCGTTTTTAGAGTTCTCGTTCTTCATTTTTGATTTTTCGGAACTTGAATATCAAACGTATTTCCGGCGTCGGGAACTTCGCAGCTCAACGGCGTTGTATTGTAATTGCTGTACTTGACGTCAATGAGCGAGCGGCTGGATTCGCCGTTCTTGCCGGGGATTTCTTCGGTCGCGCCTTCGATATAAACTTTGTACTTTCCGGCGGGCAAGCCGTCGTTTGTACTGATCGATCCCATAACGTATTTGCCGTTTGAGTCAATATTACCTTTCGCGGAATAAGTGTCCGTCGAGAAAATCACCGCGCCGACCGTCAACGGCGTTCCGTCGTCAAACGTTACCGTTCCGCCAAGTTGCATTTTTCCATTGCCGCATCCGGCGAGAAAAAGTAAAGGGAAAACGAGAAGTAATAAAATCTGTTTTTTCATTTGTTATCTCCTTTTATAAAAAATGTGAAAATGTTATTGTTAATAAAACGCAGACGCAAGGTCAAAGCATGCTTCGACCTTACGTTTACGTATTGATTCATCACGGAATCGATACGGCGTTTCCATCGCGGACGTTGCCGAGCCGTCCGAGTATGCTGTTTGTCGGATTGCTTCGACTATTGGAATCCGCTTCATTATTCCAAACCGGACCAGCAGGAACCGTTACGGAAATTGCCTGCACAGAACCGTCGCCCATAAGAAAATTCACCGTTCCAGTGTGAGCGCTGCCCCAATGAACTTGGTCTTCGCCGCCGAAGTTCGACGTTCCGCTTCCATCGCTGGGACCGCGTGCAATACGCGAATTGCAGCTTCGAGCAACGGATAATGTATTCCAGTCGCCTGAAATCAAAATCGAACAATCGCCGAGTTTCCAACGTTTGGCGTTATCTCCTCCATCTGGTGCGCATTGTCCGACATAATCGCTTCGAATATGTTTTTCGCCGACAACAATTTGATTAGACGTTCCGTCCGCCCACCAGGACATGGAGTCGCGCGACGACCACGAGGACGCGCCGCCTCCCCAAACGGCAACACGAATCGCGCCGCTTTGCCCCGGCGCATGATCTGTCGCATTCGGATTGTAATTATTCAACCAAGTTGACCAATGCTGAAAAGCACGCCCCTGAACAAAGGCGTAATCTCCTTGCGGACCATATATACCGCCTTGATTGGTGGCATTATCCGTTCCGTTTCCAGACAGATATTCTTTTCCGCCGCGCCGCGACGGGCATTTGAAGGTTGAAAGTCCCGTGCCGAGCGACGATTGGAGTTGCGTCGTTTCAGCGGCGTCTGCGCCAAGTTCGTTCCAGAAATTCGTATTGTTCATCACAATACTGAAATTGCTGGTTTTGGTTTTGATCATGTCGTACACGGTTTGTTGTTCCATGTACGGCAAAATCAATACCCAGAACGACGCATTAGGAGAATGCGGCGACGTGACTGTGTAACCGATAGTGGACGGCGGCAGACCGTTCATGCTATCGTGAAAGTTGTGAACCGCCAAGCCGATTTGCTTGAGATGGTTCGTGCATTGCATTCGTCTTGCCGCTTCACGCGCTGCCTGAACTGCTGGTAAAAGTAACGCGATTAACACTCCGATAATCGCAATCACGACCAGCAACTCGACAAGCGTAAACGCCCGACGAATCAAAGATTGTTTTCCAAAACGGGCAAAAACGCTCGAACAGGCAGAAATGCACGCAATTATACGAGCGAAAACACTCGTAACAACGCGGGCAATAAAGAGCGTTACAGTACGTAAAATACGGCTTGTTAACCATATTACGCACCCCCCCCCCCCGATACATTCTGCCGAAGTTCAAGAAAATCAAACGCCTTGTTCAACTTTTTCATAGTCGAAACTCCTTCTACATTTTTAAGGTTTTGAAATTGAATGACAAAAATCAACATAATTTTTGTCTCAAAG
>JAISZO010000262.1 GCA_031269105.1 Planctomycetaceae bacterium | reverse complement strand
TTCCACTTCGCTATTTCAGAATCCGATAAAGTTAGGGGGAGCAGGGAGGTCGTCCTTGACAAAATTTTAGAAAAATCTATTGTTCGTATTATAAGGTTTTATGAAACTTTGTAAAGAACGGGGTCGTTAGCGAAATGAGTATAACAAGCGCTTTTAAGCCAAATGCTCTACGATAATTTTCAACAAGAGAACTCTCGTCGTCGTTGACGGCGGCAAATTCAATCCTTCTTTGGAATAGATTTTCATCAATAGCGCTTTTGGGTCTGCCCGCTTTCGCGGTTGAAATCGTTCCGGCGTTCCCTTTTCGAGAATAACAAAAACAATGTCCTTTGCTCTTTCGCCAAAGCAATTCCAAAGCGTCCGTCCGTAAATCCCTAAAAAGGCGGCGGCTTCGGGAAGCGACAACATCTGTTTTTTGCAAGTATCCAACAAGTCCGCAGACGATTTCGCTTGAGATTCTTTCTTTTGTTTTTGCGTTTTCTTCATTTTCTTTTCCTTATTTTCAGGATTTTTGTTTTTGCGCCCAAAACAAAAGAGGTTTTTATCTTGTAGAAATCCTTGTAGAGAAAAAACGACATAAAACATTATGCTTTATGGAGTTACAACGGCAGTAAGAATCTGAATAAAATGTTCAGAAATCATCTGACGACGGTCGAGAAACAAACGGCGTTTCAAGCGTTACGTCTGTTTTTTCGCATGTTCATTTATGCTCTGCTCGGAAATCCCGCCGTGCCGGACGAATCGTTGGCGTCGATGAGTATCCGCCCGCGTACCCGCGCCGCGAAATTGCCAACCTCTACGCCCACCGAAGTTCCTGTCGTGTCGGCGGTCGTCGGGCAGCATCACGATGTGACGTTCTACGTCGCCAAGCCGCAACTGGGACGTCCCGCCGAATTTCTCAAAAATCCCAAGTATTACGGGTTCATCTTGAAATATAAGCTGGAAAACGAGTCCGAATGGAAACAACTCGTCTCGACCAAACTGCGGCACACCATGATTTTCGACGAACAATAAAAAGGAAAATATTTTCAGTTTCAGGCGGCGTGGGGCAACCCGCGAATCCAAAACGGAGCGTGGAGCGAAGAAATGCGAGAATTGGTTCATTGAAACCTGACGTCTCGTTTTTCACTTTTGCTTTTCGCTTTTACGAAACGCCCCGTCAATCAACCGCGCCGACGGGCGGGGAAATTCAAATTTTCTTAAAGATTGAAAATTTGACGGATTTTATTGTTCAATGAGAGGAAGATTGCCGGGGTCTAACGTTTTTCTATCGTAATTCTGCGATTGTTTTTTCAATTTTTTGCGGGCGGCAATTTGATTCATCGCTTGATTCGCGGCGTCGCAAGCGCATCGCGAACGTTTTCGGCGGCGGGCGT
Source organism: Planctomycetaceae bacterium (assembly GCA_031269105.1). Taxonomy (GTDB): domain Bacteria; phylum Planctomycetota; class Planctomycetia; order Pirellulales; family Thermoguttaceae; genus WRMR01. The sequence continues at coordinate 4,323 of JAISZO010000262.1, read as the reverse complement.
AATAACCAAACGCAAGACCAATAAAGCCAAATAATATCAAGACAATCGCCGCAATGATGGTTATCAATAATTCGTTCATAAAATATTTTTGATTAAACAATCAATGACAAAATCCGTTTTCTTTTCATTTTACTTTTTTTTTCGCGGCAAAGAAGTTGTTTTACAAAAATTTTTCATTAAAATAAAAATATTTCGGATACAATTTTTGTCAATGATTTTTTTTCAAACCCGCAACGGACTAATCATGCCTCGTATTTTACGATTCCCGACGTTTTTACTCCTCTTCTTTGCGGGAATTTTTTGCTTTTCCGGCGTTCATTCCGTCGCGCAAAATATTTCCGTCGGCGAGAAATCCGCCGAGTCGCGTTATTTGTCGGAAAAGTATTTTTCGGCGCGTCCGGTTTTTAATCGCGGCGATTATATTGAAGCGTTACAAATTTACGGCGACGAGGTGCGGCAAGCGGAGCAAAACGGCAGGAAAAATTGGGTCGATTCTATTTGTTATTTTGCCATGATCGGCGAATGTCATTATCAAATGGGCGAAAACGGCGCCGCTCTTGCGTGTTTCAATTTGGCGTTGCAGGCGTTTTCGCAAAATATAAGTTGGCTGAATTGGCTGCATTTTGAAACGTCCGCAAGCGTCCGCAAAAAAAATAAGACCGCAACGCCTTGGGGCGGCGGCGAATCGGAAACGATTCTTATAGCGCCGCTTGGAGTCAATATTGAATACGTCGTTTCTCCTTCCGGCGCGGACGGAATTTCCAATCGTTTGCAAGCGGAGACGTCCGGCGTGATGAAACCGATTAGTCCGTCTGAAACGGCGCAATGTATCGTGTTGGCGATGCGTCGCCGCGCGGAACTTCTGGGACCGATGGGCGAATACGATTTGCTCAACGATCAACTGACGACGCAGCTTAAAGAACGTCCGTATCCGTCGAATCACTGGACGCGAACATGGGGCGATATTTTTTTTGCGATGACGTTGATTACGGCGGGAAACGACGCTGAAGCGAAAAAGATTCTCGAAAAATGCCGGTTTACGGAACAATCGGAACATCCGCTCACCGGTGCGGCGGCGCTTGAACTCGGCAAAATTGCGATGCGGGCGAAAGATTATCCGGCGGCGTACCGGCATTTTCAGGAAGCGTCGATTTCCGCGTGGCAATACGCCGACACGCTTGTTCTCGAATCGGTCTTTCGGCATTTAGCGGCGGTGCAGCGTTTTATCGATCCGAAAACGCCGTCGCCGATTCTCCCGAAAGCGGCGTATTGGGCGGAAAAAGAAAAATTACGCGGCTTGCAAATCGTGTTGCATACGTTGATGGCGGAAGACAATATCTTTTTACAAAACGTAACCGCGTCGGAAACGCAGTTGAAACGCGCCAGAACGCTTGCCGAACAACGCGATATTGAAAACGGGCGGCTGATGGGAACGTGGAATTATATCGGCGCTGTAATCGCGTATCAGTCCGGCAATCTCGACGCGGGAGACAATTTTCTTAACGTGATGATTCACGAAATTCGCCGCACGTCTATTTGGATTTTTCAGCTTAAACAACTCGAAGAGCTTTACAAGTCGGGGCGGATTGCGGTGGGCGGTACGGTTTCGCCGCGAGTTGCGTCGGAATTGTATGAAACGTTATTGCGCGAGCCGGACGCTTTCGATTGGTCAACGCAACCCGCCGATTCGTTGATCGTGACAATCGCGCAGCGCTCGGGGACGTTTGAACAATGGTTTACGTTGGAGGCGTCGCAGCATAATTTTACGAAAGCGTTTGAAATCGCCGAATTTGCGAGACGGAGTCGTTTTCAATCGACGTTGCGGCTCGGCGGACGTTTGATTTCGCTACGATTTTTGCTGGAAGCGCCGGAACGTCTTTTAAAGCCGGAACATCTTCGTTTACGAAAGACGTTAAGCGACGAACTGCCCGGATTAGCGAAACTTTCGGAAGACGTTCGGCGTTTGCGAAACGAAATGGCGACGCTGCCGCTCATGTCGGAAGACGCGAAACAAAAAAAACAGATCGACGCGCAATACCGCGAACTCAAAACGCTCGCGGCGGCGGAAGAATCGATGTTAAGCCGATTCGCATTGGGACGAAAAGATTTGCCGAATATTTTTCCGCCGGTAACAACGTTTGAAGATTTTCGCAAACGGCTTTCTGAAAAAACGAAATATCTTGTTTACTTTGAAGCGTTGGGTGATTATTACGGTTTTCTCATTGGACAAAACGGCGTTGACGGTTGGCGAATTGCGGACGCGGATCAATTGAAAAAAGACGCGGCGGATTATCTAACGCTCGCGGCGCAAGCGTCGCCGGTTCAATCAATACCGATTGCCGCGTTGACCGACAATCAATGGGCGAAAAGCGGTAAACAGTTGTTGCAAACGCTGCTTGGCGGAGAACGAACGCTCGATTTTCAGGAGTTGGCGATTGTGCCGGACGGTTTTTTATGGTATGTGCCGTTTGAAACGTTGAGCGTTGAAACGGACGGTAAAATCCGTCCGTTGATTGCGTTAAACGGACGGACGTTGCGTTACGCTCCGACCGCGTCGCTTGGTTTGCCAACGCCGAAATCTTCGGAAATAAATAAAGAGGGAAACAACGCGAAGAAAAAATCGGTCGTATTTTTAGGCAAGCAGACGAACAAGCAAGAAACGCAAACGGCAGCGGATGCGTTGGAACGATGGCGTCAAGACGTCCCCGAATTGCAAACGCTTACGCCGCAGCAAATAACGCAATCTCCGGCGTTGACGGCAAAATTCATTGACGAGTTGATTGTCTTGGGCGATTTGTTTCCGTCCGGTTCCGCGTCGGACGGATATTACGATTGGTCGTTTTTCTACGGTAGAAACGTCGGCGACAAAGAGAAAAAGGAGAACGCGGCGGGCGACGCGCGGCTTGTTCGGGGAGCGGCTTTTGGCGAATGGCTGCGTTTGCCTTGGGGCGGACCGCGAATGGCGTTGTTGCCCGGTTATCGCACAGCGGCGGAAAACGCGATGCAAAATAACGAACGTTTGGGCGACGGGAGCGAAACGTTTATTCCGTTGACGGCCTTGTTGTCGTGCGGCGCAGAAACGGTGATACTCGGACGCTGGCAATCCGGCGGACGTTCCGCGTATGACTTCACGGGAAATTTTCTGAAAAACCGCGAACAATATTCCCCGCCGCAAGCATGGCGTCGCGCCGTCTTACAAACAGCCGCGTCAAAACTTTCCGCCGCCGAAGAGCCGCGAATCGAAGGAACCGCCGCGGAAAAAGCGTCGCTTGACGCGCGAGCCAACCACCCGTTTTTCTGGGGAGCGTTTTTGTTTTGCCATCGCGGAGAATAACGATTCTCTCAATCCGCTATCGATTGAGAACTTCCTGACGAAATTCCGACGGCGTTTTGCCAATCCATTTGCGGAAAATGACCGCGAAATATTGGCTTGACGAGAATCCGCATGTCATCGCAATTTGCACAACGGAGGTTTCCGGGTTTTCACGAATCTTTTCCGCCGCATTGAAAATTCGCAAACGGTTGAGCGAGTGAAGCGGAGAAAGATTCGTCAGTTGCTTACAACATTGCGAAAACCGCGTCGGGCTGATTCGGCATAATTTCGCTATTTCACGCAGCGTCCATGAATGCGTTGTTTGTTCCGGGATTGCTTGTAATTCCTCGAAAAAACGCTGCACCGATTGCAACGCGGGCGCGTTTTCTTTGAAATCGCGCGGTTGTTCGGCGGATTCCCGCAACAACTGCAACAACGCGTAAAGAATTTCGTTGATAACAATTGCCAACGCGGAAATCGGCGGTTCGTTTTGCGAGTCGCGGAGCAAACGGTAAAGCCGTTCCCAATGCGCGATATATTTCGGCGGCAAACGAAAAACCGGCTGATTGCAATACGTCATCAGCGAAATCATTTCGTCCAAATCCTGTTTGGAAAGAATAATCCAATGGGACCACTTGCATTGCTGATTGTTATTCCGCATACTCGAATTGATGATAAACCAGAGATACTTTCCCGCGTTGACGTTGGGATTGCCGATCCGGTGAATTTGCCAAAGTTGGCACGCGGTCATATCGCCCGCCGCAAGATTCCAAAACGAAGAGCTTATTCCCCAAACAATCTGACCGCTTAATAATTCGTCGTCCCTGAAAAAGCGAATATCCCTTGAAAAATAGGTTTGACGAGCGTTTTTTGTTTGTTAGAATTTGCAAGTTGTTTTTTTTGCAAAGCAGCGTTTTTCAAAAAACTGCGGCAAAACGAATTGTTTCGTAACCGGCGTGATCGAATTGGCGAAGAAAAAATGAAAACGCTTATCGCCGAAACAATCCGCC
>JAISZO010000243.1 GCA_031269105.1 Planctomycetaceae bacterium | reverse complement strand
ACAGCGATTTTGTCGTTTCAATAAATCGTATTTATTATGCACAAATAATCGGCAACGTCAATACGAATTGTCGGGAAATTGAAATTTTTTTGAAAATTCGGGAAAATATTTTATATTATCTATCGTTTGGGTTCTTTGCCGTCAACTTCGCACAGTTTCCCACTTACGTTGATTTGTTTTATAGCGAGGACAATTTTAATACAAGACGAGCGAGCAACGACAACCGGAAAAGCGTTTTTTTCTGCACAATACTTACGTTTTTTCAGCCACTTTTCAAAGAGTTCAGAAAATGATACAATTTTACGTTTGAGAAATAAATTTACTGTTTGAGTCGTTATTTCGGGAGTAGATATGTTGTCGCAAAGAGTGGGAATCGGTTTTGACATTCATCGCACCAAAAAAGGATTGGCGATTTTGCTTGGCGGCGTGCGGATTCCGTGTGATTTTGCTTTGGAGGGACACAGCGATGCCGACGTGTTATTGCACGCCGTAACGGATGCCTTGCTCGGCGCCGCCGGTTTAGGAGATATTGGCGAAATGTTTCCCGACGACGATCCGGCAAATCTTGGATGCGATTCGGCGGAAATGTTGACCGAAGCGTATCAACTCGTCAAAAAAAATCATTGGCGAATTTCCAATCTCGATTGTACAATCATTGCCGAGTCGCCGCGTCTGGGACATCATAAATTAGATATTCGCGGACGAATCGCCGAATTGCTTAAAGTGAGTTCGGATCGCGTCAACATCAAAGCCAAAACCGCCGAGAAACTTGGCGCCGTTGGTCGAAACGAAGCCATCGCCGCGCAATGCATCGTGTTACTCGAACAAAAACCGGAACCCCGTCCCAAGTTATTGGAAATGGCGCAAAGCGAAACGATTTCCGTTGAATTGCACGAATTGGAATAATGAATCAGTGGAATTTTTGATTTTGCAAATTTCATTGAAAATGTTACAAAAACACGAGTAATCTTTCTTATGAACCATGGCAAAAATCCAACCGTTGCGGTTCTTGGCGCGGGGCAGATGGGAATTGCGATAGCAGCGACGTGTCTTCTCCGGCGTTTTTCTGTTGTATTATACGACGCGTCTTTGGCGGTGGTCAAGTCGGCGAGTGCGCGTGCGGAAACCGAACTCAAAATGCAAGACGAATCGAAAGTTGACGATTCGTTGCGTCTTCTCGAATGCACGAATGATTTGCGGGCGGTTTGTTCGGCGGCTTATGTTTTAGAAAGCGTCACGGAAAAAAAACGAGTTAAAGAAAAATTGTATCGCCAAGTTGCGCCGGCGCTGAAAGACGACGCTTTGTTGATGAGCAACACTTCAACTATTTCCATTGCCGAACTTACGGAAACATTGGAAAGCGAGTTGATAAAACGGTTTTGCGGTTTTCATTTTTTTCATCCTGTTCGGTTGAGATCGCTGGTCGAAATTATTCGCGGGAAACAAACGTCGGAAACGACGATTCAAAACGCGAAATCGCTTGCTTACGCTTTGGGAAAAACGCCGATTATTGTCAACGACGGCGTTGGTTTTCTGACGAATCGGCTTCTTAACGCTTACTTAACCGGCGCTTTGCAATTGCTGACCAAAGGCGGAACGATTCGTCAAATCGACGCGGCGGCGGAACGATTTGGTATGGCGACGGGACCGTTTCGCATGATGGATGAAATCGGATTAGACGTGACGCTGCATGGCGGTTGGGCGCTTTACAAAGCGTTTCCCGACCGCGTGGAACCGTCGCCGATTTTGCTGGAATTAACGCGGCTTGGATGGCTGGGTCGCAAAACCGGACTCGGATTTTATTGTTATGAATCTGCGGCGGAACGTTTGGAAACGTCGCGTCTTTCAACGACGACGTCGGCGACCATGCGGGATATGCCCGCGACAGATAACGTAAAATTAAACGCGATGATTGCCGAGCGGTTTGCCAATCGAAAAAGCGTTGCGCCGGAGTTATTGACAGAGGAAAAGATTCTTGCGAGAACGGTTGACGAAATGTTTCATGAAGCCCGACGAATTTTAGACGACGGCGTAACGCATTCGTCGCAGGACATTGAATTTGCCGCCGTTTTGGGACTCGGCTTTCCGCAAAATCGCTGGAAATTATGAACGATAGAAGTTACGAGCCAAGTCTCGCCGACAAATGGGACGCCTTATGTATCGCTCGTTTTATTGAAACCATTCAACGCGAAATGGAAATTGGCTACTAGGTCGCGTTCACGCGCGTTATCAAAAATCGTTTTTATTTTTTCGTTTGACATACTCATTAGACCTCTTTGGTATAAAACACGATTAAAAAGCTAAAAAACTAAAACAATTGAAAAATTCTCTGAACGGCAGATACCGTTTTAGGATATTTTTTACTTGTATCATATTCTTCACGGCGCACGACACACCCCATTTCAGAATCAATGAGATATTTCAATTTTGGTAACTGTTCACGGTGGAATTTTTATTTTTTGCGATATTATTTTTTACTTAGTCGCCCCTGAAAAAAAGACCTTGTTTATTTTACGATTTTTTTTTGGTGATCGGAATGTTTGGCAAGGCGGTAACGAGACCATGAGCCAACAGAAACGGCGAACCCATTTGATCCATAAACTGTGAATCGTGAACCCAACCGCCGTAATCGGTAAAATATTCCGCTTCAATCAATACGGTTTGGGATGGATTGAATGGATTGGGATTAGATAAAGGTGTTTGCGCCGAAACAGCGTTTTGAAGTAACAAAAACAGAGTAAACGGCAACGATAAAATACATAATTGTTTCATAATAGTTTTTGGGG
>JAISZO010000214.1 GCA_031269105.1 Planctomycetaceae bacterium | reverse complement strand
GACGTCGTTGATGAGTTGATCGGCGTGATTGCGCAACGTTTTCGCAAAACGCTGTAATTCCGGGATATTCGTCGCTTCCGCTGTTTGTATCCAACGAAGTAAAAAACGACTTGCCGACTTATTGTAGCAACTTGTCCGTTTTTTTGTTATGAGAGAGGTAAGGTACGGACTTGGCGGATGAACCAAAAATTGTTACACGTTAGATTTAACGAAATAGATTTTTCCAATGTTGATCTGTCTGGTTTTGATTTGAGCGGCAGTATATTCCTCAAATGTAATTTAAGTAACGTAAATTTTACTGACGCGGTTATAACAAATTGTGATTTGTCTTCGCAGAAACCGCCACTAATACTCGAACAAGTAAAATCAACATGGAACTATAAAAACAATTATATACGCAAAATAGATTTGCCCGCCGAAATTCAGAAACAACTCGACGCAGAAAAACAAACGGTAACAAGATTGACGGTCTGATTTTTCGGAGAGATTGTTTAACGTAGCGTTGCGATCATTTAACGTAGCGATTGTTATTGGCGGAGTGGGCAAGAAAACGACGGTTCTGAAAAGGATCGTCGTTTTCTGTTTCCTATTGACATATCGTTTGTAAACGCCAAAATAGATGCCGTGTTGAATATGTTTTCATAAACATGCTTATTTTGAGAGAAAATTATGGTTCCTGTTGGCACGATCATTTGTATTACAATTGCCGCTTTATTGGCAATAGGAACGCCCGACGTCTTGTTTCGTATTTTGCGTAAAAAATATCCAATGAAAGCCGCGCCCATGTGGATCGGCACGGCGGCTTTTATCATTTTTGTATTGATTCTGGAAAAAATTGTCCATATCGTTGTTTTGCGTCCCGACGAATCAGGGATCGCTTTAATGAAACGTCCAATACTTTATATGTTGTACGGCTCTTTTATGGCGGGAATTTTTGAGGAAACGGCGAGATTTCTTTCATTTTTGTTCTTAAAAAGAAAGTATTCGGGTTTGATAACCAGCGTTTCCTATGGGATCGGACACGGCGGCGCGGAATCCATTTTGATCTTCGGACTGGCGATGATAAACAATCTCGCGTATTGTATTTTGATAAACGCCGGTCGTCTTTCCGTATTAACCAAAAATCTTACCGGCGCCGCGTTAGAGAAAACAAACGAAATAGTAACAATCTTCCTGACGGCAAATCCTTTGACTTTTTTAGTCGGCGGATTTGAACGCGTCGTCGCGTTCAGCGTTCAAATTTCTCTTTCGGTTATCGTATGGTATGCCGTTAATAGAAAAGGGAAATTATGGCTGTTTCCCGCCGCCGTGTTACTTCATGCAATCATGAATTTTCCTGCGGGGCTATTTCAAACGGGAAATCTTTCTTTGATTGCGTGCGAATCGTTGATATTTGTATCCGCCGTAATCCTAGGGGTTATTGCCGTTTCTCTTTCTAAAAAATTTCAAAAGAAAGAGCAATCCGCCGACGTTTTTTAAGACCATTTTAAAATGCAAACAACTTTTTTGAAATCGTCATTTTTAACTTTCAGGAGTTTTAATTTTCATGCTTCATACCGACGAAATTATGTCAACAATTCGTATGCTGCACGCGGAACATCTCGACGTTCGCGCGGTGACGCTTGCGCTCAATATGAACGATTGCGCGGCGACGAGCGTCGAGCATCTGTGCAAAAAAGCGTATCACAAAATCACCGACCGCGCGCGGCGATTGGTTGAAATGTGCAACAGGACGTCGGCAAAATACGGTATTCCGATTATTAACAAGCGATTGGCAATTTCTCCCGCGTCGTTTTTATTGGCGGGACACGGACAACCCGGCGCGGTGCAATTTGCGACAACGCTTGACCGCGCGGCGGAGGAATGCGGCGTTGATCTGGTCGGCGGGTTTTCCGCGCTGGTGCATAAAGGAATCGCAAACGGCGATCAGGTGGTCATTGGCGCTTTGCCGGATGTGTTGTCGAAAACAAAGCGCGTTTGCGCTTCGGTTAATGTCGCGTCGAGAAAAGCGGGAATCAACATGGACGCCGTGTTGCAGATGGGACAAATCATTCCGAAAATTGCCGCGGCGACCGCCGATCAAAAAGGTTTCGGCGCGGCAAAATTAGTTGTCTTTGCGAATATCCCGGAAGATAATCCGTTCATGGCGGGCGCGTACATGGGAGCGGGCGAACCGGAAGCGACAATCAATATCGGCGTTTCGGGACCGGGCGTTGTGGATTGTGCGTTACGGCGGAAAATTGCCGGTGCGAAACGGCGTTTAACGCTCAACGATCTTGCCGAAGAAATTAAAGTAACCAGTTTTCGCGTTACGCGGGTCGGCGAATTGATCGGGCGCGAAGTGGCGGAACTTCTCGGCGTTCAATTTGGGATTGTCGATCTTTCGCTTGCGCCGACTCCGACGGTTGGCGACAGTATCGGTGAAATTCTCAAAACGCTTGGTATCTCGAAAATCGGCGCGCCGGGTTCGACGGCGGCAGTGGCGATGCTCAACGACGCCGTGAAAAAAGGCGGATTATTTGCGTCCAGCAGCGTCGGCGGATTGAGCGGCGCGTTCATTCCGGTTTCGGAAGACGCGGCTCTTGCCGACGCGGTGGCGCAAGGACATTTGTCTCTGGAAAAATTGGAAGCGATGACGTGCGTATGCAGCGTTGGGTTGGACATGGTTTTAATTCCGGGCGATACGCCGCCGGAAACGATTGCCGCGATTATCGCCGACGAAATGGCAATCGGAGTCATCAACAACAAAACGACCGCCGCGCGACTTGTGCCGATTCCCGGCGCAAAAGCGGGCGACATTGTCGATTTTGGCGGGCTTTTCGGTTCTTCGCCGGTTTTAGAAATACGAAACGTGGACGGCAGCAACGATTTTGTCCGATTCGGCGGAAGAATCCCCGCGCCATTGCAGTCGTTGACAAATTAATTTTTTTTATCCGCCGCAATGACCAAAGACGAACTTCAAGACGAAAAATGTGAGACGTTAACGCCCTGAAAAGCAACGAAATGTGAATTTTCAAAAAGAAAATGGATTATTTAGAAACGCTCTTATTTTATTCCAAAATGTTTTCGCCAATTTGTTTACGTTTCTCCTTATTATAAAATAGTTTTATAGAAACCGCGAAAAATAGGTCTATCGAATACCAAATTTCGCGGTTCTTCGCGGTCAATAAGATCGCGACGTTTTATTATTTATGTTACGGTTTTTCGACCGTAATATCAAATGTTTTTGCACCGCCGGGCTTGACTTCAAATTTCAAATCCGTCGTGTTAGGCGACGTAAATTTTTTGGCAACAGTTTGCGTGACCGTATAAGACGTTATCGTTCCGTCCGCGCCGGTCTTGTTGTCGGCGGTTTCGGTTCCGGCGAGCCAAACTTTGTAACTGCCGTTAGGAATCCCTTCGAGCGTTTTGTTCCCGCCGGTTACATAAATAGTCGTCCCTGAAAAAGCGAATATCCCTTGAAAAATAGGTTTGACGAGCGTTTTTTGTTTGTTAGAATTTGCAAGTTGTTTTTTGCAAAGTAGCGTATTTTCTCAAAATACGCTGCAAATTTTATTTCAATCGTTGTCGCGAACCCCAAAATCGTTCCCATGAACCCCAAAACCGCTCCCGTTGAAAAACCTCGTCAAGACGAATTGTTTCGCAACCGGCTCGAGAACCATATCGACCTCAATCACGAACTCGTCATTCTCGCAAACCAAATAAATTGGTCTCGTTTTGAACGCGACTTCGCCGACATGTTTTGCGAAGATCGCGGCGAGCCGGCGCTTTCCATTCGTCTTATCGTCGGGTTATTTTATCTCAAATACACATTTCATCTTTCCGACGAAGAGCTTGCGAAGCGTTGGCTCGAAAATCCGTACCGGCAATATTTTTGCGGC
>JAISZO010000212.1 GCA_031269105.1 Planctomycetaceae bacterium | reverse complement strand
GGAGCGTTTTATGCAGCGCTTTCAGAGCCGCTATTTCTGATTGTGATCATTGATAAAGTTCCATAGGAGGTGAATAATGGAAATGCTAGGATTTTAATAATGTCGGTCAAGAGGGGGGGAAGGAGCGGTGGAATACCTTTTAAAGGAAGATTTCGACGAATTTTGGGAACAAGAAGATAGAAGTGTCGGCAAGTCGTTTTTTACTTCGCTGGATACAAACAGCGGAAACGACGAATATCCCGGAATTACAGCGTTTTGCGAAAACGTTGCGCAATCACGCCGATCAACTCATCAACGACGTCACTTGAGAAATCTCGACTGGTCCGCTTGAAGGACTAAACAATAAAATCAAAACCATGAAAAGACAAGCATACGGTTTCCGTGACCTCGAATTTTTCAAACTCAAAATCTTGGCAATACATAACGCAAGGTACGAACTTGTCGGATGAACCAAATAAATTTTATCACGATACAACAAAAAATTTTTAGCATTTTAATTCCTTGTAAAAATTCAATTGCTCTTTGACGTTTTGTGAAATGATGATCCGCGAAAATTCACAAAATATTTTTCAAGATTCGTACAATAAGTTCGCCGTTTGACGCGCGTAATAAGCGGCAAGGTCTTTAGCAAAATCCGTCTCTTCCGCGTCGTCGTTTGATTGACTATCAAACCAAACGTCCCAACCGTTTTGGCGATTCGTATTTTGTATTTGATTTGCAACTAACGCCTGCAACAACGTTTCTTCATCCGCAATAGTTTCTTCCGCAGTATCCGCCGATTTTTCGGCTTGCGATGAATAGAATTGCGATAACGGTTCATTTGGTTGAGACAACAAAACCGCTTTCAACGGAATATAAACTTTCTGATTTTCTTTAGCGAGTACGTTGTGTTTTTCATCCGGCGTTAAAGTGATTTCGTCGGAAAGTTCGGGAATTTTCGCCTGACTTGATCCGTTTCCCACAGAAGCAATGACGACGTTATTGAAATCAATCAGAGTATAAGAAACAGAATTTCGCGAGTTTGTCGCAGTTACGTACCCCGGTCGGCAATCGTAAAAATCGCCGGGACGCGAATTAACAAGAAGAATACTATTATCGGTCTCGTCTTTATTGACCGCAATAATCGTTTCGGGATTCCAAACTCGATAGTCGGACGTTGCGTCAATTCGATCTACCGTTTTCGCGCCGATGACTGTGATGCTGTTATTTTCGCCGTAAATCTTAATCAGATCGTCGCCGCCGCCGAATGTGAACGAATCAACCGTTTGAAAATTCCGCACCTCAATATGAAAACGATCGCCTTCAAAAGAAACAAGATTCGACCGCAATGTGAAACAATCTTTCGACGGCAAGTCGTAAATAGCGCCGATGTTGGCGTCTCCTTCGGCTGTTACAATCACTTCTTCCACGCCGATCGTTTGATAAACGCGGGTTGCCGTCACGAGAATCGAATTTCCGTTTTCAAAAGCGAATCGGCTGTTTCCGCCGTCGGCAAGCAAATGTACGCTGTCGTAAGTTTCTTTTCCGGTGATGATGATTTTTTTCAGACCGGTGATTTTGACGGGAACGTTATTAATGATAATATACTCGTCATTCGGATTGTTTTCGCCGCCGGTTTCCGGTATCACATTCAACGGCTCGTCCCGCGTGCCGCCGCCAATAATGTTTAACGAGTCGCTGGAATCTACGTTTCCAAAAACGATTTGTTCATACAATTCCCGCGAGATATACGAATAAAGACCGTTATTGCCGATCCGCACGTTATCTTCCGTAAAATCAATCGTAAATTCGTTCGGTTCGTTAATGGCGCCAAGAATTTCATAACCGCCGTCAATACTTCGGACGACTTGTCCCATTTTGGCGACGGCAATTTCAAGCGGCAATTCCGCATTCGTCATTTCGAGTTTAACAAGGTAACTCAATCCGGCGCTCACGTCAAAATCCAAATGTTGTTTGCCGTTAATGGGCGCCGAAAAACCAATCGGCGTTAAATCCGCGCTGTAAGACGAACCTTCATAAACGACTATCTTCGCGCCTTCGGGAAACGCTGTTCCGTCAGAATTTTTAAACTCGCCGTCCCACGCGACGCGTCCGTCGTACATCGCTTCAAACGAATATAACCATCGCCGTCCGTCTTCAAATGAATAATCGTCGCGTTCCCATTTTGCGATACGTCCAAGAGACGTTATGCGGTCGTCGTCGAGAATCGTACCAATCGCCGTATCTTTTACAAGATGAACGTTGGTTGCGCTCGAAATAACAAGCGTCAAATCGCGGTCGATTTTCGCGTCGTAATCCGCGTTGATTTTGACGATAATTTCCGCCGTCGTTTGATCCGCCGCTAAAATCAGCGTTCCGTTTTCGATAGGTTGGTAATCAAAATTTTCGACCGCAGAACCGGCGACTGTCGCATAGTTGATTTCCACCGGTTGACGAGCGGCTTCGCTCAACTGCACGGTAAAAATCATATCGGTCGTACCGTCGTCTCCTTCAATCACTCTCGCGTCTTCGACAAACATATCGGGAATATACGCCGCGTCGAGTTTTAACGAAACGATTGCCGCGTCGCTGGTCGTAAAACCGTTCGACGCGACAATATCAATTGTCCGCAGTTCAAGATTTGGACGCTCCAGCGTATTTTGATAGCGGAGCGTTTTCAAAACTTTCGTATAATCCGCAACGCTAGCCGTACCGCTAATGATTAAAACGCCCGTACCGGAATCATATTGCGTTGCCAGTCCGGTTCCTTGCGCGTCGGCAAGAAGTAATTCATAATTGCCGTCGCGCCGGTCGTTAAGCGTAACAATGACGTAAGAAAGAAGATTTCGATTTCCGCTTGACGCGAAAAAATCGGCGGATACAAGCGGCTTCAATGTTTCTATTTCTGAATACGCGACTTGAAAATTGATTCCTTCGCCGGAACCGTTCAGATCAATGACCGGCTTGGATTTGCCGATATCTTGCGAACAAAAATCCGCTTTCACATTTTGACCGTCGATAATCGCAACTTGCGTAATCGGTTGAACGAATCCCGCGCCGGACGCCGTTACTGTGTATATTCCATTTTCGAGATATTGCTGATATGCGCCGGCGTCGGAAGACGTCAATTCGCAAACGACGGTATCGCCTTGTTTGATAGTGATAAGCGTTTCGCCCAAACCTTCGCCCGCGTTGTAATAACCGTTTGCATTTTGATCGGCGTAAGTAACGCCGATTAAATAGCCGCCGTTTTGTAGTTCGCCTTCGGACGTCGTGTCGGCAAAATCAATTGTAACCACCCAAGGACCGAAATTTGAAATTCCGTCGGGAACTTGCAACAATCCGATTCCCATACTTTGCAAATTCGCGTCCATGACATTGTTCCGATGTTCGTGCGACGAAACGCCGAAATCAATAACAAGAAATTCATGCAAAAACGACGCCACGCTACCGCAACCGTTTTCTTCCGGTTGTAATCCGTAAGCGCAAATATTTTCAGCGTAATAAGTTGCGTCCGGTATTGCTTGCAAAATACGGTTTTCCCAATGCGTTTCGCCGGGCAGATCGTGTTTTTGCGATCTTTGGCTGATCATCAATTCCGTGTGCGCTTCGGCAAGAATGGAAAGCGTATTATTCCATGCAAGCGGCGCGACGGCGGTCAGTTGATTGATTTCATCTCTGAATTTATTAACCGTCGGATAGGAATAAAATCTCGACTTAAAAGCGGACGTAATGCGGGGATCATTCGCGATTCCATTTTCAATATCGCTGAAAATCCGCGCCAATTCTCCTTGCGGGTCAACTCTCATGCGGTTGATTCGCTCAAACAATTCGATTGCTTCCGGCGACGGATTAAAGACCGGATTGGCAGAGAGCAAGTTCCGATTCTCAAGAACTTCGAGAGCCAAATGACGAGTTTTTTTGGAAAAATGAGACATAAAATCTCCTCTCACCGTCTATTAAAACTGACGTAAAAGAATGCAAGAACGAAACGACGAAAAGCTAAATTGCAAAAACAAACTCAAGACAAAAAAGCGCTAGATACTATTATACTCTGGTGTTAGACCAAATTGCAAGCGGGAAAAGTTCCTTATCTTCTTTGTCATCATTTCGTCAACCATGAAATTTTAGGAATAACATTAAAAAATAAAATTAAAGCGAGGTTAATTTCGCCTTCGACCAAAAGAGTTTGAAACCATCGCGCTTCAAAAATGCTATTTCCCAAATCCGGCGACGTCGCCAATTGGTACGCTTTTAAGCCCGCCGCAATAAACAACACTGTCGCAATAAGAGAACGCACAACTATCCAACCAAACCGATGATGGATAAACAAGCGTTGTTCTAATAGTGTTGTTTCTAATGTCGCGGACATTTTTACAACCTCTCAATAAAAAATACAATCATTATCTTATCAATTTATAACAACAATGGAGAAATACACAATATATTTTTTGAAGAATTTGAAAAAAATTATAAAAAACTTCAAAAATTTGAATTTATTTATTATCTTGTTTTTTGCAACATCTTATGTAGTCATAAATTATGACTACAAAATAAATTTTTATTTCCGCGAGATTTTTTTATTTTATCCTGTTTCGCTGTAGTTGTTTGTTGAAAGTTATCTGCCTCCCGCGATTGCCGGTATCAACATTAACACGTCGCCGTCTTTCAGCGCAGTATTTACGCCGTCGAAACTGCGGACGTTTTCATCGTTCAGATACACGTTCACGAAACTTCGCAACTTGCCGGCGTCGTCGAAAAGATGACGCTGCAAATCGGCAAATTGCGCCGTTAATTGCCGCAACGCCGCGTCAACAGTCGGCGCTTCAAGCGAAATATCGGCTTGCCCGTCGGTAAACGTCCGCAACGCGGTCGGTAATTGAATCGTTATCATTTTATTTCCTCTTCGTTAAATTGACTTCGGTCGTTTTGTAAAATCCAACTCGTTATTCTTTCCGGTTTGCCTTGCCGCACCGAAATAATAAGATACGAATACACCGGCAAGCTGTGTTCTAAATCGTATTGCGACGGTTCCGCCGGATGGTCGGGATGCGAATGATAAAAACCGACAAGTTCCAGATTTTCTTTTCTCGCTTGTTTTTCGCATTGCAAAAATTCCTGCGGCGTTATAAGAAAACGATGATATTTTGCCGCGTCCTCCCGTTGATTGGAAATCGGCAAAATCTCATGAACCACGCGAATATTGCCGTCGAAACGTCCCAGCATTGCGCCACAACACTCGTTGGGATATTCCGTTTCGGCGTGTTTGTGGATTGTTTCTCTCTGTTCCTGGGTAAGCGTTATCATTGTTCAATCCCACATTTCATCGCTCAAATAACGAAAACCGCTATCGCATAATATTGTAACCACAGTCTTGTCTTTCGGCAAGGTTTCGGCTAATTTGATTGCCGCGAAAACATTAGCGCCGCTGCTGATTCCGACGAACAAACCTTGTTCTTTTGCAAGTTGCAGCGTTGTTTGCCGCGCGTCTTCCGTTTGAATATCAATCTGTCCGTCAAAAAGCGACGTATCGTAAAAACCCGCCGGAATGACGGACTCTTGCCGCCGCATTCCTTCAAGACCGTGCAACGGCGAAGCGGGCTGCATCGGAACAGTTTTAATCAACGGATTCAATTTTTTCAAACGCCGCGCCGTTCCGATAAACGTTCCCGACGTTCCCATACCGGCAATAAAATGAGTGATCCGCCGCTCGGTTTGTTCCCAAATTTCAAGAGCGGTTCCGTTGTAATGCGCTTTCCAGTTTTCGTCGTTGTTGTATTGATCGGTATAAAAATATTTGTCGGGATTTTCTGCGGCAAGTTGTTTCGCTTTCAGCAACGCCCCGTCCGAACTTTCAAGCGGATTGGTCGGAATGATTTCAGCGCCGTAAGCCCGCAAAACCCGCTTGCGTTCCCGATTCGCATTCGACGGAAGACAAAGCGCAACGCAATACCCCAAGATCGTTCCGAACATTGCAAGAGCAATTCCGGTATTGCCGCTTGTCGCGTCAAGAATTGTCTTGTCTTTCGTCAATTGATCGCTTTGTATTCCGCGCAACAACATCGCTTTTGCCGCGCGATCTTTCACTGAACCGCTTGGATTCGCAAATTCCGCTTTAGCAAAAATTTTCGCGCCGTTTCCATGATAACGAATTGGAATGAGCGGCGTATTACCGACGTCGTCTAAAATCGTTGAAGAGAGCATTGAACCTCCGACGTCAATGAACGATTAACGGCTGACGAAATTTGCCAACTTTTGAGCGAAAGTATTGATTTCTTCGTAAGTGTTATAGAACGCCAACGACGCCCGCACCGTACTTTCATAACCGAATTTGCGCAAAATCGGCTGGGCGCAATGATGTCCCGCCCGCAACGCAATTCCGTCCGCCGCCATCGCTTTGTTAATTTCTTCCGTCGTATATTTATTATGAACAAACGAAACCACTCCGGCGCGTTCGCGCGGATCACCGACAATCTGGATTCCCGGAATCGGAGCGAGCGCGGTTCTTGCGTATTCCAATAAGCGATGTTCGTATTGCCGGATCGCCTCGATTCCCAACGACGCGACATATTCCAACGCGGCGCTTAATCCGACAGCGTCCGCAATGTTTCCCGTTCCCGCTTCAAACTTTTGCGGAGCCGGTTGATATTCCGTCTTTTCAAATGTTACGTCGCTGATCATTCCGCCGCCGCCCTGATACGGACGCATCGAATCCAGTAATTCTTGTTTGCCAAACAACGCGCCAATGCCGGTCGGAGCAAAAATCTTGTGTCCCGAAAAAACGAAAAAATCCGCGTCAAGTTGTTGAACGTCCGTCGGAATATGAGCAACCGACTGCGCTCCGTCAATCAGAACTTTGGCGTCAAATTGACGGGCAATCCGAACAATTTCCTCTGTCGGCGTAACCGTTCCAATCGCATTGGCAACTTGCGTTACCGCAACAAGTTTCACTTTTCCGCTTTTCAACAGTTGAGCGTATTGCGCGAGTTCCAGATCGCCGTTACTATCAACCGGAATTGTTTTAATCGTCGCTCCCGTTTCCTGAGCGAGCAGTTGCCAAGGAACAATATTGGCGTGATGTTCGAGATACGAAATCAAAATTTCATCGCCGCTATAAATGTTGTCCCGTCCCCAAGTTGCGGCGACAAGATTGATTCCTTCCGTCGTTCCTCTCACAAAAATAATTTCATTCGGCGAGGAAGCGTTGACGAATTTCCGAACGGTTTCACGCGCGTTTTCATAAGCGTCCGTCGCTCTTGCGGCAAGGTCATGCGCTCCGCGATGAACGTTACTGTTCTCGTGTTCGTAGAAATATTTCAGCCGCTCGATTACTGCCGTTGGTTTCTGCGTCGTCGCTCCGTTGTCGAACCAAATCAAGTCTTTTCCGTGAATTTTTTCGCTCAAGATCGGAAAGTCTTTGCGAATTGCCGTCGCGTCAAAATCGCGGCTGCGAACATTATTAACCGAAAACGTTGGTCTTTCATTGGCGTCGGATAATTGCTCTTGTTCAGACGACGGAAAAAAATCCCCCCACGCCGTTTGAGCGGCGGCGGCGACAAGAGCGTCAAGAGTTTTGTTAAAAGTCGCGAACATAGTTTATTTCTCGTAATTGTAATAATTTCCAACGTCAACATTTTCAAGGACGGCAACGGCGTCGTCGGCAAGAATTGCCAGCGAACAATACACCGACAAGAAATACGACGCGATTCCCTGTTTGTCCACGCCCATAAAACGCACCGCCAATCCGCGCGACGTTCCGCCGGGTAGATTGTCCTGATGTAATCCCAGTACGCCGCGTTTGAGTTCGCCGGTTCGGATAAGGAGAATATTCGTTTTGCCGTTTTTTCCTTTTGGAATTTTGTGTCCGTCCACGAGTAATTTGTCGGACGGAATAATCGGGATTCCCCGCCAAGTTAAAAAATTAGAACCGTAGAACGAAAGGGTCGCCGGAGGAACGCCGCGCCGCGTACATTCCCGACCGAAAGCGGCAATCGCGCGGGGATGCGCTAAAAAGAACGACGGCTCTTTCCACACTTTGGAAATCAACTCGTCAAAATCGTCGGGAGTCGGCGAACCGTTAATCGGCTTGATTCGCTGCGAATCGGCGGCATTTTTCAGAAGACCGTAATCGTCGCTGTTGACAAGTTGGCTTTCCTGCCGTTCTTTCAAACTTTCGACAGCCAGACGAATTTGTTCTTCAACTTGATTATAAGGACTGCTGTAAAGATCGGCAATTCGCGTGTCAACGTTAATGACGGTTGAAATGGAATTGAGCCGGTATTCGCGCGGGTTCGTTTCGTAATCAATAAAACCTTCGGGAACTTCGCCTGTATCGACAACGCTTCGGCAAAGAGCGTCGAGCGGCGTCTCGCCTTCTTGAACTTTGTTGACGCGGTAAATGCCGGTTTCGAGCGCTTTCCAATCGAGAAAGCGGGGTAACCAACGCGGCGTGAGCGAACCAAATTGCGAGTCGGTTTTCGTCACGTTGGCAAGTTGATAAGCCGCGTTGGGGCTTAACGCAGGAACGGGATTGTTAATATTAGGGTCGGACATGTTGATTCTCCTGATTTCTAAAAGGGAAAAGGAATTTCGTTTTGCATTTTATTTTTCATTTTTTTGTATTTCAAAAATTACGACAAAACAACAACGCGGCGGTTATTTTATCGCTACATTCTTAAACCTGCAAGACGCGCGACATGAGATTATACCGATTTTTTTGAAATTCTTTCAGAACCGTGAAATATGATAGTAAATATTCCTATTCCAAGCAAGTTGCCCGTTAAATATGATAGTTGCCGCGAATGTTTTACCGACAAAGAACACAGTTTACCGAACAATAAAATTACGGCGCTTTATTATTTTAAAACCGCCATTTCTTTTGCCTTGAGATAATCGTCAAATGAAAACGCCGATAATACCGGCGTTTCGCAAGGTTGAAGCGAAAGAAATTGCGGTTGATGGACGTATTTAATATAAACGGGCGTAAAATTTTTTATCAGTTGCCAATCGATGCGCGACCATGCGCCGGGACGATGTTGAACGACATACCATTGATAATCGCCGGGAAATTTAACGCGAAACTCCGGTCGTAAACCGTTCCACGCGCGAACCAAGTCCATTGTTTTTGACGATTTTGCCGAAAAGTAAACCTTTTTGCGTTCCGACGTGTTTTGGTTGAGCCATTGAACGACGTCGGAATCAAGCGAGTCCCAATAATACGTCGGTTCAAAACCGCGTTTTGCCGCCCCATTCACGCCGCCGATAACCGCATTGTAAAAAGACAACCATTGCGGCGCGTAAAAAATCATGTTGTTCAATCCGGTCAGAAATATCAAAACGACGCCCAAACGTCCGCATAACAAAGACGTCGCCCAACGTTTTTTAAAAAACGTATGAGACGTTTGCCATAACGACGAAACGCCGATTCCCGCAATAACGGCAAGAAATGCAAACGTTGTAATAAATAATCGCACGCCGTCGTGCGGCGGAGCGCCGGGGAATGCGCGAATTATCGGTAAAATTAACGCATGGAGCAAAAGCAATCCGCCAAATTGCAACCGGCGCTTCGATTCGGCGTTTTGTTGATTGAAAGTCGGTTGCGTTATCGAATCATCGCGCGAAAACATCCGCTTCAATCCTAACGGCAGCATCAAAAGAAATAATACTGGAAATGTAATCGCAATCCAAATCAACGTGTTATAAAAAGGAAGGGGATGATGAAGATCGTACATTTGTCCCCCAAATAAAATAGAAATATTGAAATGGTCGCGGTGTGTGTTGAGATATAAAAATTTTGCAAAACCGCTGATCGGACGATACCAAAGCGGCGGATTGAAAAGATAAAAAACAAAAGCCGCCGTTAAAATTCCAATCCAATACGGAATTAGAGCGTTTGAAATTTCCCGACAAAACGAGCGTCGGTAAATAAAAATCATCGACCGAGCCATAATCATCGCGGCAAACGGCGCAAGAATTGCAAACCCCGTGAATTTTGCCGAAAGCGTCATTCCGAAACAGATTCCCCAAACAACGCCGACAAAAATTCCGTCCGCTTTTTTTTGCGGCGTTTGTAACGGAAACGTCGCAACGGCGGCGAGCCATGCCGCCGTCAAGACGCCGTCGCATGTCGCAAAATGCAAATGCGCAAACACGCGCGGCGTCAATAACATCGTTACGACGGCAAAGAGCGCCGCGACGTTTCCAAAATGCCGACGAATCGCGGAAAACATAACGCCAATCGCAATGCTCGCGAATAAAATTGTACCGAAGCGCCACGACGTTTTAGGCGAGACGTCCGGCAAAAACGGAAGATGCGATAAAGCGTCGGAAATAATTTTACCGACGGCAATGACCGCAAGATAACCGCCGGGATGACCTTCAAGAACCGCCGTACTTTTCCAATGCTCCTCGATGGATTTCTGCGAAAACGGCGAAAGACCGTCGGACGGCGTTTGCCGCAAAAAAAGAAATCGTGCGGCGTCGTTTCCCCAATTTCTAACCAATCCGGCACGTTCAATCAGTTCGCCTTCGTCCCAAACAAGCGGCAACATTTCCGACGTTCCCGCTAAAATCAAAAATGATAAAACGGTCGCAAGTCCGGGAAAAATCCATCGCGTCAATAAATTGTCTTTTGCGGGCATTTAATCGTCGGGAGTTTTGCGAAAGGAAATGGAAAAACTAACGGTTATTACCGGAGAATCCTAAATCATCGCCGTCGTGAATTACCAAACCGATTTGCTCCAGACCGCCGTTGCGTCCGTTGTACCATAAACGATATTTCTTTTCCGCCGCGTCGTAAAGTACAAACGGTTTGTAACATGCCGAAGCGTCCCATTTGCCTTTGCCCGGCGAAACAATCGGATTGGCTTTTAACCGTTCCCAATTCGCAACGCCGTCTTTCGATCTTGCAATACCGATTCTGGCGGTATGTTCGTCTTCAAAACCGATATAAAACATATAATACCAGCCGTCTTTTTGCAAAATTTGACATGCCGTTACTTTATGTTGTTCCCATTTCGTATTTTTGTCGGCGGCAAAAATCGGATTGTTTTGATATTTTTTCCAAACAAGACCATCCTTACTTGTTGCGTAACCGATTGCGTTGGGTTCATACTGCTCGCCGCCGGAATACCACATTTGCCACTCGGCGTTCTTCGTATCCCATTCCACATGCGGACACATCACGGCAATATTTTTCTCCCAACCGGTTTCGGGATCGAGAACGGGTCTCTCCGATTGACGTTCAAACTTGAGACCATCTTTGCTCGTCGCGTAACCGATTCGGGATTGTTTGCTTGTTTGTCCAGTGTACCAAAGATGGTAAACGCCGTCTTTTTTGTAAATTGCCGGACGGTTCAAATCTTTTTCCCAATCGTTATTCGCGGGCGAAAGAACAATGATCGGGTCCGACCAATTCGCCCCGTCTTTGCTTTCGCTGTAAGCGATCGATTTTTTCGGTCGCCACGAAAGCCACATTTTGTAAAGCCCGTCTTCTTTGAGCATTGTTACGTCAAAACAGGTACCGTATTTTTTGCCGTCGAGAACCGGATTGTTTTCATATTTTGTCCAACCGCCCGACGTTTCCGGCAAATCCTGCGCACTTATATCGGCGATTGTCGTTGACGCCGTCGCGAAGGACAGGAGTAATAATGTAAGTTGTCGCGTTTTTTTCATCATTGTTTTGAAAGTTGAAAAATAAGTTAAAGTTAATAAAGTAGAGACGAAGCGCTTCTCGTCTCTGCATAAAATAAATTCTATCAATTTTGCCGCGTATTCAATTCTTTGTAATCGTCGAAGATTTTCGTATCGGGTTCGTAGAGTTTACATTCTTCGGCGTCTTTCGGCGGAGTCAGCGGACGGACAACGCGAAATCCGACATAAGGCGCTTCCGTGTAATACCAAATACTTTTCGGAAACATTGGGTCTTGTTCTTTCCAATCTTCTTGTGAAATATTTCTCGACGCGCTGCGACATTCGTCGGCAAATTGATCGCACGAACCGCCGCGAACAATATGATTATCGCCTTTAGCAACGTGCATCATCGTCCATTTTTCCGGGTTAATCAACAGCAATTTGAGTTTTCCGTCTTTGTATTGTTGATAAGCGTCTTCCTTGTAAATGCCGAGTACCCATTCCGAAACGTTTCCGTGCATGTCGTATAATCCCCACGCATTCGGCTTCTTGGTTTTGACGGCGTTGTAACCTTCCTCGACATTATCCATAAACCAAGCGTAATTTTCCAGTTGCTTCGGATCGTCGCCGAAAGAGTACGCGGTTTTCGTTCCGGCACGGCAAGCGTATTCCCATTCCGCTTCCGTCGGCAAACGGTAATAACGTCCGGTTGCAATCGTTAGCCATTTGCAATAAGCTTGCGCCGCGTAATAAGTCAAACCGCTTGCCGGATGATCCAGCTTGCTCGATTTAGAATAACTAATCGCGCTGATATTGTACGCTTTCGTCGGTTTGCCCATTGCGTCAACGAGTTTTTCGCGTTCGGTTAAATCGGTTTGCTTAAAACGCCGTTGTTTTAAAATTTCCTGACCAAATTCTTGAAACTCGCCCCAAGTCACCTCATGTTCTTCAATCCAAAACGGCGCGACTTCGACTTCAATTTGCGGTCCTTCGTTTTCCGCGCGACCTTCTTCGCTTGTCGGACTTCCCATAACAAATTTTCCGCCTTTGATTGGAATCATTTTGAACGGAACTTCCGTTCCCGGAACTTTTTCCGCGTAAAGTTTCATTTCCGCTTCCGTCGCGGCGACAGAGTTTTCCGCCGGAATCGGGTCTTTCAGAAATTCAATGCCGGGCGTATGAATCGGATTCTTTTCTTGTGCGTAAGCCGAATTTGTACAACAACTTACAGTAAACAAACAGATTGCCGCAAAGGAAACGCCGAAAGTCGCAAGACGGGTCATTTTTCTATTCTCCTGAGTCTTTTTAAGTTTTTATTGATAAACGCAACACAAATAATGATTGTGCCGCCTACTTTCATTTATCTTGGTTATTTTAACAAAATATCGGGAAACTGCAATCGTTTTGTTGTTGTGAATGCAAAGAAGTTTGTGGAAAATAAAATTATTGGTCAAAAAAATCGCCGGTAACTAATCAGAATGTCAAAACAATACTCGATTGAAAAAACGCAAATTCGATTGAAATGCTACAGTATTTCTTCCATGCGATATTTTTTCGTTTATTTTTTTACATTTTTAGCGGAATCGGCATTCAACGATCAATGCACCGGCAACAACCCGCGCTATCCGCGAAATCAAACAATTTTTATCTGAACGCGTATTACGGGAGAAAATGAAAGCGTTTGAAGAAACGCGCGACAATGTTTAGAACGGCGGACAATAGACATTGGAATGTGGATTGTTCGCCGTTAGCTTTTGTTAATGACTCCGGTAATAACAATAACAGAACATAAATATGTCGCAAAACCAACAACAATACAAATTGTTGCATAAATAAATTTTTTGTTTGAAAAGGTATAGGAATCATTTTCTTTAGGAATACGGTAATTTTTCCAATGAGAAAGGAATATCAAAAATAAAAGAGGGAAGATAATAAGGTTAGCATACAATGTTATAAATAACGAGCGAGTTGCTTCATTAAATATCAGGAAACATATAATAGGGTTTAATACGAATATTAAAACAATCAACGCCAAAAGACACTTTTCTAATCCAGTCATTTTTTTACTGAATAAAATACCACCGAATTTCTCATTCTTTTGTTATGATACATACCATACAATAAAAAATAAAAATAGATGGAAAAAATAATGACATTAAAATATCCTTTTAATAATATATTTGATACTTTGTAATGGTCTTGTTTCCTAATTAAATTATCACAAAAATCGGCAATCCTTTTTTTGTGAAGTGATTCAAGATTTTGCATCTCACTTTTACTTCGGTATCTTGCGATTCTTTGTTTCTGTTTTTC
>JAISZO010000139.1 GCA_031269105.1 Planctomycetaceae bacterium | reverse complement strand
TCATGCCGGACAAACAGTCGAAATCAAAGTCAACCGCGAACCTTCGCGACGCTCGACCCTGCGCCGGGCAACTCGCAACGTTTTACCAAAATCCCCGTTCCGCCTTCGCTTGATTAAGGGTTAGTTGTGATTGCGATTATCGGCATGTTAATCGCACTTCTGCTGCCAGCTGTTCAGGCAGCACGGGAAGCGGCAAGACGAATGCAGTGTACCAACCATCTTAAGCAGATCGGTTTGGGCGTTCACAATTTCCACGACACAAGAAAAGGACTTCCGCCGGTCAGCATACAAGGCGGCGGAACGCTTACTTTTTTTGCGTTGATTTTCCCCTATATCGAACAGCAAGCGCTGTACGATTTGCTCCGTTCCGGCGACTCCGGCAACACATGGAGCGTTTACAACAAAGCATGGTGGGACGGTTTGAGCGCAGACGCTCAAAAATCTTTTGGTTCCGTATCCATTTATCATTGTCCGACCCGACGCGGCGACGGTTCGGGATTATCGGAAGCGCTTACCGGCTTGACGGATTTTGGAGCGGGCGCCTATTGCGATTACGCGGTTCCGATTTATCTCAAAGATTACGGCACAAGTCCAAACGGTAACAGTTTCTTTGGAGCATGGTGGGAATATTATGCCGGTCGAGATACGGATGGCGAAGGATTCCGTCGCCCCGGCAATTACGGCGGACCGTTGCGCGTTTCCGTGCGGACTGCGAACAACGGCTGGCAACCGCGCGACGATATGAGTTGGTTTGCCGACGGAACAAGTAATCAATTTATTATCGGCGAAAAACATATTCCGACAAATCGTTTAGGAGTTTGCGGTAACGAAGAACGTAATCGTTCGGATTGTAATTTCATCGCGATGTCCGGCGTGACCCGTCAATCTGTCGCACGCGGCTGGGCAAGAGACTCTGGCGCTATTGCGTTAGCAAGAGGACCGCAGGATTATTCGGCAGATAATCAAGGACCGGGACCAAACAATTCCGGCGGAACTTACGGATTCGGCAGTTATCATACCGGCTTATGTCATTTTCTCATGGGCGACGGTTCGGTGCAAGCAATTCCGGTAACAACGCCGCGCACAACCATTAATTGGTTTGTCCGCGTTGACGACGGTCAGGTCGTCGCATTGCCGTAATTTTTTTCTGCGGTTAAAATAAAAATTGATAAATAACAATTAACGTAATATATCAGTGGAATAATTTTTAATTCGGCATTAAACTCAGGTAGGCGACGTCTCGCCGAAACGCCGCGTCGGCGATAGCCGACTTAATGAAAAATCCGCTGATATATTACCATTTAACAAATAAGGACAAGATAATGAAGACAATTTTTTATATTGCTTTGGCAATATCATTGGCGTTTGCCGGATGCAATAACGGCAAAGTCGGACTTTCCGGCAAAGTGACATATACGGACGGCACGCCGCTCGGAATCGGAGAAATCTATTTCCATACCGCGGCATACGAAGCGCGCGGGACGTTAAAACCGGATGGGACTTACGTTGTCGGTTCGATTTCGGATAAAGACGGATTGCCGAAAGGAAAATACAACGTCTATATTTTCGGCGCGCAGAAACCGAGCGGTAAAACAAGAGACGGAATGGATATCATGGTTTCGTTGATTGACGAAAAATACTTATCGCCGGAAACGTCCGGTATCACGGTTGACATCCCTGTTCCCGGCGGAAAATTCGATTTTCAAGTAGAACCCTACAAAGAAAAATAACCTTGCCGGCAAAAATATTTTACGGCGATACTTTTATTCCAGCGGAGGGGAATTTTATTCCTTCGTGACTTTGCGTCTTTGTGTGAGAAAAAAAATGTTTGTGTAAGAAAATGTTTCACACGGAGGCACAGAGGCACGAAGAAAGTTAAAAACTAAAAGTGAAAAGTTACATGAAGGTAACAGGTACCTGATATCTGGAACCTGCAACAAAATTCCCCTCTGACGAAGAGGAATTTTATACGAGCCGCTGCATTGCGTTGTTTGGCGACGTTTGCCCAACTCTGAGCTTTTAGCGCTTTCTTTCCCTAATTTCAATCTCATACCAAACGGTTTGATAGTCGGGAGAAAGCGCGACGACGGAAGACGACGCGGTTTGGGAGTCGCCGGATGGTTTCGCCGCGACGCCGGATTTGCGGGCGCCGGATTGGTCAAGCGGGTAAAGCACGACTCGTTCCGCGTCCGCCGGAAGCGTCAGCGTTGCAGGAATTCCTTCGCACAAAACAGGGTCGCGTCCCATGTTGCGCCCCGACGTGACGCGGTTTTCGCCGAGAACTTCAAGCGGCATGTCCGTATTGACGCATTTTCCTGTCGCCGCGACCAGCAACCGCGCCGCTTTTCCGTCTTCGCCGCATGCGTTGGCGTCATACGAGACAATCGAAACCGTACACCAACCCAGCCGCGTTTTGCCCATCTCAAGCGTCAACGTTCCTAATTTCACCGGACTCTCCGGCACAAAACCGCTAAATAATTTCGTGTTCGGCGTATCGACCGTCATAAAACCGCGTCCTTCTCGCGTCATATCCCAGCAAATCTGATTCGTGTCGCTCGCAAAACGCTTTTGATCTTTCGGAAGAGACGGAATGTTCGGCGTGGAACGTCCCGACATGTCCACCGCAATTTTATGCAGTAACGCAAGCCGCTCGTCGCCGCCGACTCCGCGCCAGCCAAGTTCCCAAGGGCTTTTCGCTTTCGTAACGACGTCGATTTCCCGCTGCGGCGAGACACCAACGTCGTATTGCGACTTTGCGACGGAAACGTCGCCCCGAACAAACATCGCGTAACACGCAATCGAATGCGCCACTTTTCCCGTGTTGCTTATCGTGTCGAAAAATCCGCCGATTTGCCGCGGCTCAAAGTTGTTCGAGTGCGAATACGCAAACGGAAAGACGCCGTCCCAATCCTGAAAACGTCCCAACGCCGCGATCATCGGCTGACCTTCCGCATTGTATTCATTCGGGTACGGATGATCGTACTCGCTGACCGTATAGGGTTTTCCGTCAACACGATTGGCGGCAAGCCGCGTCAACGTTCCGGTATCGGCGAAATTGGCAAGCGAAGTATTGCGGATAAACCAATTCGACATGTCCCAATCACGTCCGGGAAACGACGGATGATTCCAATACGAATGATTGTCGCAATAGTCGAGTTGCGACTGAACCTGCGTCGAGCCGTAATTCAACTGCGTTCCTGCGACCGGCGCTTGAACGCGCAAATCGTTTTTAAGATACTCGTACATTCCGATCCAGTAATTTTCCTCGACGCTGAAAAGAAATTCCACAAAATCGCGTTCCTTCTGCGGCGACGCCCCCGAATCCGACGGCGAAACAATCGCGATACTTCCCGACTCTAACGTTTGTTCCGGTTTCAAACCGAACGCGCCGCCCGATCGCAAAGAAATCTGGTCAATCTCGTAAATCACGCCCTCCGTCAATCCGCCGACGTCAATCCGAGCGTTGTTTTCATCATGCGTCGCGTAAAACGGCATTTCAAACGTTTGCCAATCCGGAGTGAGTTTCAGTTTCTTTTGACGTCCGAGATGCTCCCAAGGAGCATGCGCCATCCGCACGCCAACGTTGATCGCCGTTTCTTTGTCAGCGCGCGCGCGAATTGTCAACGTGTAAGGAGCGTCTTTTTTGAGCGAACAATTCTGATAATAAATTTGCGGAATCCAACTCGCGTTTCCCATTTGGGCGACTTTGAGTTTCAGCATATTGTCCACGACCCACATTTCCGCTTTGGATTGCTCGTCCGTTTGCATTACAAGCCGCCGCGAAAGAACGGCTTCGTCGGTCGTAAAGTCTCCGCCAAGACAAAGTTCTTCGCCCAACGGAACCGTTTTGCAATCCCACGCTTTGCGAAGTTTTTCGGTAGCGCCGTATTTCGACAAAAGCCAATCGTTCCATAATTTGCGATAAACTCCCGCATACGGTTCCGGCAACGTATCGAGATTTCCCCACGCCCATTGCGAAACGATAGAATCTTCGTTGCTGATTTCGACCATCGCCACGCCGGGATCGTTGGCGTAAGAACGTTTGGTATAAGGATTGACGTGCGTCAAAAGGTCTTTGGCGTATTTTCTCTGCAATTCGATCATTCGCGGCTCAAAATTGCCGATGCCTTTGTCATAGTTGGGACGGCTGTTGCGGTTCGGAAAACCGTCGCGGTCGTCGAGCCAACGTCCGACATGCAAATTGATATTGACGTAAATTCCGCGTTTTTCAAGAGCCGCGATCAGATAATCAAGCGCGTCGAGTTTCGTCTTATCTAATTCGGTCAACGTCGCGGCGCCGCCGACAAGCGAGTTCTCGCCGGTATCCATGTGATGCAGCCGGACGCAATTGTAACCGATTCGCGCGAGACGGTCGGCGAGTTTATCGGCTTGTTCATGCGTTGGAAAATTTGCCGTGAACGCAAGATTGGTTCCCCAGAACCGGATTGCGCCGTTATCCGTAACAAAATGCCCGTCTTTGACCCGCACAAAACCATGTTTCCCCGCAGGAGCGTCAATTTGCGGCGCAATGTTTGTGATGTTTTTCGGCGCGTCGTAAGAAATGACAAACGGAAACATCGGCGGAAAATTCTCCGCCGAATTGTTTTGAGCGTTGACCTCGCCGTTTTGACTCGTCAACGCCGCGAATGCGGTAACAACAACCGCGAAACCGGAAAAATAAAATCGCATAGCGAACCTCCAATAGTGAATTTGTAAATTGCGCCGCCTTCCTAAAATTGCATTTTACACGAAAACTCAAGTCAATGCCACAGAAAAGAAAAAATAACGGCAAGAAAAAAGCTATCGCAAAATCCCGTGAAATATTTGTTTTTGAGAAAGTCATGATATATTAGGTTTGTATCGGGGAATTTTTCGCAAGTATTTTTCAAACGGCGTCGGTAATCATTTTAATTAAACGCTCTGAACTTTTTTGAAAGTTGAATCGATGACTTCGCGGGAACCTTTACCGGCATGTTTGTTGGCAATGTGTTTCGGCGTTGTTCTTGATAAATATCTGGATTTTTCCGCGATTCTTTGGGGATGTTTGTTTTTAGCGACGGCGGCGTATTGGTTAATTTTTTGCACAAGTTTTTTCCGTCCGGCAAAACAAAAAAATCAGTTCGTTTCCACATGCGGCATTCTTATTTTGCTGACGTTAGCGGGCGGATGGCGGCATCATTGTTATTGGAATCATTACGCGGCAAACGATCCCGTTATATTTTTGCCGAAACATCCGCCAATACCAATACCGACAATACTCGAAGGAAGCGTGATGACGTCGCCGCGATGGATTCCCGCTCCGCCGTTTGATCCGGGACGGCAAATTCCGCAAACCGATCAAACCGTTTTCACGCTTCATGCCGTGCGGTTGCGAAACGAAATGAATTGGGAATCGGTCAACGGATACGTTGAAGTTTCCGTTGCCGGAAAACTGTCCGGCGTTCGTTACGGCGATCAATTACGGCTTATCGGAAAACTTGCGAGTCCGAATCCGCAGCAAAATCCGGGCGATTACGATAGCGAGTCGGCATTGCGTCAAGAACGTATTTTGTCGATGTTGCGCGCGAATGATACGAAATCGGTGATAAAATTGCAAAACGGTTCTTGTTTTTCGGCAGGACGATTTCTTGAAGGCGTGCGGAATAGCGCGTATTCCAACATCGCCCGCTTTATGACGCCGGGACACGCGGCGTTTGCTTCGGCGTTGATTCTTGGCGTGCGCGACGAGGTCAACCCGGAATTGTCGCAAATTTTACTTGAAAACGGCGTGTCGCACATTATCGCTATTTCAGGAATGCATGTCGGATTAGTCGCGATCGGTTTGGCGTTTTTCTTGCGGTTGTTGAATTTACGGCGCAGAACTTTTGCGGCGGTTTTAGCGGCGGCGGTTGTCGGTTATCTTTTTATCACCGATTTGCGTCCGTCGGCGGTTCGCGCAACGTTATTGGTTTTGACCGCGTGTTTTTCGTTATTTTACGGTCGTCAACAAATGCAAACAAATACGTTTGCGGCGTCGGGAATTATTATATTGATGTGGAATCCAACAAGTCCGTTTCAATTGGGAACGCAACTTTCGTTTCTGGCGACCGGCGTTTTTCTTTGGTTCGACAAAACATTTGATTTGGAACGTTATTGGAAACGTAATCAACCGATTCTTATGTCGGAAACGGAAGAGAATGAAATTCGGCTGAAAGAAATCGCGGTTCAAGAATCTTTGTTTTTCCATCGGCAATGGATACGTATTTTCAAAACGTTGATGTTCGGCTTATTTTGCCGATGCGTCAATCATCTTGCGAATACGTTTGCGATAAGTTTTGTGATTTGGAGTATTATTACGCCGCTCATTGTAACGTCGATGCATATTTTTTCTCCGGTGGCGCTTCTAATCAATCCGCTTCTTTGGATACCGCTTATGCTGGCTTTATTGAGCGGTTTCGGCGTGATGTTGTTCGGATGGTTTTGTTCGCCGTTAGCGATTTTATTTGGACATTTCGGCGATCTTTCTTATTCTTTGCTGACGCATTTTATCGCGTGGTTTCATCAATGTCCTTACGGTTATTTTTGGGTTCCCGGTTTTCGGAATTGGCAACTTGTTCTTTTCTATTTGCCGTTGATCTTCTGGACAATGTTTCCCGTATTCCGCCCTAAATTGCGATGGATATTATTTTGGATCGCGTTTGTTCTTCTTATGGCGGGAGCGGTTCGTTATGCAAAACAATGGGACGATTGGCGAAACGATAGAATGACGATTCGCGCGTTATCGGTCGGACACGGGCTTTGCGTTCATATTAAGACGCCGGACGGAAAATCAATTTTGTGCGACGCGGGATGTTTGACTTCGCCGTATAGGAGCGGTATCGTTGCCGCAAAATCGCTTTGGGACGCGGGAAATACAACCGTCGAGGCGATTTTTTTATCGCATCCCGACGCGGATCATTATAACGGCGTGCCGTTCATTTTAAAACGGTTTCGCGTTTGTTCGATCTATACAACGCCTTACATGTTTACAAAAACAAATACCGCAATTGAAGCGACCCGCAACGCAATCGCGCAAAACGGTATTCCGATAACTGAAATCGCGCAAGGCGACGCGATTAACAATCAGGGTTTTCCGAAAATCATAATATTACATCCTCCTCCGCCTTTGAATGAAAATGAAAATCATGAAGAAACAAACGCCGACAGTTTAGTGATGCTTTTGGAACATCGCGGTTATCGTATTTTATTGCCCGGCGACGCGGAATCGAAATCGGTTCTTCCTTTTTTGAATAGTCCGCCGGAACATGCGGATTTTGCGTTAGCTCCGCATCACGGAAGCGTTGGGAAGACGACGGATTTATTGATGAATTGGTCAACGCCGGATGTTGTCGTTATCAGTGGCGGATTGTTTACTTATCGACCGGAAAACAAAAAGCATTTTGAACGCGCGGGAAGTCGGGTTTATGAAACGTTTGAAAGCGGCATGGTCGAAGCGGTGATTGACCGGCATGGTATCCGCGTCAAAACGTGGAGATAATATAAAAATAGAACGGAAGGCGAAGTTTTATCTCTTCAAAAAAACCAATATTTGAAAGGACTAAATGTATAAGTTGAGAAACATTAACCATTTCAAATAAAGTTTATCAAAATCATTTCATCAATACTTATTGAAAATAAAATTCTCGATACTGCAAGGTCTCCATAAACGCCCGTGATTTCTCCTTGATCGCGTATTCCTTAATTTGACGCTTTGAAACGTCGAAGATTCAATCGCTGAAATCTTTGAAACAATTGACGCCGTTTTTATCAATGCAGATAACGAAAAATAGATTTTCAGATATTGCTATGAGCCGTTACTTTGATGTTTTATTGGTCGTTTTTTTCTTTTTTCAACATTAAGTCGCTCACTCTGGCTTCCATTTCCTTACCTGGTTTAAAAATAACGACAAATTTTTCGTCCACTAAAACTTCGTCGCCGGTTTTGGGATTACGAGCTTTTCGCGGCGCCCGGCGTTTGACTTCAAAAACGCCAAAATTTCTCAATTCAATCCGTTTTTCTTCAACCAACGTTTCAATAATAGTATCGAAAGTTTTTTGGACAATCTCTTTCGTTTTCAATTGAGGCAAATAAATTTGCTCCGAGATAATTTTCACGATTTCTTTTTTTGTCACGTCTGTTTCTCCTCAAAATTAAGATAGAGCCAATTTACCGGGCTTGTACATCGGTATTTATCACTACTATTACCGAGATTCTGAATTTTTTCACGAGTCCCAAACCTAGATAATAAGCATTTAAGTGTAAATACTACAACAAGTAATGTCAATAGCTTTTGTAATCTTCGGGAATATTATTTTTTTCGACGAAAAATGAAAAAATTTTGACAATCATAAGAGCAATTCTTACGCGAATTTGTACATAACATTATAACAGATCAAAAGTTATGTGCAAATCTTTTTTGAAATTTATCAGTGTTTTTTATAAGTTTTCTAAAACATATTTTTCTTAAAATACATTTTTGACAGAAATTTCCCTTTACTAAAGAAAAGTAAAACAATTTTCTGTTTTATAAAATTTTAGATTACTATTAAAAAATCGAGAGCGCTCGCTACGATAGTAATGTAATAAAACAATCGATAATCATAAGATTGTTTTAAAAGCTCCCGTAAAATAAAATTCCGGCAGATATAAACTAATACAACACAACCCGATATTTACCAATGATTTATGTCAATCTTTAAATTCTGTTTGTACTAAATCCATATCCGTTTTTGATAAAGACGGCTAAAAATCAGAAACAGTTACAAAATCTACAAAACAAGTCCTGAAAGGAAAGATTTTCATAATATCAGGTTGTTGACATGTGGTTATGAAAATTTCATAAGTAAAAAATGAGGATTAAAATAGGAAAAAGAAAAAACGTACAAAACGTCTTCGTTTTCTATTTCAACAATATTTTTCACTACGTTATCGCTAACGTCAGTAATGCAGCTTCGAATAAATTGTGGACTGAAGGAAATTTTCACGAAAATTTGGTTTTATATTGGCGACGACTTGACGATGTATGCGATTTGTGGTAATCTATGGTTTTATTGCTTCCGGCGCTGGTTTAATAAACCTCAATTAAGGGATATGCTTATGTAACGTTAAGTATTTTGTCTGAAAAGACTTTAGCATTTCTTTCACGCTTGGGGTTTCGTTGGCGAAGCATGAGTTTCCTCGTTTATTTTTTATTTTACAAAGTCGAATAGAAAATCGGAACGAGGGCGTTTGGTGCGCAGAGTATGTCCAAACAACGGCAAAATTTTTGATTGAAAATGCGAAGTTGGCGGTCATTTATAGTAAAATAGGTTTGGAAAGTTTAATTACATGAACCCCGGCGAAGTGCTGAGAATCGTTGACAGTATTCATCGCGATAAAAAAATCGAAAAAGAGATCGTCTTTTCGGGAATTGAATCGGCATTGGTTACGGCTGCGCGAAAACATTACGGGGAAGACGCGAATCTCGAATTTCACATCGACCGCGAATCAGGACGTATGGAAGGTTCCTGTAACGGCGTGCCGCTCACGCCGGAAGAATTGGAGCAAACGGGACGTATCGACGCCCAAATTGCTAAACAAGTGATGATTCAAAAAATTCGCGAAGCGGAACGCGATTCGCTTTACGACCAATTCACGACGGAAATTGATCAATTGGTTGTCGGAGTCGTTCATAAAAACGAAGGGCAAACAACCGTTCTGTCTATTGGAAATGTAGAAGCCATTCTTCCGCGAGGCGAAAAAATTCCGGGCGAATCATTTCGCGTCGGCGATCGCGTGCGTGCGGTTGTTGTGGAAGTGAAAAAATCCGGTACGAGAATCAAAGTTGTTCTTAGTCGGGTTCGTCCGATGTTGGTGCGTCGGCTTTTCGAGCAGGAAGTGCCGGAAATCAACGACGGCATTATCGAAATCAAAGAAATTTCACGCGAACCGGGGTATCGTACAAAAATTGCGGTCGTCAGTATTGATCCAAGAATCGACGCAAAAGGAGCTTGCGTTGGAATTCGCGGCGGGCGAATCAAAAATATCAATATGGAACTCGGTAACGAGCGGGTTGACGTGGTTGAGTGGAGCGACGACATGATGACGTTTATTCCAAACGCTCTCCAACCTGCCGAAATAGAAGAAGTGATTCTTTGCAACATGTTGGGGCGTGCGGTTGTGCTGGTGAATCAGGATCAACGGTCGCTGGCGATTGGGCGAAAAGGACAAAACGTACGTCTTGCCAGTAAACTTTGCGGCTGGGACGTCGATATTATGACCCGCGACGAACTGGAACAGTTGCTTGATAAAACGTTGAGAGGATATCTTGAAATCGATGGTATGACAGACGAGTTGGCGGAACAATTGGTGGGTGAGGGCTTTTTGTCGTTTGACGACCTTTCTATCATTGAACTGTCCGACTTGATGGAACTTGGTCAACTCACCGAAGAACAAGCTAACCATATCATCGAACAAGCGGAAGCGTTAGCCGAAGCGGAAGAAGAAAACGGTAATAACAATACCAACGGCGAAGAAGAATAAAAAGGTATTTCTGGGGGTATTTCTAAAATATTAAAATTTTATTACGAAGACGCAAAAAGTTTCGCGAAAACACCGGTAATTTTCCAACAGAACTTTATTGAATTTTTAACGTCGTTGATTTTTTGTTTCTTTTCGCGGTAAAAACCTTTTTAGAAGCGCCCCGTAAACATTGATAAGGCGACGAAACAACATTGTCCATTCGTATTCACACACTTGCCAAAGAGTTAAAAATCACGAGCAAAGAACTCGTTGATCTCTGCAAAAAATTGGGATTCGCCAAAGGTTCTGCGCTAGCCAGTCTGGACGAAGACGAGGTGAATCGCGTCAAAACGGCGATTAAATCGTCTAAAGCCGGTAAAAAAGATCCGCTTGCTCCAGTGGCGCCTCCTAAACGTCCCGGCAGTTCTAATCTGTCGAAAAGCGTGCCGGTTTTGTCGCCAAGCAAACCGAAGCCGACTTCTCCCGTTTCTCAATCGTCCGGGACTTCTCCGACGGCAACGAAACAACCGTCGAAAAGTACGGATGCGCCGTCACAAGCGGAGAAAAAAACGCCCGTTGAAAGTCCGGGCAAACCGTCTCTACCGGCGAAAAAATCGGAGGAGAAAAAAGAAGCGGCGGAAACTCCGGCGACGCCGTTGAAAGTTGCGGAAAAATCGCAAACGAAAGAACCGCCGAAATCAGAAAAAGTCGCGGTAAAAGACGTCAAAGTAACTCAAGACGTGAAAATCACCAAAGACGTCAAAGAAAAGGAAATCGCGTCCAAAGAAAATAAAAACGTCTCCCCCAAAATTAAAACGCCGGAAAAAATCCCCCAAAAACCGCCCGTTTTGCCGATTTCTAAAAAACCGGCGACGGGAAAATCCGCGTCAGAACCGCAACAAAAGAAAAAAGACGAACAATCAGAAAAAAAAGACAAATCTATTCTATCTCAAATTTCTTCTGGTAAAATATCAAAACCGGAACAAAAAACGAAATCAAATTCCGGTCACGTAACCCCGCCCGTTCCACCGAAAACCAAGCCCGCCGATGACAAGAAAAAACCGGTATCTCCGCTTCCATTAGATCGAAAATCCGGTTCCGCCATAAAACCGTCGGTTCCTGCTTCCACTGCCGCAACATCTGAAATGACCACAGCGACGCCAACGAAACCTGCGCAAGAAAAGAAAAAGCCCAGCGAACCGAAAGTCATTAGTCACATTGATCCAACTCCGCATCTTGCGTCGCTTCGCAAGAAAGATTTTCGGGGACCAATGCGTTCCATTTTGGAAAAATTTCCGCTTTTGGGACACAAGAAAAAACCGGACGATTCCGGCGACAAAAAGCAAGAAACAGGCAAATCCGGCGGACCGTCGATTCGTTTAGCGCCGGTTCCTAAAAGTTCTTCAAAAACGAAGAAAAAAACAAACGAACCGGCTCCGCAAAAGCCGGATATGAAACTTTCTCTCGACGTTATCCGCGCGGCGGCGGCGGGAAAATCGCGTCCGCTTGACGAACATATCCGCAAACACGAGGAAAAACAACGGCTTAAAGATAAAGATTCTAAAGATAAACCCAAAGCCAAAAGAAGAGACGGAAGAGAACGCGAGAGAGATAAAGAGAAAGACAAATCGAAAACTCGCGACTTGCGAACTCCTGAAAAAACGGGAGTTCCGTTGCCGGAAGATGTTCTCGCCGCAAAATCCCGACGCGAACGGGAACGCGAAAAAGAGCAGGAAAAAAGCCGAAAAAAAGGAGACGAGCATTTCAGTTCGGATTCCAACGCCGTTTCGTCCAAAAAACGGCGCGGCGGTTCGAGACGCCGTCATGCCGGAATGGATTTCGATTCGGACGAAAGAGTTACGATTCCGAAACACCTCAAACGTCGGAAAAAATCGCAACAAAGCGCCGTTACCGCGCCTCGTAAAAGCGACATTGTTATTCAACTTCCGTGTACCGTTAAACAATTCGCCGAACAGACCGGACTTTCAATTGCGGTCGTGATGAAAAAGCTGATTGAATTTGAAATGCCGATGATTATTACGTCGCAACTCGAAGAAGAATCCGCCGGTTTGCTTGGCGAGGCGTTCCATTTGAAAATTGACGTGCGTCCGCCGAAATCGCTTGAAGACGAATATGTTCACTCGCTTTGGGAACAGACGGATGCGCCGGAAGATTTGAAACTGCGTCCGCCGGTTGTTACGTTTTTGGGACACGTCGATCACGGCAAAACGTCGCTGCTCGACC
The DNA here is from genome assembly GCA_031269105.1 of Planctomycetaceae bacterium. GTDB lineage: Bacteria > Planctomycetota > Planctomycetia > Pirellulales > Thermoguttaceae > WRMR01. The sequence continues at coordinate 1,819 of JAISZO010000139.1, read as the reverse complement.
GCGTTTTGCATCTTGATGTTGTGTCGGGCGAAAAAGGCGGAATCACGCAGCATATTCGGGCGTATCGAATTACAACGCCGAAAGGCGACGTTACGTTTGTCGATACGCCGGGTCACGAAGCGTTTACGGAAATGCGCGCGCGGGGAGCAAATTGTACCGACATTGTCGTTTTAGTCGTCGCCGCCGACGACGGCGTGATGCCGCAAACCGAAGAAGCGATCAGCCATGCGCGCGCGGCGGGCGTTCCGATTGTCGTGGCGTTGAACAAATGCGATTTGCCGAATGCGAAAATTGATCGGGCAATGCAATCGCTTGCCGCAAACGACGTGTTGCCGAGTGAATGGGGCGGCGACGTGGAAGTCGTAAAAACCAGCGCATTGACTGGCGAAGGAATCGAAACGCTTCTTGAAACGTTGTTGATGGTCGCGGAGTTAAGCGAATTGAAAGCGAATCCGAATCGCGCCGCGTTAGGCGTCGCTCTTGAATCGGAGATGCAATCGGGACAAGGCGTCGTGGCGAAAATTCTTGTGCAAAACGGAACGCTTCGCACGGGCGACGTTGTCCTTTGCGGCACGGCGCATGGTCGCGTGAAAGCGATGCTTGGAACGCTTTCGCCGTTCAAAAAATTAAACGCCGCGTCTCCCGGAACGCCGGTTCAGTTGATTGGTTTGGACGTCGCTCCTGCGGCGGGAAGTAAGTTTTGCGTTTTGGACGATATTTCTATTGCGCGTCAAATTGCTCAAAACCGCGCCGAAGCGGAACGAACGCAGGAACTTGCCGATATGCGTCCGCGCGTTACGCTGGAAAATCTGTTCCAACGAATTTCCGAAGCAAACGATGTGCAAACGCTCAATATGATTATCCGCGCGGACGTGCGCGGTTCAATTGAAGCGATTCGTAAAGAACTCGGCAAACTCGAACATCCCGAAGTGAAAATTCGCATTTTGCAAGCGACGGTCGGCGGAATCACCGAAGCGGACGTGCAACTGGCGGATGCGTCGGACGGAATTATTGTCGGATTTAACGTAGTGCCGGATGAAAAAGCCCGTCTTTTAGCGGAGAAATTGAAAATTCAGGTACGGCGTTACGACGTCATTTACAATCTTGCCAACGACGTCAAAGCCGCGCTTGAGGGAATGCTCAAGCCGATTTCCCGCGACAAAGAACTAGGACGTATTCTTGTTCAGCGCACGTTTGTCGTCAGCCGCGTCGGAACGATTGCGGGTTGCCGCGTCCTTTCCGGTTTAGTCGAGCGGGATTGCCGCGTGCGAATCATTCGGGAAAACCGCATCATCGGCGATTACGCTTTGGAATCGCTCAAACGCGAAAAAGACGACGTTAAAGAAGTCCGCGAAGGTTACGAATGCGGTATCAAACTCAAGGGCTACAACGACCTGAAAGAAGGCGATCTCTTTGAATCGTACAAAACGGAAGAGATTGCGAGAACGTTTTAAGCGGAAAATAAAAATTTCAATCAGTAGAATATTTTTTCAGAACGATTTATAATGAAAGTTAAGATACGAGTGTATTGGTTTCAATAATAACATAATAGTAACTATGAATAGAAGGAGTGATAAAGGCATGGACTACAAAAAATTAGTACAGCAATTAAATTTTACTCCTAAAGAAAATTCATCTAGCGTCTATTGTAAAAAATATTCTCAATATAGCGACTATCTTATTGAGATTGATTTTATTTACTCATGTTACGCACCATTGGCGAGTTTCATTTTTCCCAGTTCGATCCATGCGGCTTTGGAGGCTGCCCAATAGATTTTCGCTTTGAGAGCAAAATGATTGAGTTTGTGGGCAAACTTTA
>JAISZO010000134.1 GCA_031269105.1 Planctomycetaceae bacterium | reverse complement strand
TTCTGTTTATTGAATCGATTCCCGAAAGCGTTGTCTCTTGTTCTAACGAAGTAAAAGAACTTGTTGTTTCCGAAGTCAATGCGGCGTTTAACAAACTTGCGTCGTTTCTTTCCGCAACGAAACTGCTATTGTCAATCGAAACGGCTTCGACGTCGTTGAGCGTTTCTGAAAGCGCCGCGACGCCGCCAAGTAATCCGAGAATGGACGCGGAAACCGGCAAACGTTCTTCAAGCGGCTCAAAAAAGAGACGGTTTTTCGGGATTTTATCCGCTGATTTTTTATAAGTTCTTATTCTTTTGTTTTGTAATGTTTTCATAAATTTTCTCCTTGTGTTCTTTGGCGTTTCTTTTGTTGATGATTTCATCGTCCATGCGTAAAATTTATAAACGCATAAACGAGGCAGGCGGCAATTCGGCGAACAACCGCCTGCCTTACAATTTCATTTCGATTACGGTAATTTCACAGGCGTTGCTCCCGCGTAATAAATTCCGTTAAACAGGAAGTTGAACGAACCGTGCGGTTGTCCGCGAAACGTGATTTCAGTACCGAAAAGCAAAACCTTACCTTTTCCGACATTCGCCTCAACCGCCGTCGCGGTTCCTTTCAGATAATGCTGTCCCCACGCCCAGCCGCTTTGTAACGGTTCCGCGTCGGGAAACCACGCTATTGGATTCACGTTTTGGAGTTTGGCTTCAGGCGTCAGACGGAATACCGGACTGTTCCGATACAAGACGTCCAGGTCTTCCGTAATTCCGTAAGCAATCGGAGCCGTATTGTCCACTTTGGTACGCAACACCGAACCGGGAATATAAAATTTGTCCGAAGGCAATCTCCTTTCAGAACCGTCGGACGCGGGTTCCGTCAATGCGTCCGTAACCGGCAGACCAAGATATTTGCTAAAGCCGGTCGCGGAACTTCCTATTGTCAGCGCCACGCCGCCCTCCTCGACAAACCGACGCAATTGCGGCGCAGTTTTTTCCAAAGTTACGTTTCCTATCTGTTTCTTATACTCTTCGGGAATGTTTTCCGGCACGTTCGGTTCGCGTCCCGTAAATGAAAATTCTCCTCTTCCGCTTCCGCTTCCGCCGCCTTGCGGAAACGCGCCCGGCGGAAGAATCAAAACGTCGTATTTGCTTTTCAGATTTCCGGCGTCCAGATCGGGAGCGTAAACAACTTCAAACGAAGGAAACGGAAACGCTTGTTCCAATAACCAACGAATCCAGCCGGAATCCATAGAACCGCCGTAACGATCCCATAACGCAACGCGAACAGGGCGAAGTTTCAAGGCGTTTCCCTGCGGTTTTTCCGCGCCGGTTAAAGCGTCGAAACTTAATCCGACTTCGCTCGTCAACTTTTTCAAATGCACGAGCGTCGAAGGTTTGGCGGGAATATAAATCGTACCGACCGGATATTTTTTATTGTTTGCGTCAAACGGCGAAGTCAGCCAGTAAATTTCTTCTCCGGCGGCAAGCAATCGCGTCGTACCGACAAACGAATCTTTGACCTGATGACTGAGCAGATAGCCGACCGGTTTTTCGGTTTCCGTAATTTTGCCGACCGGCGGTTTGAGCAATCCTGATATTTTTTCAAAGGGACCGTCGAATCCGTCCAGAATACGGTCAAACTGCACGTCCATCTGGAACGCCAGCGTGTAACCGGCAACGTCGTAAGGCGCTTTGGGAGGACCGCCCGGATATTGAAAATCATTCGGATGATCCTGCGGTTCGAGCATATCGCGCAAATGCGGTCGGAACGCCTGCGCCGCCTTAATTACGTAAGAACCCGCCGGATAAGTTTTGCCCGCCGCTTCAAATTCTTTCGACGCACGATGCACGTCAACGCCGGCTTTTAAAAGAGCGTTGACAAACTTTGTCGCGGTTAAGAAGTCCGGTTGATCCGAAGGGATGATATAGCCGCGCGGATCGCGGGTTTCGGGGGTATGCAGTTTCTCCCAAAATTCCGCCGGAATGCCGCCCCGACCTCGTCCGGTAAAACCAAGGGGTTGTTGCGCCGGATTTTCTTCGGCGCCGGCTCTTCGATTTCGCTGCTCGTCCTGATATTTCGCATAGTTCGCTTCCAGTTCCGCGATTCGTTTAGGCGTTAACGTCCAATGATCCCGACTGCCGCGCTCGATGGAATTTTTTCCCGCCCGATAAATGCGGTACAGGAAATCTTCCCGCAATTTGGCGGCAAGATCGAGAATCGCGCGTTCGCCGGTAATGATGTAATCGATACTTTGGCGGAAGCGCCATTCCTGTTTGGGACCAATCGGATAGGGCTGGTCTCCGTTAGGAAGGAGTTTCGACGAAATCAACGGAATACTGATAGGAGTCGGATTGCCGATGATTTCCGACAGAAGCCCGATTTGATTATGAAATCCCGTCGTTGTCCGGTCGCCGCCGTTGAACCATGTCGAATACGACGCCGCGTTTCGCATCACCGCGCCCGGTTTCCCTTCGGCGATAAAACGATGATGAACGGCGGAACCGACAAGATCAATGCCGATAAAAACCAACGGATCGGTATTGTAATTAAAAGGGTCGCGGAACGGAGCCATGAACAACACCGCTCCGGCGGGACCGCTTTGATGCTGATTCCACATGATTTGCGGAATCCATTCGATATACATTTGCCGGTTGATGGCTTCCGTCTCAAGCTGGTTGGCGATATACGAATCCCGATTGTTATCGTGTCCGATATACTTTTGATAAAGTCGCGGAATCCGCAGATTGCGTTTTTTCGGATCGCTTTCTTTCATGTACCAGTTTGACACAAGGTCCTGACCGTCGGGATTTGCCGGAACTAACAGCAAAATGACGTTGTCAAGAATGCGCAAGGTTTCTTCGTCGTTGCGGCTGACAAGGTCGTACGCCTCGATGAAAAGCGCCTGCGTATTGACCGTTTCGGTGGCGTGCAATCCGCCGTCGATCCAAACGACCACTTTTCCTTCGGCGGCAAGTTTTTTCGCCTCGTCGTCCGTTAAACCTTCCGCTTTGGCAAGTTTCACGGAAATTTCCTGATAACGTTTCAGGTTTTTGTGATTTTCCGGCGACGTGATGATCGCGATTTTGATCGTCCGTCCTTCCGGCGTCGTTCCGATATCGGCGAGTTTGATACGGTCGGACGCTTTTTCTAATTGAGTCCAATACTCAATTAGCTGCGTGTAGTTGGCGAGGAAATAATCGTCGCCGACCGTGTATTCGCCGAATTTCGGCTCCGGTATTTTGTTCTCCGCGCCGCAGCAAACCGCGTTTCCGGCGGCGAGAACAAGCGTAAACAGTAATGCCCGCGTTGGCGCTAACGCCCATGCCGGCATGAGAAATAACAACTTGCGTTTCATCATTTGTCTTTCTTTCTGATGTTTTGATGGGTTTGACGACGCTTGACAAGCGTCTGTAAAAACATCCGTGACAAAAACAGGAAGCCGTCGTCCGTAACGGCGTCCGAATATGTTATCTTTTCTTTGCGTTAAAAAGAAAAGGTTGTTGTTTGTTTTGTAATAATAACAAGGGACGATAGAGAACAAATGCGACAGCAGCAAAATAACGCATTGAACTCAAACGTTTCATCCATTATCTCCTATGATTTTTTCCGTGTTTTATTTTCCGTGAGTATGTTATAGTATAAAAACCAAGTTATAAATCATGATTATTTTCTTGCCAAACGATCTGTTCATCCTGCCAATTATCTAATTTTTTAATCTTAAAACGAATCGT
>JAISZO010000108.1 GCA_031269105.1 Planctomycetaceae bacterium | reverse complement strand
CTTGCCGACAACAAGGCGACGTGGGGCGGCGCGATTTATCAACTATCGGGAACGTTAGACGCAACCGGCGGCATTTCATTACTCCGAAACGAAGCGCAATGGGGCGGCGGATTGTACGTAACCGGCGGTTCCGTTGAGCTGACGGTTTTGGATTTTGAAGCGCCTGCAACGACAACGCGATTCGGTACGGCGATTGCTACGAAAAGCGTCGGTACGCGGATGACTATTAACGGTCATGACGCCGCATTGATTAAGTATCTGGACGATTTCAGCGAGTTTATTATTGATGATGTTGTGTTTGCGACTTGAGAGACTTTCAAAGATTCTCTTAGTTCTTCGTGGTGAAGAAAAGGTTTCAGGTAACAGATACCAGGGTCCAGAGTTGGTTTTCAACACGCAATACGACAAGCCAACATTGGCGTCTAACTTCTGAAACCTGCGACGCATTCCGCTTGCCCAATTTTTAACTTTTCGTTTTTAACTTCCATGAAGCGTCCCGTCGGTTGGCTGCGCCGACGGGCGCCCCTCCAACGGAGGGGAATTTTATTCCTTCGTGACTTTGCGTCTTTGTGTGAGAAAAAAACTCGGTAATAAGGTTGTTTTTTGAGCGCGGCGTTTGGTTACTGATGTTATTGGGGTAAGAAAATAATGTTTGGCGTATTCCTATTTTTTGAAACGCAAGAAAAAAGAAAATAAAATCAAGCAAGAAAAAAAATAACAGGCAGGACAATCGCAAGACTCCCGTTTTCTTTGCTCATAACGTCTGAACAAATTCACAGGTCTGGCCTTGTATTCTTGTTTTTGTCGCTGCCTGCTAAAAGATTGAAGGAAAATAACGGGGAATAAAAATCTGGATTATTTTCTCATCCCCGTAAGAAGGAAGAAAGGATATTTCTCGAAAAACGCTCGCTTCATTCCGGCGACGGCGACTACTTAATTCCAGAGCGATTGTACGTCAAGCCGTAAACTAAACGTACTCAAAAATACATTGAGGACAACTTCCATTGGCGTGTATTCGAGCATGATTAAATCGTTCGGTTGAATTAAAATTCGTTCCGAAGGATCAACAATCGCATTTTTCATATTAATCCGAATCGCGCGTTGATAACCGTTGACTTCGCGTATCACAAGCAATCGCGTCGGAGGAACAATACTTCCGATATTCGCATTGCGGGTGGTACGCGAACCGCCCGCCGCTACCGCAACCGAACCGCCCGCCATTGATATCGCGCCGAACACGTCCAAGTCGAAATCGCGAGGAATCGGATACATTCCGCCTTGCAATAAACCGCCGGTGTAAAAGACTTCGGCTTCGCGCGATTGAACAACGACAACATCGCCGTCTTTGAGAATCACGTCGTCCTGAGTCAAATCGGGAAGCGTTTGACCCGGCTGCGCGCGAAGCGGAATGCGAACAATATTGGGATTGCCGTTGACATACACGGAATTGACTTTGTTATCGCCCATGTTACGGATAAACAAGTCTTCTTCCGACATATTATCTACGCCGCCGCGCAAAATCAGAACTTCGTTTTTTGCGCTGGAACTCGGCATTCCGCCGGTTTGATTCAAAGCGTTGAGAACGTCGTTTTGATACGCCCATAAATCCAGCGTTTTCGCCGTTCCGCGATCTTCCGTGCCAATAAATGAAGAACCTGTCGCTTGGCGATTATTATTACTACTACCGGAATTTCGCATATCGTCGGGGCGGACGTCTTCGCGAATCACGACAACGTGATAGGTTCGCGGACGAATCAGCGAAACGGAAATCCTTGCGTCTTTTCCAATAATTTTTTGAACTTCGGTATAAGATTTTCGAATCAGGTTTTCCGCTTCCGTAAGCGTCAGTCCCTCGACGTGAAGCGGTCTCATAATTAACGGCAACGACAAATCTCCGTCGTCGCGAACCGTATAAGGATAACCGATTCCGGGCGGAAGATTAGTAGAAGGATCGGGCTGGTGAATGGGAATCGGCTGACCGGGTTCTCCGGTAACTGTTTCAACAAAAATTCCCAAAGTATCTTTGGGACCGAGCCGATAAGAGTCGGGTACGGTTTGTCCAAGCCGTTTATAATTGATGATTTCCATACTGCTCCGCTGTTTATGGCGAGTGTTCTGGAAATGTGTTGGAGAAACTGTCTGGCTGTCCGGTATGCTCGTACATCCCGCGAACATCGCAAACGTACTTAATGCGTATCCGAACAAAGAAAAGAAGTTCAATAGAGAATTTCCAATACTCCAATCTTTTCCATTTTGCGCACCCCCCCCCCCGCACATATCTTATCGCGTCGAAGAAACCTCATAGTATCCTCCCTGATTCTTTATCTCAAGTTGTTGTTTTTATCGTTCATATTACGCTGCTTGTTAGCGTTTTTCTTATTAACGTTATCGTGAAAATGAAATTGAAAAAAACAGAGATTGATTTAGAAATCCTATAAATATGTCAGCCAATGTAATAACAACCGTTAGTATTCTCTTTTTTACAACAAGCAAGAAATGCGATACAATCCGTAAATCTTACGCGAAAATATTCGCGTCGTCGCGGCTAAAAAGTTTGTGCTATTTCAGCGTCTTCTCGTAATCTTATCAAAAAACGAAAACTGAAATTTCAAGAGCGTAAAATATCAAACGACAATTTTCCTGATAAATTTTAGCGCTTTTTTTCGACATGACGCATGACTATAAGTTATGTTAGGTAAACTGGTTGAAATGATAAAGATAATCCGCAAACAATACTTTGCAGTTTTATCAAAATCATGTCGTTTGGAAATTTTTCGCTCAACAAGAATTTTACGCAAAAATAAAGGTTCATCATGCCGCGCCCGATTCGTTTTATCTTCGCATTGCACAATCATCAACCCATCGGAAATTTTGAAGACGTCTTTGAACAATCGTATCAGGAAAGTTATCTTCCGTTCCTGAATGTTTTTGAACAATACGACGGTTTGAAACTCGCGTTGCACGCAAGCGGATCGCTGATGGAATGGCTTGACGCGAAACATCCCGAATACGTCGATAGGTTGGCGGAATTGGTGAAAACCGGCAGAATCGAGATGATCGGCGGACCGTTTTACGAACCGATTCTTGCGATGCTTCCGTCGCGCGACCGGATCGGACAAATCAAAAAATACAAATCGTGGCTCGAAAATCGTATCGGCGGAATCGTTCGCGGAATGTGGACGCCGGAGCGGGTTTGGGAACAATCGTATGTTCGCGATCTTGCCGCGGCGGAAATGGAATACACGATTCTCGACGATTGTCATTTCCGCAATGCGTGTCTTGACGAGAATCAATTGTCGCGGCATTATCTGACCGAAGACGACGGCAACACGGCTTCGATTTTTCCCGGCAGCGAACGGTTACGGTATCTGATTCCGTTTGGAAATATCGATGAAACAATCCGCTATTTTGCGGAATACGCCGACAAGTTTGAAAACGCCGTATTGGTGCATGGCGACGACGGCGAGAAATTTGGAACGTGGCCCAACACTTATCATCATGTTTATAACGAATACTGGCTGCATCATTTTTTCGACGCATTGCGGAACAACTCGGACTGGCTGATAACCGCCACGCCGTCGGAAATTCTCGATGCGATGAAACCGCTCGGCAAAATTTATCTTCCCGACGGAAGTTACCGCGAAATGACCGAATGGGCGGCGCCGCCGGAACGTCAAAACGAACTTGCCGATCTGCAAAAAGAAATGGCGCGCGATCCGAAAGGTTCGACGGTGAAAAAATACCTGCGCGGCGGATTCTGGCGGAACTTCAAAATCCGTTATCCCGAAACCAACGAGATGTATTCGCGCATGATGGCGACCAGTTTGCGGCTTAAAAAACTTCTTGACGAAGAACAATCCGCGCACGGCACCAACGTTTTGGAATCGCAAACGCTTGTACGTCGGGATTCGCGATACGCTCAAAAAATCGAAGCGGCTCGCGACGCTTTGTATCGCGGTCAATGTAATTGCAGTTATTGGCACGGATCGTTTGGCGGCGTGTACCTGCCGCATCTCCGCAACGCGGTTTATCGTCATTTGATTCAAGCGGATAATCTGCTCGACGAAATCTTGGAACGCGACGATTCCTATCTTGAAGCGGACGTGCGCGATTTCAATTTTGACGGTCATAAAGAAATTCGCATTGCCAACAACGAACTTTTAGCATGGTTCGCGCCGAATCAAGGCGGAACGATGTACGAATTGGATGTGCGGGAAATTTGTCATAATCTCGGCGCGACGCTTGCGCGGCGGAACGAGGCGTATCATCGCACGGTGCTGGGCGGCGCAAAAAGCGGCGGTTGCGGCGGCGATTGCGCCAGTATTCACGAGAGAGTGGCGTTCAAACAGGAGGGCTTGGACTCGCGGCTGCAATACGATCATTACCCGCGAAAATGTTTTGTCGATTTGTTCTACGATTGCGACGTGAAATTTGACGACGTGCGGAATGGTCGGCAGCGGCTTCACAGTACGTTACATCAATCGGAATATCATGCGACTTTGTACCGCACGGAATCGCAAGCGCAGTTGATTCTCAAGACGGAAGGACTTGTTTACGGCGTTCCGGTCAAAGTGCAGAAGACAATCACGATGACAGCGAACAGTCCGGCGTTGCGGGTTTTTTATCAGATTAGCGGAATGCCGCGCGAGTACCGTTTTCATTTCGCGACGGAGCTGAATTTTGCGGGACTTCCCGGCGGCGCGGACGATCGTTATTTTTCCGATGCGACTGGCGTTCGGCTTGGACGTCTGGGAACGCCGCTCAATCTCAAACATTCCCGACGTCTCCGCATGACCGACGAGTGGCTTGGAATAGACGTTTCGCTCGACACGCTTGCGCCGAGTGATTTTTACGCCTTTCCGGTCGAAACGGTAAGTCAGTCGGAAGGCGGTTTTGAGTTGGTACAACAGTCGATTGCGTTACAGCCGCATTGGATTATCACGCCGGATAAACACGGCTGCTGGTCCACCGAATTAACATTAACGCTCGACACATCGCGTGCCAAATTACGCCGCAATCCGAATCCGTTAGACGCAATCGAAATTATGAACGACAGAAACACAACTCTCGCTCCGTCTCTCAATCCGCTGTCTGTAAACTTATTGTCTCTCAATCCGTCGTCAAATTCCATCTTGACCGCTTCCGCGACGCACGCTTCCCGCGTGGATTCGCCGGAATCGCTCTCCGTAGTTGAAACGTTGCGGGAAAACATTGGCGCTCAAAAACGCAGCGCAGCACAGTAAACCCGCGCAAGGGAATATCACTGGCGATAATACGGGAAGGCGCGAGACTGGCGCAGGGGAAAGGAAGAGACGCTTACTAGGGCAAGGAAGAGGCGATTCCTTAGAAATTGTCTTCAAATAGCGTTTTGTATTGAAAAAGGCGGAGTGAATGGTCTTGCGTAGGTGGTGAAAACCATGTTACGCTTCCGTTTTCGAGGAATGAAGAACCTTAATCACGG
>JAISZO010000088.1 GCA_031269105.1 Planctomycetaceae bacterium | reverse complement strand
GGAAAACGTACCAACGGGAACGCGTAGTTTACCAGATTAGGAACAATTCGGCAATAAAATTCTTAACGAGAACAAACCAATACCTTCCTAATGGAAGAAAACTACTGCGTAACATGAGTTATATCTTAAACCGTTGTTTTTCTTCGCGGTGAAATTTGAAAGAAGTCGTCCATTAAAAATTCAGCGTCGCAAAATAATCGTCAACGTTTTCCGCGCGGCGGATCATTCGGACGGAACGGTCTTCCTGCAAAAGCAATTCCGCGCATCGCAGTTTGCCGTTGTATTGAAAGCCCATCGCGTAACCATGCGCTCCCGCGTCGTGAATCGCCAGCAAATCGCCGATTTCCAATTTCGGCAATTCGCGGTCAACGGCAAATTTATCGCAATTCTCGCAGAGCGAACCGACTACGTCCACTTTTTCTTTCGGAAGATTCGGCGTTTCCGATTTTCCAAGCGCCGTGATATGATGATACGCGCCGTACATGCCAGGACGCATCAGATTCGCCATGCACGCGTCAACGCCAAAATAATGTTTGTAGATTTTCTTTTCGTGAATGACGCGCGTGATTAACGTTCCGGCTTCCGCCGCAATGAAACGTCCCGATTCGGTAAAAATTTTCAACGGAGCAAGATCGGTCGGAGCAATCATTTTGTCGTAAACGCCGCGAATCCGCTCGCCGACTTCCCGCAAATTTAACGGCAATTCTTCAGGACGATACGCAACGCCGAATCCGCCGCCGAGATTGACAAATTCGATTTTGATTCCAAAACGACGCTCAATTTCTAACGCCAAATCAAAAATTGTTTTTGCGGTGAACTCGAAAAAATCTTCCTTTAACATATTGGACGCAATCATCGTATGCAGTCCAAAACGTTTCGCACCTTTCTTTTGGGCAAGAGCGAACGCTTCGAAAATTTGTTCTGTCGTCAAACCGTATTTTGCGTCCACCGGATTTCCGATCACGCTTTCGACTTCCCGCAACGCGCCGGGATTCCAACGAAACGAAATCAAATCGGGAACGCCCGCGCATTTTTCCAGAAACGGCAAGTGCGTGACGTCGTCGAGATTGATAATCGCTCCCAGTTCTTTGGCTTTAAAAAATTCCAGCGGCGGCGTGTTGTTGGACGTGAACATCGTCAATTCGCCGCGAAGACCGACTCGCTCGCAAAGAAGTAATTCCGGCAGACTTGAACAATCGCCGCCGAGTTTTTCCGACTTGAGAATTTTCAAAATTTCCGGATTCGGATTCGCTTTGACTGCGAAAAACTCCTGAAAACCGGCGTTCCAAGCAAACGATTCGTTAAACAAACGGGCGCAACGCCGCAATGTTTTTTCGTCGTAAATATAAAACGGCGTCGGATATTTTTGCGTCAGATTTTCGATAAATTCACGGTCGAAAGGAAGCGTTTTTTCAGGCATGATATTGATATTGAATGTTCCGTTCGCGTTCAAACGCTCGTCTCATGTTTTGGACAAACGAAGTTGCGGAGCGGCGATTTGTAATAATAATTTTTCAAGAAGGATTCGCGGCGCAACGCGGCTGTCGCCTTTAAGAGCAAGATCGGTATGAAGTAACCAGTCCGATAATTTTTCGCCGCGATTGCGTCCTAATTTTTTGAGTTGCGATTCCGATTTTTGCAGAACAAACCGCTTGATTCCCGCTTGTTCCAACGCCGATTGCAGCGCGATTCGTTTTCCTTGTTTTTCAGCGTCCAGAATCAATTGCGTTGCCGCCGCAAGCCGTCGAAGCGAGTAGGCGACTTGCGCAAGAAGCCCCACTGGAGTTTCTCCCGATTGCAACAATAAATCAAGTTGACGCATCGTTTCCGGCACGTTGCCGTCTAACGCCAAATCCAGCATTTCCCAAGTTGTACGCGACCGCCATGAACCGACTTGTTGTTGCACTGTTTTTGCGGTCAGTTTTTCTCCCGGCGCAAGACAAAGCGATAATTTCGCCAATTCCTGATCAAGCAAACCAAGTTCCGTTCCGACAAAATCGACTAACAATTCCGCCGCGGCAATATCGCAGGAAATTTTATGTTCCCGACTTGCCCACTCGATCAACCATTTCGGAATTTCCCGTTCGGAAAGCGAACTGCAATCCGCTAAAAAACCGGAAGATTCAACAATTTTATACAACCGCGTATTCGATGGAAACGTATTCAACAACAAAATCAGACTCGACGTTTGCGACGGAGCGGCGGCGTAATTTTCTAATTCGGCGCGGTATTTCGTAACAAACGAATCGGCGTCGTCAATCACAACAACGCGACGTCCGCCGCCGAACATCGTCATCATCGCCAATTCTTTATGAACGGTAGAAAAGACCGTTTGATTTCCTTCGTATCGGCTTAATGAAAATTCCGCGTCGCTTTCCGTAAGTAACTGTTTTCGCAACGCCTGAGACGCGTGGGATTTTAGAAAAGCGTCGTCCCCAAAAAGAACGCAAATTGGTTTTGCCGGAAAATTTTCCGGTTGTTTTAAAAAATCAATCGCGCGCCAAGTTTTTGTTTTTGCCATAATGGGGGTTCGTTTTGCGGATTTGAGTTTCGTCGATAATCAGAGCCAAAAAGATAGAGATTTTTAGAGACGCTTGGTCGCAATTTCGTCGCGTCGATAAATTGTACTAAACAATCATTATGCGCAAACAATAAAAAACGTCAATAGGGTTTCTAACTCTTTTTTACCACGAAGAAATGGAAAAGTAAGAGTAAAAAATTAAAAATTGGGTAAAGGATTATTTTTATCACAGAATTAAAATTCTGCTTACAAAACTCTTAATTTTTAGCTCAAATGTCTCCTTCGCGGTGAACAATAAAGAGATTTTTAGAGATTCTAATACTTTTCTTATCTTTGCGTTCCGTGTTCAAAAATCGAAATTTCAAGCGTGATGATTCTATTAGGGATTTATTCAGGCAAAATCGCAAGAAAATTTTTTCACAACATTCCTGTATTTTTGTTTACATTTTTTTGAAAATTGGTCTTGATTATTTTTCCGGTCATTGTTACACTTCTCATCAATGATCGGATTTAACCCGTAAAAACAGACGCGATTTGCTGAAAAATCATTCCTCAACGTGAAAACAAAAATGAATATATTTCTGGCGTTATCGTGAATATTTTACGAAAATACCTGATCGCGGAAAAATTACAAAGATATTAAACAGTTACAAATTATAAATTTTTGAGAAAAAGTAAAAGTAAAATGAAGTCTTTTATTCCGGTTTCTTTCAAATGGACATGTTACGTCGCCGTAATATGCGTCTTTCTTTGTTTTGACAACGTTTTTTTAACGGCAAATGAAGTCGTAATATCACAAAATCAAGACCTATTTTGCTGGGGGGGGGGGGGGGGGGGTGGGGGGGGGGCGGGGGGGGGGGGGGGGGGGGGGGGGGGGGGGGG
>JAISZO010000036.1 GCA_031269105.1 Planctomycetaceae bacterium | reverse complement strand
TTTGGAAAAAGATTTTTTCGTACATCGACATTGGATCAATCGATTGGTGCGTGCGGAGGTCGATCTGTCAAAAGGCGTCATTCGATTTTACACCTTGAGACGTTCTGATTGGAAGCGATCTCGGCTCATAAAAAAACAAAATTTAACCTACTAAAAATATTAAAAAATAAAAAACGAAATAAAAAATAATTATCGTATAAAAAATAAAAGTGCAAGCCTTCGTGGGACTCCAAATGACAAAACTCGCCAGAAAAAGTGTCCCACGAACCCTTGCACTTGACCAACGTATATTGCGAAGACATTTCCATCGTATAATAATTGGGAATTTGGCGTCCGGTATTAAGCGCGCACAATGACTGCGTCGATTGAAGTAATTCTTCAATCGTTAAATTAAATCTGCCTTTTTTTTCTGGATTTTGAGAATACGACATAATTTTTAAGTTTCCCACTAAAATAAACCCCATCTTGGCTTCAGGAGATTCTGATAATATCACAGCATGAACCTTATAAGACGTCCCTGATTTTTCCGGCTGAATCGGTGAAAAAACAAAGTCTTTGTCATCAACCGTTTTCAACTTGATTTCATTTGACTTTTCTAAAATAAGATTTTCAAAATTTTTTAGTTCATGAATCTCATTCGGTCTTTCTATGTGTCCTCTAAAAAATCTCATAACAAATGGCATTAATGCTAAAATCACAGCAATCACGCCAATAACAATTCTTTTATATACTTATTACGCTTGAAAATGCGATTTTTGTTTTTAAGGTAGCCAACCTTTCGCCGAAGGGCTTTCACCCACGGTTGGGCGACGTAAGGCGCCGGTGAATCAAATTAACGACGGCGCTTCGTATTGCCGTGCAATTTGGAATCCGGTTGCTGGAAATCAGGGGCAAGTCGGCTATCGCCGACGCGACGTCTCGGCGAAACGTCGCCTACCTTATGTTGACAAATGTTTAACGAAAATTCCACTGATCTATTACAACATTGATTCGTTTGAGATTTTGAATAAGGAGAGTCCCGCAGAGACGACATGATCCATTGCGATATTCTTTATCGTTTCGTCTCTTGCGGGTTTATAAGTTAAAAACTAAAAGTGAAAAGTTTCGCGAACAGAATACGCCGCTTTGCGATTAAAACAACCGCTTGCGTAACTTTTCTTTTTTCACTTTTAGCTTTCTACTTTTCATTTTATACCTTTCTTCGCGGCGAAAAAATAGTTTTTAGAAATTGTTTAATTTTTATTCAACTCGTTCGAGTCCGGCGATTTTTTGGAATTTGTTTCCGGGTAACTGATGCGGTTATGCCGCGTCGCCAAAATCGAATTGATGATCGAATTTTCAATCGTCCGCAATTCCTGAAGCGTCAAACCGCTTTCGTCGAATTGACCGTCTTTCAATTTATCTTCCGAAATGTGCCGGACTAACGCCTCAATTTTATTCGGCGAAGCGTCCCGCAACGAGCGGCACGCGCTTTCCGAAGCGTCGGCAAGCATTAAAATTCCGGCTTCTTTCGATTGCCGTTCCGCGCGTGAAGTTCGCGTGAAAGGAAGTATCCTATGAGTTGCGGCGTTTTTTTGAAATATTTTTGTTTTTGATAGCAAAAACTATTTACAGACATCAATAATATGGTATTATAGGAAGCATTGAGGGAAGCGATTCCTCAAAACAACAAAAAAACCTCCAAAATCAATGGGAGAATAAAATGAAAGTTTACTATGTTATCGCTTTTAGCGATGGAACAACCAAGAAGACAAAAAATTTCAACGTTGCCAGAAAGTATTTTCTGAACGGATTTTCCGTAGTGGAAATTAAAGAAATTGAAATTCAAACGGATTACAACACGATTTACATGTGCGTAACGACTCCCATGATTCAGTTGTGGCGTAAATAACGGGATTTTTTAGCGGGGGCGAAATCCCCGCCGTTTTGCTGCGAGGAAACTAAAACATGAGTATTAACGATTTGCGCAAAGTTTACGGCGGCAATAAAAAAGCGAGTCAGGCGGTCAATGCCGCCGTTCGCGCTGAAATTCCCGGCGGCGCTGAAATTTTGGAAGCGACGCATTGGATGCGCAAACATTTCCCGAACATTTCCGACGACGCCGAAATGGATTTTGTGTATAAAAAACTGGTTTCCGCCGCCGAAAAGATGAAACGTTCGATTGCTAAAAAATACCAATTAAAAACTTACGGTGATAATTATGATGAGTACGACGATGAAAACGCAACCGGCTGAAAAGAAACGCGTTGGGCGACCGGCGTTGCCGCCGGAACGACAACGCACGGAAAAAGTTTTAGTGCGATTGAGTAAAAAAGAATTAGCAAGAATATCTTGCGGCGTCGCGCAGGAACGGCTTGCTCAAACGATTAGAGATTACGCCATCAAACATGCGGAATCTCAAAAGAACGGCGAAATCACGCTGTCAATAAAAACGACGCGAAAAATCGCCGAAAGATTACAAACAATCGCCAACGAAAAAAATATTACGCTCGACGAACTGGCGAATGATATTTTTAAAAAACGCTTGTAAAATAAAAAGAAAAAAGACAGATATGATTTTCCGCTCTGAAAAATCATATCTCTCAAAAAAACAAAAAAGTCGGCTTGATTTCAAGTCCGGCTTAATTTTTATGAAAAACGACGTCTCTCATTTTGCAAGATGTTGATTTGCGTTTTCGAATTGTTTTTTTGCAAGCGGAATGCGGCGCTCTGTGATTGAAACGATCGTTTGCCTAACTTTTACCTTTTCGTTTTTAACTTTTAACTTCCATGAAGCGCCCCGTCGGTCAACTGCGTTGACCGCCACCCCTTCACCGGCAAAAGTATCTACACATCTTTTTTTCCAATTGCGGGAATCCCCCCAAACCGCTCTTTTCTGGCGGGGAAAAATTTGTTGAGATTCCCCGCCTGTCATTCCCGCAAACCCGCCGCAATTCCCACAAACATTTCGGACAAGCGACATGAGAAACGTTATCTTACGAGGATCGGTTTGCTGAACAACGCAATCCCGCCATTGCCGCCGGAGCGACGATTCCGGCGAGCGAGGAGTCGTCGTTTGCGACAACGCAGGCGCTTTGGCGGTTTCTCAACAACGAGTAATTAATGATTCGTTTCATTTCGGCGACCGCGTCTTGCAGCCCGACCATCAGCGCGCGGGCAATGATGCTGTGTCCGATGTTCAATTCAAACATATTCGGAATGCGGGCAACGGGAATCACATTGTGATAAGTCAATCCATGACCGCCGTGCAAACGAAGTCCTAATTGCGAGATAAGTTTTCCGGCATTGGTCAATTTGAGAAGTTCCGCGTCGCGACTTGCGGAAGTCGTTGCCAGCGAATACGTTCCGGTATGAAGTTCCACCGCGTCCGCGCCGGTTTCTTTGCCCGCCTCAATCTGTTTCAGGTCGGGATCGAGAAAAAGACTGACGAAAACGCCTTTCGACTGAAGTTTTGCGACAACGTCTTTAATTTTTGTCAGATTTCCAAGAACGTCCAAACCGCCTTCGGTCGTTACCTCCTGACGTTTTTCCGGCACAAGCGTCGCTTGATCCGGCGCTATTTCGCATGCAATTTGCACGATTTCCGGCTCGCACGCCATTTCGAGATTCAATTTTGCCCGTACCGTTTCCCGCAAAATCCGCACGTCGCGGTCTTGAATATGCCGCCGATCTTCCCGAAGATGCACCGTGATTCCGTCCGCGCCGCCAAGTTCCGCCGCCGCCGCCGCCCAAACCGGATCGGGTTCGGTTGTCTGTCTTGCCTGCCGCACCGTCGCCACGTGATCAATATTAACGCCAAGTTCTATCATCATATCCTCCCAAGTCTTTTTAGTTTTTTGAGTAAGTCAATTTTTTTATCAAGGAACAATATTTCGCAGCAACACTCGCACGTCGCAGACGTTTGTTCCGGTTGCTCCCGTTTTTAGTAACGCGTTAAAACGCTCAAAAAAATGATAAGCGTCGTTCCGTCGAAGGAAGTCGGTTGGATCAATGTTCGACTGAACGACGTCCCGCAGAATTTCGGAATCGAAAAACGCTCCCGCCGCGTCGGTTGGTCCGTCTTCGCCGTCCGTTCCTCCAGAAAGAAACGCAAACGGACACGCCGCCGCAGGATTCTTGCGGAATTGTTCAAGCCAATCGCCGTTGTTTAATAATTTACAAATCATCGCCAACGCAAGTTGCTGATTGCGTCCGCCAAGCCCGCGTTGCGACGACGGTACAAGCGAAACGGTCGGCTCTCCGCCGCTAATGAGACAGTTGGAAATCCTGCCGAAAGAATCGCCGCCGCACATTCGCAACGCGCGTTCCGCAAACAATTCGCCGAGCGATTCCGCGTTTCCCTCCGACGAAGTTGCGCAAATCATCGTATAAGAATAGCCGCGTTTTTCCGCTTCGATTCCCGCCGCGTCCACAGCGGTCGCGTTGTTGCCGATAACAATATTGCGCGTCGGAATTTGCGAATGTTGCTGCGTTTTGTTGAATTGATTTTGTTGAACGGCGGCTTGCGTTTGCAAAAATTTCATGACGTTTTCGGAAATTCCGCGCGCCGTTTCCGATTGCAAAAAACCGTATTTTTCGAGAACGCGAATCGCGTCTGCCGCCGTTGTCGTATTTTCTACCGTCGGTCCCGACGCGATAACGTCCAGCGGATCGCCGAGAACGTCGGAGAGAATCAGCGCGACAAGCGTTGCGCCGCCGCAGCATCGGCAAAGTTTTCCGCCTTTCACGCCGCTCATCTGTTTGCGAACCGTATTGATTTCGTTGATTGTCGCTCCCGCCGCCGAAAGAAACCGCGTTACGACAAGTTTTTGCTCCAGCGTAACGCCGTCCGCCGGAAACGGCGCCAACGCGGAACCGCCGCCGGAAATCAGGCAAATCGCAAGATGTTCGGACAAGGGAACGTTTTGCGACATTAATTCGCGATTCGTTTCTTCAATCAACCGCAACATTTGCCCGATGCCGAACATGCCCGCTTCGGTCGGCTCGTTCACTCCCGCCGGACGCGCAACATGTTGACGAATAACGCGAAGCGGTATTTCGCATCCTTCGGGAATATTAACAAAACCGGAAAGCATTCCCCTATCGACTTGTTGAGAAAGCGTTTGTTCTATTGCGGCGGACATTTTGGCGGCGGCTTTTCCGGCTCCAATAACGCTGATTTTTCGGATATTTTTTAAAGGATATGCGATTTTATCAATCCAAATTCGCCCGTTTTCGCCGGAATTTTCCGTAAAAACGCGCCCGACAATCAATCGGCAAACATCGACGCCGTCAACTCCCGCCCGCCAAATCGCCAACATGTCTTCCCGTAATGGATTCATCGCGAGTATTTCCAATCGCAAATGTTTTTATTCGCTGAAATGTTACAAATCGATTTTGTTTATTATTTGAGTTGTTCCATAACGCGGTAAAAAATCGCTTAAAAAAACGACGGGGCAATGTTTATCGCCTCGTCGTTGTTTGCTAAAGTTCATATACAATCAGAGAAAAAACTCTGTTTTTGGTCGCTCTTACGAGTTTCCTAAAATCAAATTTTGTCAACGGTTCAAAACGACCGTAACACGGTTTACTCTTCCGCTCATTCGGCGGATTTTTCACGGCGCGGCAGGCGCCTCGGGAGCCGCATCGCCGCCAGCCGGCGTTGGGGCAGGCGTTTGGGAAGCGTCTTTCTCATCGACGACGCCGCCGGTTGCGGGTTTCGCCGGTTCTTCTTTTTTCGGAGTGCAGCCCAGCGAGAATGTGCCGACGCACACAACCATCAGCGCAAGCGCTATCAGTTTCTTCATTTCAAGTCTCCTTTTCATTGACACGTTCTTTCGTGTCCGTTCTAAAAATTTTTTTCGGCAACACTGCCGAGTTGTAATACTCATTACAACAATTTACTATAATAAGTTGTTCCAACGGATTTTGCAATACCCTACAAGCCAACTTCATAAATTTTTTTATTTTTTTGATGAATTTTCGGAATTTCTTCTTTTTTCTTTCTAAATCAAAAAATACGCTTTATCTACGCAAATTGTGAAATTCTCAATAATTACATTAAAATAGGGCGAATAGAAAAATAATCAGTTTGCGTATGAATTACATTGTTAAAATAGAAAGAATAGTATATTCATTTTTATAGTTTGATAATCCATTTGTAAAAATTTTTAGAAATTTTTGTCTTTATCTCTCAAAAATCCAAAAGACGGAATTGCCGTCTATTTTTTTGAACGGCTTGTGGTAAAATGTAAAAAATTTTTGCGGCGTTGTCAGTGAAATTTGCGGTTGACAACGACTTTTAGATTTTTACGAGGAATGATCTTGTCAATTCTGTTCCGTCAAAATAGAGACGTCCAAATCCAAACAATAAAAATTATGACGCGAAGCGAAGAATATGCCGGGTTGTCGGTGGCGATCATTACGCCGTTTGACGAAAATGGGGAAATAGATTTTAATCGGTTGCAGCAGCATGTCGAGTTTCAGATTGCCGCCGGAACGACTGCGGTTGTGCCGACCGGAACGACCGGCGAATCGCCGACGTTGTCGCACGACGAAAACGACCGCGTGATCCGCGCGGTGGTGGAAGCGGCGGCGGGACGAATCAAAGTGCTGGCGGGAACCGGTTCCAACTCGACCGCCGAAGCGTTGCGGTTGACGAAAACTGCGCAAAAATCGGGAGCGGACGCCGCGCTGATTGTCGCGCCGTATTACAATAAACCGACGCAGGAAGGTTTTTATCAGCATTACAAAACGATTGCCGAAGCGGTGGATATTCCAATTTGCATTTACAATATTCCCGGCAGAACGGCAAAAAATATCGAACCGCAAACGATTATCCGGCTGGCGAAATTCAAAAATATCACGATGGTCAAAGAAGCGACCGGTTTGCTGGATCAGGCGTCGCAAATTATCGCGGAAACCGATCTGACCGTTCTCAGCGGCGACGACAGTATCACGCTGCCAATGACGTCGATTGGCGGACGCGGCGTGATTTCGGTAATCGGAAATATAGCGCCGCAAGATATGATCGCGCTTTGTAAAGCGGCGGATGCCGGTAATTTTGCCGAAGCGAAAGCGCTGCATTACAAAACATTTACGCTTGCGCGGGACATGCTGTCGCTGGCGACGAATCCGATTCCGGTGAAAGCGGCAATGAAAATGCTCGGACGCGATACCGGCGTTTTGCGGAAACCGATGATTCCGCTCGAAGCGCCGCTCGAAGCGAAACTTCGCAAAACGTTAACCGACTATGGATTGTTGTAAAACAACATTGAAAAATATTTTCAAACGTCAATTCTCCCAACGAATTAAAAATTATTTGCAATAAACAGAATAACGGAATAATGAAAATTTCAACGAAAGGAAGATACGCTTTACGGATGATGATTGATTTGGCGCAGCGTCGCCATGAAGGGTATATTGCATTGAAAGACATTGCCAGACGTCAAGGAATTTCCAAAAAATATCTGGAGCAAATTGTACCGCTGTTGAATCGTTCCGATTATTTGCAAACCAATCGCGGTTTTCAGGGCGGTTATATGCTGACCAAACAACCGGATCGATATACGGTTGGCGATATTTTGCGGGTCACGGAAGGAAGCATTTCTCCTATCGCCGGACTCGAATACGAATCCATGCACAACGACCGAAGCGCGGTCAAAATGATACTTCACGTTTGGCGCGGTCTCGAAAAAGTGATCGTAGAATATCTCGACAGTATTACTTTGCAGGACATTCTTGATCGATATTCCGAAGAAGGAAATTATGATTATTATATTTAACTCAAACCGTAAACAGAGCGTATATCTTTTTACGAAAATAGGAAATTTTAAAAATCTTTTCGATTTTTCTATAAATCTTTATACAAAAACGTTGCGTCTTTCGTGATAAATAAAAATTTTGTCGATATGCCGTTCCGCATTATATCAGTAATTCTCTTTTCAAATTCATAAAAACTACGGATTCAAATATTCGGAAAGATGAATATGTTGTATTACGTCAAATTTCGCGGTAAAGTTCTGGGACCGTTTGAGGAAAATCAGGTGCGCGATATGGTGCGGCAAGGAAAACTTGGTCGTATGAGCGAGATTTCGCGCGACGGTCAAAAGTGGACGCGGGCTGGCGACGAGGAGGCATTTTTTCCCAAGACGTCGAAAACGATTTCTCCGCCGGCTCCTCGCCGTTTTCCCAACGTTTCAAAAACAAATATTCAGGAGAACAATTCGAGCGACGGTCTTACGTTGGTTCCGCCGGAATTGAACGTTTCCGACGCGAGTCCGCAAAACGCAATTTCGCAATCTGCCGATAACAACGCCGATGATGAAAATTCTAACGCCGCAATTTGGTATTACAGCGAAGATGGTACGACCGGCGTTGGTCCGTTTTCGCAAAACGATCTCGCTCGCTTGCTTCGGCAGGGAAAAATTAACGGAAAAACAATTGTCTGGTGCGATAACGACGACAATTCCGATTCTTCCGACCCAACGGCGGCGGAAAACACACCGGAATTTGCGTCTCTTTTTCAATTCGCGAACGACGCGACGACGTCTGCGACTTCATGGCAAAGCGCCGCGTTGTCGAACAAACGCGGAACGGAAAAAACAAATACGGCTTCTTCGCAAGACGTTCCGGCGCAAAACAACGCTCTTTCGCCGATAATTCTTAATCCGTTGGAACGCTTGGCAATTTGGGTATTTATTATCGCGCTGGGAGCGGCAACTTTGTTGGCGTTATCCGTTATGTCGCAACTCTTTTGGGTGGTAACGTTATGTAAATTCAGTACGCTATATTAAAAACGTCAAGGAATTTCTCTTTAATTAAGATTTGATAAATGGTAGAATCTCCACATTGACCTATTGAGGATTCAAGGAGGATTTTATGTTGCAGGTTGCGATTTTCGTGGAAGATATTCCAACGATTCAACGTGATCGGTTTTATCATCCTCATCCTCATATGATGATGCGGCTGCACGTGCTGTCCCTTCATCACAAAGGCGAATCGGCAGCTCGGATCGCCCCGTTGCTTGACCGTGATCCGAGAACAATTCGGGATTGTCTCAAAA
>JAISZO010000033.1 GCA_031269105.1 Planctomycetaceae bacterium | reverse complement strand
TTTGCCATCGGCGTGAATGAACTTTACGGAAAATCCAAACAATACGAATGGTTCAAACAATTCAAGCCGATTGACAGAATCGGTTACTCGATTTATATTTACCATATTACGCTGGAAGACGCAAACCGCGTTCGCCGTGAAATGGGCTTGCCGGAGATTGAAACAACAACGTCGAAACAAAAACAAACAAAAAAGCGCCATGAACGAAACAATCAAAACAAAAAAATTCCGCCGTCAAAATTTCTCATTCTATTGTTATCGGCGGGTTGATTTTGCTGAAATATTACGTAAACTTTATATTCGTAAATTCACGCAGAGGAATGGATCGGCAATGTTTGCAATGAAAAATTCCTTTTGAAAATCGTCTTAGCTTTATCAGAAAAGTTGAATCAAATGACGCGATATTTTTTTGTTCTCTCCATTTTTATTTCCTTAATTTTGTATCGGCAAATTCAAGCGGAAAAAACGCCGCCGCGTAAAATCATTCTTCTTGAACAAGCGAAACAAATCAGCGAACACGCTATAAAAAAAGCGTCGAAAAGCGAATCGGAATTGAATGAAGACGGCGGTTATAACGCGAATATCAGCGTGATTGATTGTTTTGCGGCGATGGAATATTGTTACACGGGCGGACAATACGTCAATCAACCGATAAAATTTCGGATGCTCATGCCGGATAAAATTCAACCGGATAAAAAATATCCGCTGATTCTTTGGCTGCATGGTTCGGGAGAAAGCGGCGACGATAATAAACGTCAACTTGCTCACATGCAATCCGCCATTGAAACGATTGCCGGAAAAAACAAACAAGATTTTTTTATGATTGCGACGCAATGTCCTTACAACACTGATTGGAGTCATTCTGTTTCCAATGAAGGCAAAGGCGATGCGCCGCTTACGATTGCCGTCGAAATTCTTGACGCGGTCATTCAGGAATATCCGATTGATACGAACAAATTAGGGACGCTTGGATTTTGTTCCGGCGGAAGCGCCGCGTGGAATGTCGTATCAAAATATCCGGGACGTTTTGCGTCGATGGCGGCATTTTCCACATCGCCGCCCGCTAATCCGCATAACTTCAAGCAAACCGCTATTTGGGCGTTCAATAACAAAGACGACTCAATTCCATGGAAACCAATGGAACAATTTATCAACTCAATTAACGCGGCGGGCGGCAATGCATATGTAACGCTCAAGGAATACGGCGGACATAATACATGGAAAAACGCGCTGCAAACAGAAAACGTACTTGATTGGGCGATTCTTCAAGACCTGAAAAAAATCGGATATCCCGCCGGAATTGTCATTTATCACCGAACCGCCGGACAAACGACGCTTCTCTTTGGTTTGCCGATTCTTATTCTTCTTTTGTTGCAGATAATTTCTGTCGTTTCAAAAAATAGTAAACATGATTTTAAGAAAAACGACGAATGACTAACGCCGCAACAAGAATACGAGTAACGGTCTAGTGAAATTTTAATTTGGCGATATTTTTCTTTTTTGTAAACATTTCCCTCAATAATTCCCGATTGATTTTCGCGTTATGACGCACATCGACCGGAAAATTCCGCAGAAATTCAAACGCCTCGACATTTGCCGTCAGCGGATTGGCGAGTCCGATTTCGCGCAATTCCGCGAGAAATTTTTCTTTCGCGTCTGAAGTTTCAGGAAAACGTTTCGGTTTTGGCTCGACGCAAAGGAGCGGCGTTTGTTCGCCGTATTTGCCGAGACCAATCAATGCCGTGCGATAAACGTCCGCGTGCATATTGAAAATCGCTTCGCATGGAATCGTGAACATCACGCCGGTTGCCGTTTCAACGCGATGCGCTTTACGTCCGCAAAACCAGAATCGTTCCTGCGCGTCCAAATGTCCCACGTCGCCGATGCGATGCCAAACGCGACCTTGCGAGTCGATCATTTTCGACGCCGCATTCGCTTCAACGCGGGTTATATAACGCCGCGTCACTTGCGGTCCCGTAACCGCTAATTCGCCGATTTCTCCCGCCGGCAATATTTCCGCGTCTTCTAAACGTTCAATCGGAGCGTCGCTGATTTTAACGATTCGCCAATCGATTTGCGAAAATCTTTTGCCGACGCAAATTCCCAAACCAAGATTTGTCAACGCCGCCGTTTCGTTGAGAATTTCTTTTGCCTCAATCGATGCGACTGGCAGCGATTCCGTCGCGCCGTAAGGCGTAAAAATCTCCGCGTCGTCCGCGAGACAACGTTTGAGTTTTGCGAGTAAATGCGTCGAAATCGGCGCGCCGGCTAACACAACGCGACGCAACGTCGGAATTTTCACGTTTCTTTCGATACAATCGTCGGCAACGCGATTCCAAAGCGCGGGCGAACCAAACGATTGCACCGCGTTCCAATCGGCGGCGGCTTCTAAAATATTTTTCGGATTCACGTCGGCGGGACGCGTCGGATTCATGTCGGGAATCACTGCCGTTACGCCCATTGCCGCGTCGAACAAGCCGAAAAACGGAAAACCGGCAACGTCCGCGATTCCCGACCGAATGCCGTACCGCGCCGCAATTTCGCTCGCTTGCGTATTGATAATCTGATGCGTGTATAAAACGCCTTTCGGAACGCCGGTGCTTCCGCTGGTGAAAATAATCGCCGCGGGATCGTCCGGTTCGACCGCCGCAAGAATAGTTCCCGGATACGTTTGACGTTTGATTTTTTCGAGCGAAAGTCCGCCCCAAAACCAACGCCGTCCGATAATCAGGTGATGTTTCGCTTTCGGAAAACGGCTTCGCAAAAAAATCCGCACGGCATGAACCGGCGAAAGCGCCGCGAATCCGTCCGGTTCCGCTTCCGCCAAACAATTTAGCATTCGCCGCATTCCCATTCCCGGATCGACCAGAACGACGACCGCTCCCGATTTAAAAATCGCGTAAACCAGTGCGATAAAATCAATTCCGTACTTCGCCAGCAACGCGATCCGCATTCCTTGTTTGACGCCGTTTTCGCGAAAAGCGTATGCGATTTTGTCGGCGTATTCGTCCAATTGTTGAAACGCGATTGTCTCGTAACGCCGCTTGCCGTTTGCGGCGTAATCGCGCGATACGGCAATAGCGACGTTGTCCGGCGTCGTTTTCGCGATTTCCGCCAACCGCCGCGCCGCGTTGTTTTCCGATGACGTCATAAAGATTGATTGTCCGTTTCTGTTTTAGGGTGAAAAATTTGTTTTATTTTACGGAGTTCTATTCCTTTGCCGTCAAAACAACGGGTCGCAATAAACCGCTTTCTCGAAGCGCCGCGTTGCCGGGCAATCTTTCGCGGAAGAGTCGTTTCGTTGAGGGGCGACGCTGAGAAATGACGCCCGAAAATGGAAATACACTATGTATTTCTCATGAATGACTCTCTGGGAACAAAAATACATTGTGTATTTCTGCTTTTGGGGGTCAAAAGTTCACGTTTGTTCTATAGAATACCTTCTTTGTTTCGTTAAAACAATACAACTCGACGGAATTTTTTATGCAAACCTCATTTTTCGCCTTATTTTCCTAACAAAACAACCTCAGTAGCCAAACGCTGCGCTCACAAAACAACCTTATTACCTTATTTTGAATGTGATGTGTGCGGTTCGCGTAAAATTTCCCTCCGCTGGAGGGGCGTCAGTCGGCGTCGCCGACTGACGGGTAGGTTCCAGAAAGCTAAAAATTAAAAGTGAAAAGTTTCGCAAGCGGAATGCGTCGCTCTGCGATTAAAAGAATCAACTTCGCGCTCTTGAATAAAGGACGCTCTCAATCTTGTAAAGGAGGAGAGGTTATTAGAATCGCCCTTCACTTAATCAAAACAAATTCGCGTTTTTTCACGGTAACTTCACTTCGGTCAACGAAGCGCCAAACAGTTCCGCCGCTTTTTTGACCATCGGATGTTCTTCCGTTTCCGCCATCATTTGCAATTTACGGAGATTGGAATTTTGCGGATGCTGTTCCGGCTTTTTCTGCGTTTCAATTGTTATTATTTCAAAACGCAATTTAATCGGCAAACCGATTTGGTCCCGCAGTAAATTTTGGATTTTTGCCGCGTCGTTTTCGCAATACGATTTTGCCATCGCTTGCGGCGAAGGAAATACAACAATAAAAATATCCGGCGATGCCCAACGAACCGAATGACACAACGCCGCGTAAGTCGCCGTCATGCCGGAAAGACGGCTTATCATCTCGTTCCAGTGTTGTTTTGCTTCGACGTCAGTGAGATCGGAAGTTTTTTTTTGAGCGGTTTGTTGTTCGGCGCGAGGTTCTTTCGTTGAAGTTTGTCGCGATGGCTGTTGCGGCAGCATATCCGAAAAACGCAGTTTTTCCGAATCGGACGCGGGATTTGACGTCGGCGCGGTTTGCGAAGACGTTTGACGGAACGATTGCTGCGGCGCGGATTGTTGCGACGTCGAATCGGCGGAAAGATTCGGAATGTTCAAAGCGCCGTTCCGAAGCTGGTCGAGCAACACGGCGATTCCTTGCAGTTGTTGCAAATGAGCAATACGCACTAACGCCAATTCTAATAAAATGCGTCCTTGCGTACTGTAACGCATTTTTGTATAAGTTTGATCGAGAACCTGCATAGAGGCAAGAATGCGATGAAGTCCCAATTCACGCGCCAACTGTTTTACGTCGTCGTATCGGGACGGCGAACAATACATTAGCAATTTCTGATCGCCGTCGCACGCGGAAAGCATCAAGTCGCGGAAAATACCGAGTAATTGTTCGGTAAAAATTCCGAAATCCACGCCTTCCTGCGCCGCCGCGTCCAACTCGGCAAACACCGACGCGGTTTGCGATGCGTTAATCGCGTTCAGAATACGGAAAATTCGCTGATCGTCCGCCGTGCCGAGCATCGCGTGAACATCTTCCAACGCGATATGTTCCGGCGCGAAAGAGAGTAATTGTTCGAGCAGCGATTGCGCGTCCCGCATGGAACCGGCGGCGCGGCGCGCCAACGTTTCAAATACGCCGTCGTCCGCCGTCGCGCCTTCTTTTTGCACGATTTCCGTAAGACGCTGCGCGATTGCAACCGCGTCAATTCCGGCAAAATCGTAACGCTGACACCGCGACAAAATCGTAATCGGAATTTTCGACGGTTCCGTTGTGCAGAAAATAAACTTGACATGTTCCGGCGGCTCTTCAAGCGTTTTCAATAAAGCGTTGAACGCTTCGCGCGTCAACATGTGAACTTCGTCGATGATATAAATTTTGTAATTCGCGCGGCTCGGACGAATCGACGCATTTTGCCGAAGTAAACGAATTTCGTCAATTCCGCGATTGCTTGCGCCGTCGATTTCGAGAACATCTACATCTTCGCCGACGCTGATAGAATCGCAAATTTCGCAACAATTACACGGAGTCGGCGTTGGACCATGAATGCAATTGAGAGCTTTTGCAAAAATCCGCGCCGACGACGTTTTACCGACTCCGCGCGCGCCGGTGAAAAGATAAGCGTGACCGATTCGTCCCGTCTGAATAGCATTGGACAGCGCCTGCGCGACGTGTTTTTGTCCAACCAATTGCGTAAATCCTTGCGGACGGTATCGCCGCGCCACAACTTGATAATGTTCGGAATCGGGCGTTTGTTCTTTGGGAGAAATGGAATCGGTTTGCGACATAATTGTTTGTGAAAAATATTGTTGAAATTGCGAATAGAATCGTTTTTAATGATTTCATCGATGACGCCTTTAACGTTTCGTGATTGGATTTCTTCCGTTTCTCGGTTAATGACGACGGCAACATCCGCCGCAGCAACCGCCGCCGTGGCGCGATTGCATTCCGCACGAATCCGGGTCGGCGCCGCAATCGGAACGCCGTCGAGAATCGCCCGAATGCGACACCGGCGCGCTTATCTGACGTTCCAATTTTTTTGAGCCGCATCGGGGACAAACGGGCGTTTCTCCGCCGCGAATCAATAATTCGCAGTCGTTTTGGCATTTCTGACAGAAATATTCGTAAACAGGCATTTTGGAAATTGTACGTTATGTTTGAAGAAGTGGAAAATTTCATCTCTTTATACTTCGTCATTATACGCCGCTCATTTTTCCATGCAATATGTTTGAGCGATAAGAATTTAGTAAGATTATTCTTGGCGTCGAACGCGGGAAGTAACGCATAACTCACGAGAATTTCGACTGATATATTTTATTTATTTTGAATCGTCATGTTTTGACTTAATGGATACCCTCTATCCCTACTTCTCTTTCTAAAAATCCAAATGTTGTTGCTTTTCAGAGTTAATGTTCACATTTTCGTTTATTTTTCAAAAAGAATTTCACGCAACTTTATTGGACTTACTTCAAAGAAGAAAAAAGCGTTATGAGAGAAAAAACTCTCATAACGTTTTTACAAAAAATAAACGACCAACCGCGTTTTTCTCAGACGTCGCCGAACATTGTTCATCAAATCGCTTTTTCTCAAGGGTTTATTCGCGCGGGCGAACTGTTCCGGTCAAGCCGGTGTAATCAACGCGGTCTTCAGGATGCCACAGCGGAAGACCTTTGCGAATTCGCTCGGCAAGTACTTCGAGTTTCGCCGGACTGCCTGCCGGTGCATCAGTCGGACAAAACTCGTCGGTAACAACCGGAATAAAATCCTCGTCATGTCCCGTTTCCAAAATAGCTTCAAAAACATTTTGCATTGGAATTTCCCCCAATAATTTAAACAACTTTCTATTTAATAATACCGAAATAACATTAACGTTGTTATCGCAGAACGACATTTCTATTATACGCAAAGTATTCGGCTACGATATATTTTAAAACAAGATTTTAACTCTCGATTGGAGTTATTTACGGCTTGTGAAAATTTTCACAAAATCCTGAAAAATGCGGAAGAAGAACATTCCTTTTTTACACATTGTTACAATGTTACCGCGATTCTTCATTTCTTGTGCCGTCTGCATATTCAATGCAAACACACTCTTAATATTCTTCAACAAAATCATTATTTTCTCAATTATATCGGTTGTTGATCTTTATTTCAATCGAAATTTTCAATTTTTCTCAAAAAGAGTAAAAATATTTCATTGGGATAGAAACAATATTACATGTCGATTTGCTCTGTGAATATTGGTTTTATTTTTTGAAATTGAAAAAATTGTTTTCTTTTATTTTTCCAACTTTTCTGTATAATGAAGCGATTGTGAAAAAGAGAATGTTTTTTGGTTTCGACGTATTTGATAATAAAAAACTGTTTGAGTCGGATAAAGAGAAAATGGCGGGACGAATTATTGCAATTGGCGACATACACGGTTGTTTGGCAGCGTTAGATACGCTTTTAGACGCAATACAACCGGACAAATCCGACTCGTTGATTCCGTTAGGCGATTTTGTGGATCGGGGAAACAATACAGCCGGAACGCTTGATCGTCTGATTGACTTGCGGGAACGTTGT
The DNA here is from genome assembly GCA_031269105.1 of Planctomycetaceae bacterium. Lineage (GTDB taxonomy): Bacteria > Planctomycetota > Planctomycetia > Pirellulales > Thermoguttaceae > WRMR01. Next base: position 3,490 of record JAISZO010000033.1, on the reverse strand, counting down.
TTTTTATTTCCGATTCTTGGAAATCACGACGAATTGATGCTCGATGTGATAAGCGGACAAACGTGGAATCTCGGAAAATGGCTGATGTACGGCGGACGACAAACGATGCGAAGTTACGGAACGGATTCTGTTGCGGACATTCCGAAAAAACATATTGAGTTTCTTCAAAGTTGCGTTCCTTATTGCGAAACGGAACGTCATTTTTTTACACACGCGAGTTATCAGGAAAATAAACCGCTTGCAAAAACCGATTCAACGGTTCTTCGTTGGGAGTCGTTAAAAATACGGACGCCGGGACCGCACATTTCTCGAAAGATGGCGGTTTTGGGACATACGGCGCAAAAATCCGGAGAAATTTTGTATCAAGGAAATCTTCTTTGCATCGACACTTATTGTTATGGAACAGGTTGTCTGACGGCGTTTGAAGTCCAAACAGGCGAATATTGGCAAGCGGATAAAACGGGACAATTGCTCAATCATTCCCATTTTCGCGTTCAATGGGAGTAAAAAGAAAGACGAATAAAAACAAGGCAATTTCGATTTTTTATCTACAAAAAACAAGAAAAAATGGAACTTCATTCGTTACAACTTACAATTTTAGCTTCGCTTTTTACATGGGGAATGACGGCATTGGGAGCGGCGTCCGTGTTTGTGTTTCGAAAGATTAACCATAAAACAATGAACGGAATGCTTGGTTTTGCTTCCGGCGTTATGATTGCCGCCAGTTTCTGGTCGCTTCTTGCGCCCAGTATTGATTTGGGAAAAGAACTCGGCTGGACGCCTTGGATACCGCCGGTTTTGGGGTTTCTTGCCGGAGGTTTTTTTCTTTGGAGTATCGACAAGACTCTGCCGCATCTGCACAGCGGAGAAGGAGATCAACCGGAAGGAATTCCGACAAAATGGCGTCGCAGTTTTCTGTTGGTTTTTGCGATTACGTTACATAATATTCCTGAAGGTTTGGCGGTGGGCGTTGCGTTTGGAGCCGTCGGTACCGGTATTAGTTCCGCGACTGTTGCGGCGGCGTTTTCGTTAGCCATTGGAATCGGCGTCCAAAATATCCCGGAAGGCGCGGCGATTTCGTTACCATTACGGCGGGAGGGACTTTCGCGGAGAAAATGTTTTTGGTATGGTCAGATTTCCGGTTTTGTCGAACCGGTCGCCGCGATTTTCGGATATTTCATTGTTTCGGTCATTCAGGGAATTCTACCGTTTGCTCTGGCATTTGCCGCTGGCGCGATGATTTACGTTGTTGTCGAGGAATTGATCCCGACTTCGCAAGAAGATCGTAATAGCGACGCGGGAACAATCGGAGCGATTATCGGCTTTGCCACTATGATGCTTCTTGACGTCGCTCTTGGATAGCCGTTTTGGAATAGTCGCTCTTGGATTGAAACAATCCTTTGTCCAACTTTTAGTTTATCTTTGCTCTCGCTTGTTTTCTTACAAAATCGTAAACGACTCGGCGATTCTACGTATTTGTAGGAATTCTCTTTCAACGCTCCCGCCGACAATATCGCAAAATTCGCGTTTTTTCGGCGTTTGGGGATATTTTGTGCGGCGCGATGAAAACGGCGTCATTCTTGCGTTAAGAAAAAACGACGTAAAAATTCCCTTTGAATAAAACCTATAAAAACCGTGCAGCAAGAACAATTCATTTCCGTCAGAAACGCTTGCAAGCTCTGTTCTCCGTTGGGGGCGTGTTTTGCGATGCGAGGAATCGAAGGATGTATTCCGTTGATTCATGGTTCGCAAGGATGTTCCACTTACATTCGCCGATACGGAATCAGTCATTTTCGCGAGCCGATTGATATTGCGTCGTCCAATTTTGTCGAGCAAACGGCGATTTTCGGCGGACGCGATAACCTTTTTCGCGCAATTGATAACGTAACGCGGCAGTATCGTCCGTCGGCTATCGGAATCGCTTCGACTTGCCTTTCGGAAACTATCGGCGAAAACGTGCCGATGTATTTGCGGGAATATTTGAGTCGGCGGGATTTGGGAGAAGCCGGAGTTGCCGATTGTCAACCTATCTTGTTTTACGCCTCGACGCCGAGTTATCGCGGTACGCATATCGACGGATTTCACGAGGCGATTCGTTCCGTAATTCAAACGACGACGAAAAATAAATCTCAAGAATCCGCCGTAAAACGGGAACATGTCAATGTGATTTCCGCGTTTGTTTCGGCGGAAGATTTGCGGGAATTGCACGCGATTCTCGGATCGTATCAACTTCCTTATACGCTGTTGCCGGATTATTCGGAGTCGCTTGACGGCGGAGCGTGGGAAGAATATCAAAAACTTCCCGAAGGCGGAACTTCGCTTGACGCGATTCGCGAAATGACGGACGCGATGGGAACCGTTTATCTCGGCAAAGCGGTAACGCCGGAGCAAAACGGCGCGTTGTTTCTTTGGGAAAATTTCCGCGTTCCCGCAAAAAATATTGAGTTGCCAATCGGCGTGGAAAACACGGACGTTTTTTTCGCCGCGCTGGAAGAAACGACCGGAAAACCTATGCCAAAAATTTGGGAGAAACACCGTTATCGGCTTATCGACGCTTATTTTGACGGGCATAAATACTGTTCGGGCAAGCGGGCGATTCTTTATGGCGAAGAAGATTTTGTCGCGGCAATGGGTTCGTTTCTCGACGAAATCGGCGTGATTCCCGTGATCGCGGCAACCGGAGCGACGGGAATCAATTTTGAAAATCGGATTCGCTCGCTTTTTCGTAATACGCGGGAACGTACAAAGATCATGACGGAAACGGATTTTGCCGCGATTTTGGAAACGTCCGCCGCATTGAAACCGGATTTTATTATTGGCAACAGCAAAGGTTATTATCTTGCCCGACAACTCGCCGTGCCGATGGTGCGGTGCGGATTTCCAATTCACGACCGAATCGGCGGACATCGGATTTTGCATCTTGGTTATCGCGGAACGTTGAATTTGTTTGAACGAATTTGTAACGTATTGATGGAAACCAATCAAAATCACGCCAAAAGCGGATGGACGTATATTTAAGCGAAAAGTTAAAAGCTAAAGGAGTTAAAAGTTTCGCAAGCGGAATGCGGCGCTCTGGGATTGAAACCATCATTTGCCCCACTTTAAAAATTCTTCGTGAATCTCTTTGCGCTTCTTCGTTCTTCGTGGTGAAAAAGGAAAATGGAATGATAAAAAATATTTTCCCGAATTTTCAAAAAAAATTCAATTTTCCGACAATTCGTATTGACGTCGCGGATTATTTGCGCATAATAAAAGATTAATACACTTTACTGAAATGACAAAGTCGCTTTGATTTTTGTCATTTTAGTTTCAAAAAACCTTAAAAGTTTAGAAGGAATTTCGACTATGAAAAAGTTGAACAAGGCGTTTGATTTTCTTGAACTTCGGCAGAATGTATCGGGGGGGGGGGGTGCGTAATATGGGTAAAATGCCGTTTTTTTCGGGTTGTAACGCTATTTTTTGCCCGCGGTATTACGAGTGTTTTTGCCCG
>JAISZO010000381.1 GCA_031269105.1 Planctomycetaceae bacterium | reverse complement strand
CTTTGCAGTTGGGCGATGATCCTGTCCTTACCGTTCATAAACCATATTTTACACCATTTTTAGCATTTCAACAATGTCAATTTTCAAACTTCACGGCGTAAACGCCGTGAACGGATACTTGAAAAATTATGGAAATTAGGCGGGAAATAAAACAACAAAGACAAGAGATTTCGTTTGTTCTATTTTTATACGTTGAAAACATTTTCGCTTCATTCATTGATTTTTGCACGAATTGGGTGGGGGCTATTGTTTTTAGATAAAATTGTGTATCATATAAGGATTGAGTATTCTTGCGTAGCTTCGACAGGAAATGTTTCCGTTGAATCGTTTATGCAGGAGAATTGACGTCGCGTAGGAATAATGAAAAATTACGCCGTTACGACTTTGCCGTTCCGAAAAAATTTCACAACCTTTTGGGAGAATTAAAAATGAAGACGATTTGCTCGTTACGTTGGCGGATTGTAACATCTTTACTCGCTTTGTCGGCGATTGCCGTTTCCGCGTCGGTTTCTTTCGCCGCCGACGCTGTTGCGTTGCCGCCTGCTGCCGACTTGGAATTTCAGGTCGATTATTATGTCAAAGAGTTGGCGAAAGATTTGGAGGATTTGTCCTCCAGTAAAGATTTTGCCGCCGATTCCAGCGTTCTTTCCCGCGAAGGAAACGCTTTGATTTTGGTCTCGCTTGCGATTGGTTTGTCGGAGGAAGAAAGCAAATACAAAGCTGCCGCTCCGAGTATCGTTAAAGCCGCAAAAGACGTTGCCGCCGCGAAAGATTTAGCTGGTGCGAAAGCCGCAGTTGAAGCTCTCAACAAATCGCTGACTGCAAAATCCGATGAAAAATTGGAATGGAAAAAAGTTGCAGCAATGTCGCCGACCATGAAACTTGCCGTTCCGCGCATCAATACGAGCATGACTCGTTATGTCCGCATTGAACGCGCGTTGAAAACCGGCATTAATAATGTTAAAGGCGGAACCGCCGCGCTTGCCGCGCTTTCGCAAGGTTTGGGACCGAATTTTGACGAAACCCAAAAACCGGATCAAAAAGATAAATGGCTCGAATTGTTATACGATTTCCGCGACGCCGCGTTGAAAGCGAACGCCGCCGCGCACGGTTTTGAAAAAGGCGACGTGAAATTCGCCGATTTCAAAAAATCAATTTCTGAAATGAAAGAATCGTGCGAAAAATGCCACGCCGTATTTGCCGAAGGAACTGTTTCTGTCGAGTAACGGCGTTTCCGCTTGCCATTCAATAGGATATTTTCAAGAGAATCTCTAAAGGGAACTTCTAAAAACATTGTATTTCATCTTAAAAGTTTGTTAATTAGTCCTTGTTTTTCAAGGGCGAAGTTTTTAGGAAATAGTTTTTTAGAAGTTCCCGTTCTCTAATGTTGCAGTATCTTTATTTTTTTTTTGCAAATGCGGTTCTATGAAGGCGTAAACCTTGGGCGTTTTCTGTTTCATTTTTTTGAAAAGTTTTTTGTATTCCTTTGAAGGAGATGAAAACTGTAATCGCAATTCGTCAATAATTTCGTCCAAAAATTCCTGATAATCAATGTTTTGGTCAATTAATTCCTCGCATTCTTTTATTTTTTCAAACAATTGATCAATAATATTATCAACGGTAGTTTTTCTCACCAATGAATAATCTGCCACATCCGACCTCCTATAATACGATCGATCCAAACTTATTGGAAACTTGGACATGCTAAGAATCCTTCTCGTCTCCCATCCATCGGGCGATTCCAAAATGGTATCCTGCAATTCAGGAATGTCCGTCAGTTTTTCGTCGCGATCATTCACTGCAATAAACGCCGTGTATTTTGAGTCAATTTGGTATTCGACGGCTAATTCCACAATTCGTTCCTTGTAACCTTCGTTTTCATCCCACGATTGACGTTCGATATACTTTTCTGCCAACCGTATTTGCTCGTAAGCATAAATTTTGTCAAGCGGCAAATCGGAACGTTCCAGCGTACTTTTTGGGGATAACGAAAGGATAAGTTTTGTCATTGTCAGTTTTGCAAGTCAATTCAAAATCGTCTGTAATATTATCCGTTTCAATTAAAACGTCATAAAATTCGTGATTAAAAAGAACTTGCGATTTGCCAATTTTATTGATCACTTTATTTGCTTTCTGATTTAGCGCAACACTAAACATATTCGCGGATGACACACGGGCAAACTGACGGATTATCATCTTCTGAATCATCTCGTCCTTCACTATGAACTCTGCCTTACCTCTACCGGCTTCCGCAACTTCCCGTAATCCATTTACATTGACCGATGAATCTATTCCAAAAACGAAGAGGGAACTTTTGCCGATATTTTGACGAACATATCCGGCAATTTCACTTTCATTTCCCATTTCACCATCCGTAAACAGAAAGATGATTTTTTCGTTACCAAAATCCTGAACGGCTTTTTTTATACTCTATTCGCTATCGACGCGGCTGTTTTCAAACGACTGAAAATCCGGATTCAATCATGTTTTCATTCGCTTGTCGTATCTCGACCCTAAATTTCCCAAACAATTTTGTAACGCATTCTTAAAATCAACAAATTTTTCGTAATATCGACAATAGAACGCTTCGCTTCTGCCAAAACGCCATAACCGCTCTATCAAATTCAAATGCGGACGATACGGCGTCAAAAATACCAACTCTATCTTTAACTCTTTTGCCAATTCCGTTACTTTTTT
>JAISZO010000326.1 GCA_031269105.1 Planctomycetaceae bacterium | reverse complement strand
TGAGAGAGAACGTTTTCATCTCCTTTTAAAGGAAAAAAGAACCTGGAAAAAACTCAACATTTTTCAAAATCCCAGAAAATTTCAAAAAATCTCATACACAACTATTGACCATAGCTCTAATGGAAAAAAACTACTGCGTAACATGAGTTATAATTTATGGGAATTATTCAGTAGATTTTTTGAGTAACATATAAATTACTCCATCGGCAACCTCATTTTTACCCTGTTTTTTTACTAAACAACCTCAGTAGCAATGAAGCCCACAAAATATAAACCTCATTATTCGTTTATATCTTTATATGGTAATAAGGTCGGATTTTTTATGAATTTTTGCTACTGAAGTTGTTTTGTTTGGAAAATTAGGTTTGGGAGAGAGTTAAAAAGTAAAAGTTAAAAACGAAAAGTGAACATCATTTCGCCCCATGCGGGGCTTGATTGTTTTCTCGCGCGGGGCTTTCCGGCGGTTTCACCGCCGGTTACGCATGATTCCGTCGCTGCGCGGCTACTCCAAAGTATAAAAAGGTACTTCGGAACGTCGAATTTGTCCTTTAAAAGGTCGGCTTTGTTTCTCCGAGAATCGATTTTCTCCCTTTTTGAGAGAACATTGTACTTCGGAGAAAGAACTTTGTTGCTCGGAACGAGAAAAAGGACGCCCGGAGAAACAAAATTATCTCAAAAAGAAACAAATCCGACCTTTTTCAGTACAAAATCAAATTCTGACTCTAAAACTCATTTTCGCCGCTAAATCTTCGAGAAATTTTTAGAGAAAGAAAAATGGTTTGGAAATCACTCGTTGAACTCCTGAATCGGTTAATGCACGAATTTCATCGGCTCGCGGCGCATTGTAATAAAGAATCAAACGAGTTGCGGAAACAGACCATCGTTTGCGTAAGTATCTGACTGTTCCAAGAGTTGCGTCAAAATCTTCATCGACGACGTCGAACAAAATTTCTGTCGGAATTATCGGAAAATCATCATCTTCGATATATTTCTCCAGTTCATAAAAATTCAGGGAAAAAACTTTTGTACTATTTTTTTTAGAAAAAACGGTCAAGAATTCTCGCATTGCCGGGTCAGATGCGAGAATCAAAGTGTTTGCGAATGAATTTTGATAACGATTTCTATCTTTTAATGTTGAAAACGTTTGCGTCAGCCGTTCTTCATCGGTGGAAGTTTTCGGCAAATTCCAAGTTGAAATGCGGCGGCGACAAAATGCCGTAAGTTGTTGCAACGCCTCGTCTTGCCATTGATACCAATAGTAGCGAAAAACATTTGCCGGAATATTTCCTGTACGTTTTTCTCCTTCGGCAAGCGAACCGGCAATCAGTACAATTCGCGTCAATGGAAATAAATTTTGCAGTTTTTGAAAATCGGACAAAGAATATTGAGCAAAACCCGATTCTAATAATAAAATTAAATCATAGTTTCGCTGATTTTCATTTCCATTCAGAAAAATGAAAAGATTTTCAAAATAAATCGCATTCGTCTTACGACCCATATCTCGAACGACGGGAATAAATTCGTTGAGACGAAAATTGCCTATCACCGCAATAGGATATTGCGATACAGTTTTCAAATTTTCGACGTAATTTGTTGTTATCACGAGAGATATTGAATAATGCGGTTATGAGCTTTGTCGTATTCTGTTTCAGTAGGTTCGGGCGTATAGCGATATTGCATAAAATAGGCGTCTTCGTGCATTTCCTCAAAATAGTCTTTAAGAATTTGCGTCGCGCGAAAACCAACAGACCGAAAAAACAATTGAGCCACGAGATTGGTTTCGCGAATTTCAAACGTTATTCGATTTCGCTTTTGCGAAGAGAGTTTTCCAATCAATTTAGCCATCATCTGCGTTGCGACCCCAAGCCGTCGAAACTGTTTTGCAGTCGCAAGATTAAGAAGTTGAATTTTACTTTTACACAATTCATAAATCATGTAACCGGCGATTTCATTATTGTATTCGGCAACCATTCCGATACAATTTCTGGCTCGAAGACAACGATGATAATCTTCTTCCGTCCATGGAAATTCAAAGCTTTTGTGTTCAATTTCAAGAACTTCTCTCATATCGCGGCTGACAAGCCATCGAATATGAACGCGAATTTCATCTGAAATTTGAATACTCATCTTAACGTCTCCTTCCTTGTGACATTGACTCCGTTTTACCGTGTTTAGCAACATCTCGACTTTGTTGACCAAAATAATTACCAACACGTTCATCATCATAACAAATTCCACTTTTTTCGCCAATACGAATTTTTAAAAGTTTTTTAGAACATTGCACGCCTATTTTATTTTTGGCGAAATAGGGACTTGAGCAACCGCTTATTCTTTTTGTTTTATCTATTCAATCACTATTCATAAAATTTTTTCAAATATTTATGAAAATTCTCCGGCGGGTGGGTTGACCTCGTCATTTTTTTATCGATTAAGATATAAGAAAATACAATGATTTTGTAAAAAAGATATTGCTTGTCTTTATCAACCAAACGGCGGCTTGACGCTTATATGCGGAAACGTCACGATGAAATTTTTGATACGGATTGGAGCAAACGCTGCAATCAATTGTGTCGGGAGAAAAACTTGTTGTTAATCTGAAACGATAACTTTTTATAGAATTAGGAGACAAACATGATATGAAGGTGATTTAACGTCTAACAATTCATTTCGTTGTTATTGTCTCGGAACCAACCAACAAATTTGTACCGCCGCGTCAAGCCAATGAAGAACAACAATCGCCGAAAGAGCGACGTCGGAAATAGCGATACATCATAACTCAAACGGAAAAGACATGCTGCGACTGAAGTATTGGTAACTGGTCTCTTTTCCTTTTCGCATCTCTTTATGCAAAATATTTAGTCGCGTTCTGAAAAATGGCGAAACCGTCTCCGCGAGCGGCGGGATTGCAGTTTTCCCGTCGCGTCCAGTGCGGATGCTGTGTTGCAATAATATGCCGTTCAGGATGCGGCATCAATCCAAACACGCGACCGGTGGCGTCGCAACAACCGGCGACATTTCCTTCGGAACCGTTGGGATTTTCCGACGGCTCGTAACGCAAAACAAGTTGTCCCGCTTGTTCCAATCCAGTCAATGTTTCGGGATTGCGGGCGAGAAATCGTCCTTCCGCGTGCGCCACCGGCAAATACATCGACTCAATCCCGCGAAGAAATACGCACTTCCCGCCGTCCGCGTTCAGGTGCGTCCATTGATCACGAAAAACGCCCGACTCGTTCCAATCCAACGTTGCTGGAACTCCCTCCGCGTCGTCCGTAAGCAAAATACCGGAACGTATCATAATTTGAAAACCGTTGCAGACGCCGAGAATGAGTTTGCCGTCTTCTTTGAATTTCGCCACCGTGCCGTATAAGTGACGTCTGATTTGATTGGCAAGAATCCGTCCCGATGCAATATCGTCGCCATAACTAAATCCGCCCGGAAAACAGAGAATCTGAAAACGGTCAAGCAAATCCGGCTGTTCCAGCCATCGATTGATGTGAATCTGTTCGGTTTTCGCTCCGGCTTGCTCAAACGCATACGCCGTTTCATTATTGCAGTTCGTTCCCGGAGCGCGTAAAATCAAAACATGAGGAGACATGAGGAAGTTAAAAGTTAAGAACTAAAAGTGAACGAGTCGGAAGACGCGAGAAAATGTTTTCAATGTCGGAGGAACGCAAGGTCTTGCGTCTCTCTTTCGTTTTCTTATCGTCCGTTGATATTTCCGCCTCGAAAGTAAACGTCCAAAGTCGATAGTGTATCCCAAAACCGCTTAAACGTCAAGGCAACAGCCCCAACTCGTTTTCCTCTTCGTCGTCTGTTTCCGCCGCTTGTTCTTCGAGTTCGGCAATCTTTTTGCGAATCGTCTCTTCTATCGTCCAGCCGAGCCGCCCGAAGAGGCGGAAATAACAGAGCGAAAAGAACGGCAGACAAAACGCTAATCCGAAACTTGCCGCATTGACAATCGTCGGGGCTTTTTCCAGAAACATGACCGCGAATAAAAACGCCGGAAGAATATAACAAAGCGTACTCAATAAATAAAAACGCAACCAAGAAAACGGCGTCAGCCATAAACTCCAGAGGACGGCGCTTTTGAAAATGTTTTGCTCAAAGCCCTCTAATATCCGCATCAGCGAAAGCGGAAAAAGGAAAAACGTTAAGCCCGTGCAAATCAGGAACAGATATTCCGGCACGGATTCTTCGCTTTTGAGAACCGCAAGAACGGCATTCCAAAGAATCGCCGGCGTCCAGCCGACAAGAAACGCGCCGGCAATGATCATCAGCGATAACAGAGCCGTCAACGGTGCGAATCCGCCCCAGTCGTCCACTTCGTCGCCTCCGTTTGCGGTCGAAGTCGTTACGGCAAGACACGTTTGCGCGTGATAGGCGCTCCCGCAAAGAAGTAGAATCCACGCAAAAACATAAAGAAACAAAAACATAATTACGACCCCCATTCCCATACGGTCGCCGTTTTTCAAAATCTGACTGACAATCGAATTCTGCGTCAGCAACGTTGCGACAACCGGCGCGGCAAAAAGGAAGAAGAATAACGAAATACTCAACCGTAAATAAAACGAGCCGTACTTAAAAATTTTCCAAAAACCTTGCGTCAACGGACGTTTGGGGAGTTTTGGACGCGCGTAAATCATCCGCGCGTCGTTTTTCTTTGCCCGCGATTCAATTTTCTCCGCTTGCATCAGCGCGTCGTCTTCCTCAAATTCGCCGTCCTGTTTTTTGCGTTTTTTCTTTTTCCGTTTCTCTTTGTTCTCGCGGATTTTCTCCGCCATCTCTGTTGGATCAAGATTACTGAAATCCACGCCGGTTTCGTCGGTCGGACTTGGTTGACGCCGCACAATTGCGTCTTCAACAGTTCGATAATCGACGTTCACCCGCATGATCGGATTCGGCGTTACTTCCGCCACGCCGTATTCGCCGACCGGCGGAAAAATTTCTCCGACTGTTTTGACGTCTTCCTCGCACACGGCGCTCACGCGGTTCATCTTTCCACAATCGGGACATTCTTTTTCCCGACCAATCTGATCCATCGTCGCGTACATCCGCGTATAACAAAGCGAACAAATCACCGGAACAAGCCGCGTATCCGGCGGCAAGCGGCTCTCGCTCTGTAACTGATACGTGCTGGAACCTTCGTAAACTTTCGCCTGAAACGTCTCCCTGACCGGCTTTTCCGGTCTGCCGCGAACCGGAACGTCGCGGTAACAATCGGGACATTTGATCGACGTTCCGATTTGATCGTCCCGCGCGTAAAGCAGCGCGTGACAGATCGGACACCGTAGCGTAAACATATCGTCGCTTGTTTTCGGCGATTCCGCGTTTTGCCCGTCGGCGAAACCATAAATTTCAATCGGCTCGCCGGTAGAAATCGTTCGCTCGGCGGTACGTCCCGGCGCGTTTTCTTCAGGGACAACGTTTTCCGTATCGCAATCGGGACAGACGCTGATTTTTCCCGCCTGATCTGCGGGAACGGCAATGTTTGTTCTACAAACGCGGCATCGAAAGGAAATCAACGATTGCGATTTGACAATTTCCTGAGCGTCGCTGAGAAGATGATGGACGCCGTAAGGGAGAGCGACTTCCGGCTCGCGAGTTTTTGCGTCGGGAATGATTCGCTCTTTGAAACACGCGGGACACCGAAATTTCTTTCCGGCATGCTGCGTTTCCACTTTCCAGACGCGGGTGCATTGCGGACACCGAAAACGAATCATTTTTTCATTGTCGGTCATGGCAGTCCATTTCAAAATTCTTTCGCGTTATTTTGGTTTCGCTTTTTGATCAACGTCGAGCGCCGTTTGAATGAAAATTTCCCGACGACAAAAAGATATTGTACTGATAAACGCTTATTGTTTCAAGCAGAATGCGTAATTTTTTTGCCGACGCCAACGGTCTCGCGTCTTCCAAGACGAGTACTTCGCGTCTCACAATGACGCTCTGGGCTACCATTTGCTCTCCTCAAAATCCCTTCGTGAAATCTTCGTACAACTTTGCGGTTTCGCGGTGAAAACAAAACTATTCTGTGAGGAAAGGTGAAAACGGCGTCCCGAAACACATACCAACATTTATCCTCTCCGATTCGCTTAAACAAACGCCTGCATTTACTCTCTTTGATTCGCATTGACCAATAGTAAAATCGACTGTTTTCACGCCCTCCGAAAGTTCTCATCAACGATTGGTAATTACTTTAATCGCTTCACGTCGGAAGGGGGAGATTTTCCAAAATAGGTGCGGATTTAGTACAAACGGAATTTGTAAATTGGCGTAAGTCACCGGTAAATAACGTGTTGTGTTGCATTAGTTTATTTAACACAGAACTTCGGTCTAATCGTTTGGATAACTCTGAATTTCTCACATTTATTGCATAACGTTGTCTATTATGATGCTTTTTGGTATTTCTCATAAAATAAATTAACGAGTTTGATTATTGCGCGGTAAAAAATTCTGTGCATTCTTTGCTTTTTGGGTAATTTGTTTTTTTTATTCATTTTTTTGTGGTATTTATTAAAAATGGGATTGAAAAATGACTATATTATATTATTTTTTTCTTTTTCTGCTCAACCAAATTGTCAATAACAACGTAATGTCTATAATCTTAAAGAGATTTTGGGGCGTATTTATCCAAACTGCAAAACTGATATAATATAAAGATTAAATTTAGTAACCACAACTATAGTCCAAAGAAGAGTGAAGGAATGCCATACGAAAGATTTACCGACCGTGCAAGGAAGGTGATGCAACTTGCCAATCAGGAAGCCCAACGCTTCAACCATGAATACATCGGAACAGAACACATTTTGCTCGGTCTGGTGAAAGAAGGGAGCGGCGTTGCCGCTAATGTCCTCAAAAACATGGACATTGATTTGCGTAAAATCCGTCTGGAAGTTGAAAAACTGGTACGGAGCGGTCCCGATCTTGTGACAATGGGACGCTTGCCGCAAACGCCGCGCGCGAAAAAAGTGATTGAGTATTCGATGGAAGAAGCGCGAAGTTTGAATCATAATTATGTCGGAACGGAACATATTTTATTAGGATTATTGCGAGAGCAAGAAGGCGTTGCGGCGCAAGTTCTTATGAATCTTGGACTTAAACTTGACGAAGTTCGTAAGGAAGTTCTCAATCTTTTAGGACACGGTTTGGAAGCGATTGATCCGGGAGAACGGAGCGGAAACGAAGTTTTTAGCGCTATGGGCGGCGGAATGCAGGACGACATGTCCAGAAAACCGAGCGGAAAATCAAAAACGCCGGCGCTGGATAGTTTCGGACGCGATCTGACCGAATTGGCGCGTCAGAAGAAACTTGATCCGGTCATTGGACGCGACAATGAAATTGAGCGGACGATGCAAATATTAAGCCGCCGTACAAAAAATAATCCAGTTTTACTCGGCGAAGCGGGCGTTGGAAAAACGGCGATTGTGGAAGGTTTTGCGCAGCGGATTGTCGAAGGAAACGTTCCTGAATTGTTGCTGGATCGCCGTATCGTCGTGTTGGATTTAGCGATGATGGTTGCCGGAACGAAATATCGCGGACAATTCGAGGAACGAATCAAAGCGTTAATGAACGAAGTGCAGCGAGTCAGAAATATCATTTTATTTATCGACGAATTGCATACGTTGGTTGGCGCGGGCGGCGCGGAAGGCGCAATCGACGCCTCAAACGTTCTTAAGCCGGCTCTTTCACGCGGCGAAATGCAGTGTATTGGCGCAACAACGCTCGACGAATATCGCAAATATATTGAAAAAGACAGCGCGTTGGAGCGGCGTTTTCAAATCGTTATGGTTGAACCGTCGAACTTGGACGAAACCGTGCAGATTCTCAAGGGTTTGCGCGATCGTTATGAAAAACACCACAAAGTCAAAATAACCGACGACGCATTGGCGGCGGCTGTGGAACTTTCCAACCGTTACATTACGGCGCGGTGTTTGCCGGATAAAGCGATTGACGTTATCGACGAAGCTGGCGCGCGGGTTCACTTGAAATCCATGACGCGTCCGCCGGATTTAGCCGATCTGGATCAACAAATGGAGCAAATCAACCGCGAAAAAGAAGAAGCGGTTGCGTCGCAGGATTTTGAAAAAGCGGCGGCGTTGCGCGATCAATCGGATAAAATTCGCAAAAAGAAAAGCGACATTCAAAAAGAATGGCGGGAACGGTCGCAGCAAGCAAGCGGCGTTGTGGACGAGCATATTATCGCCGAAGTCATTTCTAAAATGACCGGTATTCCGTTGACGCGAATGACGACGGAAGATTCCAAGCGGTTGATGCAAATGGAAGAAGAATTGCATAAACGGGTTATCAGTCAGCAAGAGGCGATTAACGCGGTTTCGCGCGTGATTCGCCGAAGCCGAAGCGGTTTGCAAGACCCGAAACGCCCGATTGGAAGTTTTATTTTCGCGGGACCGACCGGCGTTGGAAAAACGTTGCTTGCCAAAGCTCTTGCCGAATTTATGTTTGGCGACGAAGAAGCGTTGGTGCAAGTCGATATGAGCGAATACATGGAAAAACACAGCGTCAGCCGATTGGTCGGCGCGCCTCCGGGTTATGTCGGATTCGAAGAAGGCGGGCAGTTGACCGAAAAAATTCGACGGCGTCCTTATTCGGTTGTGTTGTTCGACGAAATTGAAAAAGCGCATCCCGACGTGTTCAATATGTTGTTGCAAGTTCTTGAAGAAGGACGGCTCACCGACAGTTTCGGACGCAACGTGGACTTCCGCAATACGGTGTTAATTATGACGACAAACGCCGGCGCGGAAGCGATTAAAAACGAAAGTAAGTTCGGATTTGAAACCGGCGTCGGCGCCGACGGTAATTATGAGAGCATGAAAGAACGTGTGACGAGCGAGATTGAAAAAGTTTTCCGACCGGAATTTCTCAACCGTATGAACGAAATTATCGTTTTCCGTCATCTGACGGAAGACGATCTCGGCGAAGTGATTGAACTTGAATTAAAGAAACTACGAAAACGTCTTGTGGAAAAGGGGTTGAAACTCGAATTGACCGACGAAGCGAAGAAACTGATTATCAAACGCGGCAGCACGTTAGATTACGGCGCGCGACCGTTGCGGCGCGCGATTGAAGCGAACATTGAAGACCCACTTTCTGAAGAAATTCTTAAGGGTGAGTTTGAGGGAAAAAATTATATCAGTGTTGACGTAAAAGAAGTCGGCGACAAAAAACAGCTTGTGTTCAACGGTTCCGTGATTGATGAAGCGGAATATTGCGAACCGGTCGGCGTTTCGGAATAAAAAATCTTGTCTATTTCAGCTGAACTTGCATAGTAACGTTTGCTTGAAAAACGTCGTAGAACGCAGAGTGTTATTTTACGCTCTGCGTTTTTCATTGACTCTGTTCTCAATCTACCAGCGCAAAGACGAATTCGTTTTTCCCTTCCTTCTTCACTTCTGCGGTCAAACCGGACGTCTCCGGCAAAGCGTACTTTGCCGGTACGAAATACTTCGTCTCCGATTTAACCGGAACGCCATCGCCCGGACGTTGACCGGGAGCAAACTCTTCGACCAACGTTTGCTTCATAA
This sequence comes from Planctomycetaceae bacterium, assembly GCA_031269105.1. Lineage (GTDB taxonomy): Bacteria > Planctomycetota > Planctomycetia > Pirellulales > Thermoguttaceae > WRMR01. The sequence goes on along the minus strand of JAISZO010000326.1, from coordinate 1,561 downwards.
TTGTAACCTTATACACGTCGGGAAAAACGCCATCATTCGGCTCTTTCGTCATCATTACCGCAACGCCGGATTTGTTTGTCAAACCCGTTGCAAAATGTTCCTTTGAATGAAACACCACGATTGCTTCGTGTACCGGAGCATTCAGATACAGCGCCGTTACAGTTACCGGCACAAAACCGTGCGGATTTTTCCCGCAACCGGAAAAAAATAAGACGAGGATAAGTAAAGCGAAGTTGCGCAAGCAACAAGAAATCATGTTTTTCATAATATTTTTATAAAATGTTGATATTGATACTTCATTTAGCGTCAACCAGCGACGCCAAATGAAGTGAAAAAATTACGGCATTGTCGTACTTTCCCCGCCGTTTTTCGTAGCGAGATTTCCCCAAACGCCGTAAGGACTGGGAGCTCCGCCGCCCTGTTCCGGGTAGCCGGTATAATTGCTTGACAAATTTCCCGTATTAACGGCGTCTTGAATGAATCGGACAGAACCGTCCATTATACCGGCATTGACGCCGCCGCTGTGATAACTTGTCGGCGATAAAAGATATTGCCCGTTTCCACTAGCGTGACTAGACCCCGTAGAGTAAAGAATACTGTTCGGAGGACAAGCCGCCATGACGGCGCTGAAAAGCAAAGCGCCGTCAAACGGACGATAACCGCGAAGATAATTCGGAGACCATGTGTTTGTTGTTGCGATATACTGTTTTGATGAACGGTCGAATATCTGCAACAGACCGGCTGGCATAACGTCGGCAGCGCCACCGTACACGCAGGCGCCGAAACCCTTCAGCGATTGCGGACGTACGCCTTCGGAAATTCCCATCGTGTTACTTAATCCGTCCACAATTGCGCTGAACGGAATTCCTTTAGCGCCGGTTGACCAGCGTCCGTTGGGAAAGCAGCCGCTGCTTTGAGTCCAATTGGTATAAGAACCTTGCGCAAATTGCGGATAAGCGATGCGGTCGCCGAGAAAAAAATAGTAATTGACGGCGCCGGCGTCGGCTTCAGTCGCATCCGGCGACCGTTTATCGGCGCCATCGCTTGGACAAAGATAAATATTGACGTTTGTTCCGAAACAGACAAAATCGGCGGCGTTTGTTTTTTGATTTCCTTCATCGTACAACGCTTGCTGCTCTATAAACGGAAGCAGGTGAAAACGGACGCTAACTCGGTCAGAACCGGAGGCGTTGAATGCGGCAGACATTGCTTTGGGGTCGCCGCATCGCATCGCCGGAATATAGTTGTGGACGTCATGGTGATTGTGCAGAGCAATTCCGATTTGCTTAACGTGATTGCTACATTGCATTCTTCTTGCCGCTTCCCGCGCCGCCTGAACCGCCGGCAAAAGTAGCGCGATCAAAACTCCGATGATCGCAATCACGACCAGTAATTCGACAAGCGTAAACGCCCGCAAACCATGACGCCGCAATGCAGAGATTTTGTTGAAACGCTTTCGGACAAAAAGTCCGAACAAACTCTTTCCGAATCGGGCAAAACTCTTTCCCAAAAGGGCGGAAATGTTTCCCAAACGGGCAAAAACGCTCGAACAGGCAGAAAT
>JAISZO010000313.1 GCA_031269105.1 Planctomycetaceae bacterium | reverse complement strand
TTTTGCCCAATTTCTGATCTGGTAAGTCGATCTCGCTATGTTTTCCATCGTTTGCTCCGTAAAAAGGTACTTGAAAGTCCATTCACAATACATACTACGAAAAAAAATGACAAAAAGACGTGGGGTTTTAATATTTAGTCAACAATGCCACTCACACGTCAAGACGAATTTTAAAGGAAGAGGAGTATATCTTCTCAAATGCGACGCTGTGCTGTTTCTGTTGCTTCAAATATCGTCGAAGGATGTGCAAGAAATTTTCAAGCAGATTTTTTGCGTTTTCTTGATATGGCATACGGAAGTGTCCGAGAGCTTGAATATCAAATATCACTTGCAATTCGATTGGAATATTTTCATGGAGACACAGCCAAAGAAATTGATGCGTTGTGTATCGAAACAGCAAAAGTTCTTCACGGATTAATTGCATCGTTTCGTCATAAAACTACTTAAACTCTGGACTCCAGACTTAAATGTCACACTCCGATTTTTAATGCACCGCGCCAGTCTTGTTCTTTCACGCCGAAATCGATGTAGCCGCGAAATTGAATGCCGAGAATATTGAAATCCGCATCGGCGCGTTCGACGGTCGGACGGTCTTGTCCGCCGAGAAATGCAACTTCTAATGCCGCAAGACGCAACGGGTCGGCGAGAAGATACCATGCCGCTGCGCTGTAACCTTGAAACGCTTTGCTCGATAAATACGGCGTCGAAACAACATCGTATTTTCCGGCGTACGGATTGACAACCGGCTTCGGCTGATTCTCTTTGGTTGTCTCATTGACCGTCAAACTTTTCATCAACGTTTCCGCCGCAACTTTTAACGATGACGGGACAAGCAGAATTTTTGCGGGGATTCCAAGCGGACGACCGGTCGAGCGTTCCTGTTTTGAAAATTCCAATTCGGCTTCCGTCAAACCGTTGACGTCCAACGCAATACCGGCAGTTGTTAAAATGTTTTGATGTTCTTTGCTGAAAAACGCTTTGCCGTCCTTTTGAATCGGATTCGATAACAAGCAACTCCATACTGCGTCGGAAATCGCATCTGCCGCACCGATGCCGATGGCTCGCGGAATATCCGCAAACGCGCCAAGATCGTCGTCAATAATCATCTGCCGCGTTAATGCAAACATAATTCCGTGCGTCGCCACTTGTTGCGAAAATTGTTGTTCGCCGATTTCGCCATGCTTGAGTTCGCCGTCCTGACCGACTTTTTCAAACTTGAACGCACCGTTCATGCGGTAGCGGATATGCTGTTGAAAATTGTTGACGCTGGCGATTTTGACAATCTTTTTCCAAGTGTCGTCCATCTGCAAAAAGCCGTCAAGCAAGACTTTATTGGCGACATTGGAAAGAATGCCGGGCAGCGAAGCGCTGGAAAACGCCGCTTCCAACCAACCGCGTGAATCACGCCGATACTTCGGAAGGCGCTTGCCGCAACATGCCAATTCGCAAAACTCTTGAATACCAACGCCGCGAAATTTATCCGCTTGCTCTACGTCTTTTCATCAAATTGCGATTCAAGATACACGGAGGAACATCCGCCCGATGAAAGAGCGATTGCCTCCAATGCTGACGTTTTCAAAACGTTTGTATTCGTTTTTTGAAATTGCGTTGCGTCCGGCATGGTTCGATGTTGATATTCCGCGTGAAATTTTTCTACCGCCCAACCCTCTTCAATTGCTTTCGCTTCAAGGTCAGCAAACTTGCCGCCGCCGATTTTTTCAATCGCCGCAACACGTCGCTGATCCGTTAAAAGTTTTTCATAATACGTCTGCAATTGTGCATCGGAAAAATGTTTGTTTTCCATTGTTTCTGTTTTGATTGAGTTGTTTGTTTGAGATTGCTCTTGGCTCGTCCCTACAGACTCCAGACTCTCTTCATACTGCGCCGCAACAATTATTATTCTCCGTTTCTGTTTTTGCGGGACTAAATGTCAATCCCAATTCCATCATTCGTTTTTGTTCGCGCGACGCTTGCACGAGAACGTCTTGCTTATGTAAATTCACGAATTTATTCTCAAAATATATTCAGTTATTCATTTTCTTGAAAAATATCTAACATCCGCTTGTCAATAAAGCCCAAAAGTTTATAATAAAATTATTTTGTTGTGTATTATTTATTGAGAAATTAGGTAAAATAAATGGATCACCTTACGAAAGAAAAACGCTCATGGAATATGAGCCGGATTCGTTCTCAAGAGACCACGCCTGAAATAATTTTCCGTAAACTGATACATCGTGCAGGATTCCGTTATCGACTTTACGATAAAACACTTCCCGGTAAACCGGATTTAGTCCTAAAAAAACATCGAACCGTTGTTTTTATTCATGGTTGTTTTTGGCACGGTCATAAAAATTGTGAACGTGGGAATAGACCGAAAACACATAAAAATTTTTGGAATAAAAAAATCGAAGGAAATATTGCACGTGACAACAAAAATCGGATAAAATTAAGAAAAATTGGTTGGCGGGTTTTTACTGTTTGGGAATGTGAACTGAAAAATTTAGACAGCATTTTTGCTAAATTCAAAAAATTTATTAAATCAGTGTAAGAAAAGTAAACATGTTAAAAAAATCAATAAAACAAAACTCGAAAAAGGTTACTCCTATTCGAATCATTGATTTATTTTCAGGTGCGGGCGGTTTAACTCTTGGTTTTACGCGGTTTACCTCATATCCTACAAAAGTAGTTTGGGCAAATGATTTTAATCACTATGCTGTTGAAACGTATAATGTAAATTTTGGAAAACATTGTGTTGAAGGTAATTTACTATCAATTCTGGATGAACACAAAATAAAAATTCCGAAAGCCGACATTGTTATAGGCGGACCGCCTTGTCAAGGTTTTTCATTACTTAATAAAAACCGTGACAATGATCCGCGAAAGCAACTTTGGCGACCTTATATGGATATTGTTAAACAAAGCGGTGCGCGAATGTTTGTAATGGAAAATGTTCCGCAATTATTAAATACAGAGGAACACAAAGAAATAATTAAGTTTGCAGAGCAAATGGGATTTAATACAAATTCTGCTGTTCTTTGTGCTGCTGATTACGGCGTTCCTCAAACACGGCGAAGAGCGTTTATTATCGGGGGTTCTTTTGCTGATCCCTACGATTTTTTTCCTCCTAAAAAAACACATTATGATCCTGAAAAATCTTGGAATGGGCGGCTTGGAATGTTATCGGAATATATAGATAATCCTAATACTTGGATATGAATTTCCTACATTTTATTGCTTACTATTACAAGTGTTTTGCGGATGTGGAAAAGAATTTTCGGACGATTAAAGCCACATTGCTGGAGGTCAGACCGATTCACCATCACTTGGAAAAACGTGTTCGGGCGCACTTGTTAATTTGTATGCTGGCGTATTATATCGTGGGGGATATTCGACAATGTTGGGCGTCCTACCTTTTTAGCGACGAAAATCTTGACAAAACAAGAGAACTCCGTTATCCGGTGACGACGGCAGAACCAAGTAAAAAAGTTACCGAAAAAAAGCAAGAAACAAAAAAATCAAATTCGAAACAGAATCAAAAACAAACAAGGAAAATAATGTGGAAGGTGAAATTCAGGTACAATGTTTTCAAACGTTACTGAACAACTTGGCGACCATCTGTAAGAATGATTGCTAAATAGAAGACGAAAATAATCTCACCTTCAACACCCTCGCAACACCAACCCCATTTCAAGAAATATTACAGAAACAAATAAAATTTCAAAAAAGAAAAAATATCGGTGAAAGCGGCGAAAAATCTGGAAAAACACCCGACGACGAACTACCAAAATGACAGCCCGAAGCGTAAGCGAGAGTAAACCGCCGCCGACGTTCCGGCTGCCAATGATTGACCGTTGTGTTTCTTACCGTTTTTAGTTTTCTCGCTTCTCGCTTTGCTCATTCCGAATTTAAGGAAGGATCGTCCGTCTCCTGCCGGAGAAGACGGACGGGACCAAGCAGTCCCGCCGGTTGTAACGGCGAATCTTTCCGGTAATAGTACCAGATATTAAATGTCTTGCGTCCCTGCGACGGTCGCGGTTGATTTTTGAGAAACCAATCGGGAAACGCTTTCATGGCGCGTCCCGCGTCGCCGCGATCCGCTCCCCATTCAAAATCCGCCGGTTCTTGCTCGTCGCCGATAAGACGGTTCGCCCAATTCACCGTTACTTCAATCGCAATCCGGTTTTCTCCCGCTCTGATCAACGAAGTCGCGTCCGCTTTGTACGGCGGATTCCATAACATGCCCGCGTCTTTTCCATTGATTTTCAAGCTGGCAACGTCGTTTAGCTTTCCCAAATCCAGCACGAAACGTTTGTTTTTGCCGATTTCTTCCGCAGGAATCTCAACGGTTTGTTCATAAACGGCGGTTCCGGCAAAGTATTTTACGGCGGGATCGGAGCTTTCGCTGAAATCCGTCAACGCCGGAAATTCGCGGACAAACGGCGCGTCGAGTTTCGGTTCAAAGCGTACTTTCCACGTTTCGCGAATTTCTTCCGCCGTTTCATTTTTGACGTCGTATTCCGGCGTCGGCAATTGAGAATAAGGGCAATTTTGATCTTTCGGGAAAACGACAAAGACGGATTCGTCCGGCTCCAGTTTTAAATTGACCGACGTTTTATCGCCGTCCGCTTTCCAACGTCGCGTCCGACGAATGACGCCGGCGTAAGCGTCCCATAATTCGGGAACGCGGTCTTTAACCGGAAACGCGAACGCTTTTTCGAGCGTCGAACGTTCGGGATTGATCACGAAAAAGATTTCCGCGTCCGGCGTACTCCGATGCGCGACGTTCCGTTCCGAAGCGACGGAAACGCCTTGTTGCAACAGCATCTGACAACGCGCCAAATAAGTGAAAAACGCTTTGCCGGGTTTGAGCCATGTTTGATGACGGCTGAAATGCGTTCCCCACCATCCCATGCCCATACCGGGTTGATAGCGGTCGTCAAACGGCTGATGAACCCAGTGATGCAAAAAGTACCAGTTGGCGCCGGACGCATAACCGCCGTCCGCCGAGTGTTTGAGAAACGCCGGGTCTTCCGTGTATTTACTTGTTTCCGGTCTGCCGGTAAACGCCTCCGCGCCGACAAGCGGTTTCCCAAATTCTCTTGCAATCGCGGGAAGATTCCCGATGGAACCGCTGCCGCCCGTCCAAAATTCCCCCACCGGAAGATCGGGAATAGAAACGCTTTCATGCGAATCCCAAGGACCAGCGTAAGGTTCCCAGTAAAGTTTTAAGCCGTAAGAATGAAGCGTTTCCTGCGCGGTTTTCCAGCCATTGTCGATAAACAACCGACTGATCGCCACCCGATTGTCTTGCTGGAATTTTTTGAGTTCTTCGCTTTCTTTTCCCGATTCCGTCGTTTGTTGAAGGGCGATGTACGGAAGCGGATCGTAACCTTTCAAACGAATAAAATCCTCGCGGAACGTCGGCGTCCAGTTTTGATCGCCGGATTCGTAACTGTCGATCCAGACATAAGTGAACGACTTGCCGAAAAACTCTCCGATATGCTCTTTCAAAGGATCGAGAAGTTGACGCCAGTGATAAAGATTCGCCGCGCGGCTCATCTTATCGACTTCCAACGTTTTCCCGATAATATCGTCGGGAAGCGGATGCGGATGCGCCATTGTCGGCGCATGACCGATACGGCAGATTGTCCACGAGCCGGCGGGCGTTTGCCATTTCAAACGTCCGTTTTCGTCCATGTTGGCGGAAATATCAAGAACGTCGGCGGACGTTGGGCGAGCTTTATCGGGAATCGCCATAACCGCGACGTCTTTATAATAAGTCGCCTGTTTTCCGGTGACGTTTTTCCCGAAACTATTGCTTTCGTTGGAATAGCCGCGATAAATCGGAAGTTCGGGGCGAGAAAGCGTCGTTTCAATTGTCCGACCGCCCTGAACGGCGATTTTCGTAAATGTCAGCGTTTGCATACAATACTCTTCTGTAATCCAGGGACCGCCGGTCGTCGCGTACCCCGGCGTGCCGTGCAATCCCATGACCAAACCGAGACGTTGAGCTTCCGACATGGTATGCCGCATGGCGTCCCAATAGGCGGCGCTACGGTAGGTTTGTTCAGGATAAGGGTTGTTTTCCATCGGAGCGTGCGTATTCTGCACGGACGAGGCGATATTGAAAATTGTTCCGCCGCCGATTCCCGCTTCTTTCATGGCTTCGAGATCTTTGGTGATTCCGGTTTTGGTGAAATTACTTCCCATCCAGTGCCACCAGACATGAGGACGATATTTAAGCGGCGGTTTTTCAAATTGTTCCGCAAGCGATTGCAGCGTTTCCGTCGATTCCGGCGTTGCGGAAAACAAGAGCGGCGTCCCCGCAAACGTCAGAAAAAGGACGATAAAGAATTTGAGGCGGTTGAAATCATGTTTCGACATTGTTTGTCTTTCTAGGTTAGGAAATTTTGTTTTTCTAGTTTGAGAACGCGGGCGATTCTCAAGTGCGGACGAGTTGTTGGATCGAAGGGGTTGACGTCAAACTCTTCTCCATAGGAACAAATCGCTCGCGACAACGATTATACTATACTCTTTTCGCTAACGAAACAGCACTTATCAAGTTGGCATCGCTGTTAAATCCTAAATTCCAATCGTCCAAAATAACCGTATCGTTGGCGAATGGAGTATATACGATAGGGAGCAAAAGTATCTCCCCATCTTTTTTTCAAATTGCGGGAATCCGCCGTCGGGCGCCCCTCCAGCGGAGGGAAATTTTGTTTTAGGTTGCAGGTTCCAGATATCAGGTACCAGTGTTGGTTTTCAACACGCGAAAGTACACGGCAAACCAACCCTGGATACTGTTCCCTGGACACTGTCGCCTGTCACATCATTTTTACCTTATTTTTCTTAACAGAACAACCTCAGTAGCAAAAAAATCGCGTCTCGCATTCGTCCCGCAGGAACTTGTTTTTATTCCGTGTGGCTTTGCGTTCGAGTAGTCCCGCAAGGACGGAATCATGCGTAACCGGCGGTGAAACCGCCGGAAAGCGACGCGAGAAAACAATCAACCATCCCGTCGGTCGACTGCGCCGCCCGCCACCCCTCCAACAGAGGGAAATTTTACGCTGGTCGCGAAATAATAAAGCGTCTCGTCATGGATGATCTCGTCCCTGCGGGTAAGGTGTTCAAACGGGTATTGCGTTTCATTTTTATTTGAGTTATCGTTTTTATTGCAACCTATTGGTTTCAAAGAGGTTAGTGAAAATAAATAGCAAAAATTGAAAGTATCATCTTTTGCGCATGAAAAATCTGTATCTCATTGAATT
>JAISZO010000246.1 GCA_031269105.1 Planctomycetaceae bacterium | reverse complement strand
GATTTTTATCGCCGCAAAGACTGATACGCAAGGGCGTTTCACGGTATTGGCTCAAGACCTTCCGGTCGGGCGTTACGCCGTTTATTTGGGACCGGATAAACCGGAAATTCCGAAACAATATCAAAGTCCGTTAGAATCGCCGCTTGTCGTCAACATTCAAGCCGGAACAAATGAATTGACTCTTGATTTGAAATAAAATAAAATATATCAGTGAAGTTTGCGAAAACATATTGTCATTGACGCTTTTTTTCGATTTTTTACGTCTGTTTTAGCTTTTTGCAACATGCTTTACCTCGTAACATGAGCGAATGGAAACGAAACTCTAACTCGACTACGCAGAAAAATTCAAAAAAACGGAAATTTTTGAAAAATTATGCGACAAGCCCCTTTGAGAATGATGTTATTTGAAGTTGAAATGAAATTTGCCGTTTCGGACGTTGCCGCTTTGTTAGAAAAATTGCGGCAGGAGTTCGGTTTGACATTTGGCGAAGCGGCGGAAGAACGCGACGTATTTTATCAACATCCGGCAAAAGATTTTGCGAAAACAGACGAATGTCTCCGAATCCGGCAAAAAGCGGGACAATACAAAATTACTTACAAAGGCGCAAAACTCGATAAAGAGACGAAAACCCGCCGCGAGTTGGAAATTTTTCTTACCGACCAACCGGAAATCGCCAAACAATGGGACGAATTATTACAAGCCGTCGGTTTTTTACCTAACGCCGAATTGAAAAAAACGCGGCGAACAGCCGCGATGATTTTTCGCGAACAAAAATTCGGCTTGACGCTCGATCATCTCGACGGACCGGGAGATTTTATCGAGATTGAAACAATCGCCGACGAGCGGCAATTTTCCGAATTACAAAAAGCGGTCAAATCTTTAGCAACGGCGCTGGGATTTTCCAAACCGATTACTGAGAGTTATTTGGAATTAATGATGAAATATCGAAACGAGAATCAGCGCTAAATTTTGAAGTACTCAAAATCATCAGACATTCATTATACACTCGGTCTCTTCTGAATTTTTTACCTTTATAACGCGGAATACGTATATTGTTAATTCTGTGCGATTTCTTTTTTTGTTTATTTTATCCATTCTATCTTTATTGTTTGAAGCGAGTGTAAAATAGATAATTTTTTCCAATAACTACAAATTTAACCATTTTTTCGGTTCGATTTATCCGATGAAAAATTTATCTATTATTTTCTTTTCGTTTCTTTGTTCGCAAAAATATGAACGTTGGCTGTTGTTGGAAGCAACAGACGCATCAAATGAGTACGAGACGTCAAAATCCTCAACAAGACGACACGCAAGGGATTTCCCGATATGGATTGCGCAAAGCGATTCATGCGGCGAGTGAGAAACATCCTCGCGAATTGCGGAAAAATTCTTTGCAAAATCATAGCCGTTCTTTTGAAGCGGCGTGTCCGCATTGCCGTTTTACGTTTGAACATCACTCGCCTCGTTACAGCGAAATGTTGAGTTGTCCGGCGTGCGGGATTCGTTTTGAATTGAAATCCGATTTGCAAATTGACGTCGCTCAAATCGAACATATTGAAAAAGAATTGGCGAAAATCCGTCAGGAACTTCAACAGCATTCGTTTCCCCAACCGAAACGTCGGGAAAAATCTTTTGCTGATTCGCCGCCGTTTCATGCAATCGAGGAACGTTTTTCTGTTCAGGACTTAACGGACGAAATTGCGTCGGATGATGAAATCGTCGCTTACGAGCCGGTGTTGTCCGACGACGCAAAGGGATACTGGTTAGCCGATTATGTTTATTCAGAAAAATTTTCATGCGATGAAAAATCCCCGACGGAGATTCTGCGAAATCCGATGAATTTCAAGGATCATAAAACAAAAAAAGCCGAATCCAACGCCGCTTGTTCTTTGGAGGAAGAAAATTATTCTAAAAGTTTTGTTCGTAATAAAACGAATTTAACAACGCATTTTTTTGAACATTATCAAAATCATAAAAATCAGTGGCGAAAAAAATTTCTACTTTGCGGCGCTTTGACAGGATTGATTTGCGTATTTGTTTTGTTGTTACTTCATTCGCGCGATTTTTCAAAACAAGCGGACCTTGCCCGTAAAGAAAATTCTCGCGTCTCGGAAAAACGGGAATCAAACGCGGTTTCTTCAAATTCGTCAACTCGTTTATCGCAATCGAAAAATCCGGCGACGAACGACAATGTGTTGTCCGGTATGATTTCATTTGGCGATGAAACGCCTAATATTCCTCCAATTTTCAATGAATTTTTCGTTCCTGAAAATTATACGCCTCCAACGAGAGAAGAAAAAGAAAGTTCCGTTTCAAAAGTAACAACGGAAAACGCAGACGTCGCAACCGTTTCAGCAACGCGGTCTTCTCCGTCGTTCGACGCTTCAATATCCGCAGTAGAAAATTTCGTCGCACAGGAAACTCATTCGTCGATCGTTTCGTTAGAACCGCAATTGATTTCAGGACAATTGATTCCGCTTCCGCCGACAGAACGCGAAGAAGACGAACAAAATTTTCCCGAAACGCCGGAAAAGCAAAATGAAAAAAACTCGGCGGCGCGTCTTATCAAACAAAATGAAGCGGAATCGTTACTTCACGAAGCGTATTCTCTTATCAAGAAAAATCCGGTTCGCAGTATGTTGTTGACGCTGCAATCCATTCGTTGTTTTCAGGAACTCGGCTTGGACGTTCCGAATAATGCGCGATGGGCGCTCAATCAATCGCTTGCCTCGCAACATCTCGGCATTTCGTTGAATGGATTTTACGGCGGAATTGAAGCGATGACATTGAGTAAAGATGGACGATGGTTTCTTTTCGCCGACGACGAAGGAAAAGTTTGGCTTTGGGACGTTACGAAACACGAACATCCCGCCGGTTTTTTGTTGGATACCATTGAAGGCGGCGTTTCGCAACTGCATATGACTTCCGATCTGAATTGGGGAATTTGCGTCGCCTTAAACGGAATGATTCGTATTTGGAATTTGACGTTGGAACAGCCGTCGGAAAGTCCGATAGATATTGTCGATTTGCGACGCCGGTTTGCCTATTCGATTGTCAGCGAAGACGGCCGTTGGCTTGCGGCTTACGGAAAGCCGATGCGCGGATCGCAAAACAGCGCGAATGAGGTCTATTTGTGGAATCTAAACGAGATTACCGCAAAGAAAACGTTATCGCCGCCGCTCGTTCTTAAAGGACACGAAAAGCCGATTCGCGCTTTGACGATCAGTAAAAATTCGCAATGGCTCGCGTCGGGCAGCGAAGATAAAACCGTGCGGGTTTATGATTTGCAAGCGTCTGCGGCGGAGCAGTTTGTTCTCAAAGGACACGAATTAGAAGTCAACGATATTGCGATAAGTCCTAACGGGCGTTGGCTTGCCACCGGAGGACGCGACGCGATTCTTCGCGTTTGGGATTTGCAAAAGCGTCCGAATATGAATCCGATTGCGTTGCGGGAACATGACGGATGGATTTCGATGCTTGTTTTCAGTAACGACGGACGTTATCTTGCGACGGGAAGTTACGATAAAACGATTCGTTTATGGCGAATTGAAGAAGGCGCTGAAAAGGATCATTTGAAAGTCGAACGCGTCTTGACGGGACACGAAAGTCCCGTCAAATTCCTGCAATTTTCTAATAAAAATAATATGATTGTTTCGTTGGGATTGGATCGGGAAATTCGGCTTTGGAATTTGGAACAAGGGAATCCGTCGGAACATTCGCTGATGTTTTACAGTCCGGGCGTTCCGTTTTCAAGAGCGTTGATAACGAATGATTGCCGATGGTTGATTCTCGCGCAACCGAAAGCGAATCTGAAAAAGCAGTCCGGTTTACGGCTTTGGCCGCTTCAATTTGCGGAAACGTTGGATTGCGCGTCCAAATTTGCCAACGCGAGTTTTTCGTCGGCTTTTCATAACGCGGCTCTGGTTTTTGCCGGATCGGCAACGACGGAACGCATTCCCGATGAACAAATTGCGAGAATAAATGACAATTCGGCAATTTCGTTGCCGGAAATCGCGAAACAGCCGCCGCAAGAAAGCGTCGCGGCGTCAATCCAACCGCCGACAATTATAACATCCGCTGCTCCGTCAATAACGCCGCCGTCAATGTCCATGACGTCGCTTGCCGCGCAGCCGTCCGCGTCGTCGCGCATTCAATTAACGATACCGCACCGGGCGGCGTTTCGGGAAAACGGCATAACGTCGGAAAACGCGCTTTCCGGTAACGGTTATTCTACGCTGTCGTTTCGTTAGATTTATGAAAGAGAGTATTTCATAGTACGCCTTGTTTTTACTTCGTCAAAACTTGACTTTTTCTTCGAATCGTTTATACTTTCAATCATGCTCGTGTCAGCGAATTTTGACGACAAACGCTATTTAAACGGTATTCATTTTCAATTTTATGTCAAGTTACGTATTAAATGTAGTAACGACCGACCATCCGGGAATTATTGCCGGCGTGAGTACGGCATTGTATGAACTTAACGCCAACATCGAATCGTGCAGTCAGACGGTGCTGGACGGTTATTTTACATTTATTCTGGTCGTTGCACTGCCGGAAGAATGGAATGCCGACGAGCTTGCCGCGCATATTCGGTCGCATCGATTGCTGGGTGATGCGTATAAAGTCGTGGCGGTTGCCGCGCCGAATACGGCAAATTCTCAAACGGAATCGCAAGACGCCGATGCTTTTGTTATCACGGCTTTCGGCAAAGATACAAAAGGCGTGGTTCACGATTTCAGTCAATATCTTGCCGATCAGGAAATCAATATCCTTGATTTTTACAGCCGATGCGAAAGCGATGAATTTACGTTGGTCGCGCAAGTGCAGATTCCAAACCGTCATTCGATTGCCGCGTTGCAAGATGATTTGGAAGCGATTGCCCAAGAACGAAATTATACGGTTCGCCTGCAACACAATAATATTTTTGTTGCAACTAACGATATTCGCTTGTACCATTGACTCAAATCGTAAATCAAATATCGCGTTAAAAAATCGTAATATATCAGCGGAATATTTTTAAAAGCGTTCTCCTTCTCAAGGCGCTTTATAATCTGTCCGCCGCAATGTTCAGCAAATTCGTCGGAATTTTCGGCGTTTCTCGCGGAACTTCCGCTTACGTCCGTCGGACTTATACGATTTGCCGAACAACTTTTCCGGTCTCCTGGATAACTCTCCCGGCGTACCGGATAACTTGCCGGGACAGGAATATAAACTGATTCGGAATTTTATCGCGACGCACGCGGCGGTTCACGAGAGCGTTCTATTTTTGAATTTGCCGCCTTCGAAAGCGGAGTCGGAACGCGAAGACGTCGAGACGGAGTTGATCAATCGCGGGTTCCATCCGAAAATTTGCGAAAAGGGCTGTCGGAATCATCCGTTGACCGACGAACAAAAGGAAAACAATCGCTTGAAAAGGAGTTTTGAGAGATTTCCAAATAAGAAATGCATCATTTTCACTTGTTTGCGCTTTATGTTGCGATTGCAGAAAATTCGTTAAAGTTTATAATTTTACACAGATTTCCAAAAGCAAAAAATTTTACCAAACAAACTCGAAAACAAAAAGGAACCCAAAAATGAAACGCATGTTAATTTTAGCGGCTGTGATATTGAGCGGCTGTCCGTTTGGACAAAGCGTTGCGGATGAAGGAATGTGGTTGTACGCCAATCCGCCGTTGAAGCAGCTTGAGGAAAAATACGGTTTTAAGCCGTCGCAGGAATGGCTTGACCATTTGCAAAAAGCGTCGATTCGATTTGGCAACGGCGGGTCGGCGTCGTTTGTTTCGCCGAATGGATTAGTGATGACGAATCATCATGTCGGCGTTTCGACGCTGCAAAGAATGAGTACGCCGGAACGCAATTTGGTCGAACAAGGTTATTACGCGAAAACGCTTGAGGACGAAATCAAGTGTCCGGGAATCGAGTTGAACGTGTTGCAGGAAGTCCGCGACGCGACCGATCAAGTAAAAGCCGCCGTCAAGCCGGGACTGATCGGCGACGCGGCGGAACAGGCGCGACGGGCGGTCGTTGCGAAAATCGAAAGCGAGGCGAATGCGGAAACCGGCATGAAGTGCGAAGTCGTCGCGTTCTTCAACGGCGGCTTGTATCATCTCTATTGTTATAAAAAGTACGCCGACATTCGGCTCGTGTTCGCGCCGGAATATCAAGTCGGATTTTTCGGCGGCGATCCTGACAATTTTGAATATCCGCGTTACTGTCTTGACGTCTCATTTTTCCGCGCTTATGAAAACGACAAGCCCGCCGAAACGCCGAACTATCTCAAATTCAGCGCAAGCGGAGCGGCGGAAAACGAGTTGGTGATCGTTTCGGGACACCCCGGACGTACCGACCGTTTTAAAACCGTTGCCGAATTAAAATTTTGCCGCGACGTGCAATATCCTTACACAATGGAAAAAGTGTTCCGCCGCGAAGTCGCGCTGAAAGCCCTTGCGGAAACCAGCGCGGAAAATCAACGCCGGACGCAAACCGAAATCTTCCGATGGACGAATACCCGTAAAGTGCGGTTGGGCGTTTTGACCGCGTTGCAAGACGATTCGCTTCTGTCGCGCAAGGTTGCGGAAGAAACGAAGTTGCGGGCGGAAATTACGAAATCGCGGTTATTGAACGTGCGCGAGCCGGCGCCTTGGCTGCAAATTGAACGCGCGTTGAAACAGTGGAAAGACATTTTGTATCCTTACGATTTGCTGGAAGCGGGCGAGGGATTTCACACGCCGTTGTTCGGTTACGCGCGGCAGATTGTCCGCGTTTCGCAGGAATCGCAAAAGCCGAATGAAAAGCGTTTGCGCGGCTACAACGAAACCGCGCTGCCGACAATTCGCGAGTCGCTCGGAGCGGCGTCGCCGTTGTATGAGAACGTTGAAATTGCAAAATTAAGCGACTCTTTAACGTTGTTGACTGAAAAACTCGGCGCGGATGATCCGCTGGTCAAACAGATTCTTACCGGAAAATCGCCGCAAAACCGCGCGTCGGAACTGATGAAAGGAACAAAACTTTTCGACGCGAAAAAACGTCTCGAACTTTACGACGCGGCGTTGAAAGGGACGTTGGAAACGGACGATCCGATGATTCAATTAGCGTTGCTTGTGGACAAACGCGCTCGGGAATTGCGAAACATTATGGAAACGCGAATCGAAGAACCGCGTCGGCAGGCGTATGCGAAAATTGCCGACGCCCGTTTCAAATTGTACGGCACGACTGTTTATCCCGACGCGACGTTTACGTTGCGGTTCACGTTTGGACAAGTGAAAGGCGTCGCCGATCCCGACGGCGCAACGTATCCGCCGTTCACGAAAATGGGCGACACGTTCGCGCATGGGGAAAAACATAACTTTGCGACGCCTTATACATTACCGGAAACGTGGATGAAAGCGCGGGATCAAATCAACGCGGAAACGCCGATGAATATGATTTCAACCAACGACACAATCGGCGGCAACTCCGGCAGCCCGATGGTCAATCAAGCGGGAGAAATTGTCGGTATTTTGTTTGACGGCAATCGTCTTGCACATGCTCGCAATTTTGTTTACGACGACGTTTACATTCGTGCCGTTTCGGTTTGCTCCGCCGCGATTATCGAGGGCTTGCGTTCCATTTATCATACGGATCGTTTGCTTGAAGAATTAGGGCAAGTTAAAAATGAAAAGCGGTAGCCAGAACGTAACACGGCAGGCGGAACGCTTTTTTCCGGTTTCATTTTGTTGTGTGAATATTTTTTACGATTTGACCGGAATAATCAAAATCAATTTTCTGACCGGGCTGAACGATAAGAAAATCTTCTTCATTCCAATTGCCGTTGACAAGGTTTTGTAATAACCGTAAGTCGCCGCGAATCGTTTCAAATATCCAGTTTCGTTCGGCGGCTTCGCGTTTTGCTTGTTGAAGAAATTGCTCATTCGGCTCAATACCGGTTTCAATAAACGTGATTTGCTGATAATGAGGCGTCGCGACAAGTTGTTCCCAAATATACCGCGCGTTTGTTTCGCCGTATTTTTTTACCATCTGCCGAAACGTAATATATTGTTCGGTTCTCGGATCGTAAATACACGGCGAATCGTCGTTTATATCCGGCGGATGCAAATAATTCTGCACAAGGTGATCGCCGCGTTCCAACCATCCGACCGTTTTGAAATAAACGCCGGGATGACTAAAAAAATATTCTTCATATTTGTTTTTGTCGCCGAGAAACAACGTAATGCAATCGTGCGCTCGCGGTACGACAAGCGGCGCTTTTCCGCGCGGCGAAAGTCCGGCAATACCGCCGTTGCAAAGCGCATACCCCAACAATACGGCGTCGTATTCCGACGGCTCAACCGCGTCGAGAACCTTGTCCAGTTCCTGAAACATCTTTTGTCTGCCGACGTCGTGCAGTCCTTTCGCCAAAAACGTCGCGTCAATCCGGTGCGGCGATTTCGCGGCAAAATAACTCAGTTCACGAAACAAAATCTCGCAAGCAATCAATTTTAATCGCATCGAAGTTAAGAAAATTGAGGTTGATATTTTACATTCGCCATCATTGGAATTTTTTATTTCTTACAAAAACGCGAAGATTTTTTTCTAGACGATCTCTGCGACTTTGCGAGTATAGTAGCAGACAAAAATATATTAATGTCAAATCAATGAATACTTTCATTTTTCACAATTTACCAAAAATGCGCAAAATTTCAAGAGAATCGAAAAAATTGCTCTTGACTTCAGTACGAAAAACTGGGAAACTACTCAAAAATTCGACGAAGGGCAATAAATACCGTGTTCATCCGTTATATCATTTTTGACATTTTGAAATTATTTTTTGCGTCGTTACTTTTAATCACCGTAACGCTTGTGTTAATCATTGTTGTCAATAAGGCGATGCAGATTGGCGTACCGTTTCAACATGCAATTCAGCTTGTTCCGTTTGTTTTGCCGGAAGCGTTACGGCTGGCAATTCCGATGACATTGTTGTTGGCGACGACAATTTCCTTTTCACGGATGGCGGGTTCCAATGAAATTATTGCCGCAAAAGCGCTAGGGATTTCTCCTTGGCGATTGATTTGGCCTGTTTTGATCGTTGCAATGATTTTCAGTTTTCTTTGCGTTTGGCTTAACGATTTCGCGGTAACATGGGGACGTTCCGGTCTTACGCGGGTCATTTATTATTCGCTCGAAGATACAATTTACTCGAGACTTGAAAAAGATGGGAGTTTCTCGCAAAATATAGGAAATGATACTTGTGAAATCAAAGTCGAACGAGTCGAAGGAAAAAAGCTGATTCATCCTGAAATTACGCTGTATAAAGAACAAAAAACGGTCAAAATGGATGAAGCGGAGATTATCGTGGATTACGCAAAAGGAACGTTTTCAATTCGTTGCGTTAATCTTTATGGCGAAGACGGAACGACGAAAATTACCGCGCGGGAATGGAAATCGCCAGATTTTCCTATTCCCGGACAACCGCAAGAAAATAGAGATACGCAAAGTCCTTCCGACATTCCTTTAAACAATATTTCGGAGCAGATTGAAAAATGTTTGAAACGTATTGACGTCGCTCAAAAGAAAATCGCGTCAATGACCGCGTTTTCGTTGATTACGGGCGACATAGAAGCGACGTCGCAAAATCAGCCGCGTTACGAGGCGGAAATGAACAGCGCGCTTTCGAGATACAATCGACTTCACACGGAACCGAATCGACGTTGGGCAAACGGTTTCAGTTGCTTTTTTTTCGTCTGGATAGGGATTCCGTTAGCGATTAAATTACAACGGGCGGACGTCTTTTCCAGTTTTTTTATATGTTTTTTACCTATTTTGGCGATTTATTATCCTTTTCTCATGTACGGTACCGACGGCGCAAAGTCTGGAACGCTTCCGCCCGTTTTTGTTTGGATTGGAAACGCGTGTCTGGCGATTATCGGTTATTGGTTTATTAAACAAATTCATAAAAATTAGGAAAAGAACAAGAGACGCGACATGCTCAAAGAATCGTGAAAGAAAAGGAAAAACAAATATGAATCCAATTCGTTACAAGTTTCAATATTTTCCTCAAAAACAAATTTTTGGAAATTTGAGCGGTTTTTAGTGATATTCTTTTGTTTAAAAAGGTTTTGTGTCGATATTAGCAGTGATATTATTGGGAATAATTTTCAATATTCATTCGGGAAGCAGTCGTTTTTACGGATTCGGAAACAAAATTTCAGTCGGTTTTGTAAAATTGGCGCGGATTTATCAGAAATCCTCAAGTTTTACGAAAGACGCCGTCAAAAACAATAATTATTCATAAGAAGAGCGATGAAACGATCTGATCGGTGGTTCATATTTTTAGGAATATTTTTTACAGTAATCACATTATTGTGTTTTCGAGCGTCGGTTTGTTTAGCGCAGGATTTGTCGGGTTTTGCAAGTACCGGCAAAAACGATTCGCAAACGCCAAAATCGCTTGTTCCGGCAAATAAAAATACGCCGAGTTCCGCCAATCCTAATCCAACGGATTCCAATAGCCGCGTTTTTTTTTCTTCTTCTGAACCCAAACCCGTTGCGGAAGTTCCCGCAGCAACGGCGATACCGGCGACAATATCGGAAAATTCGCAGCAAATATCGTCGCCTGTCCCTGAAACGGTTCCGAAAAAACGTTCTTTTTTTGGCGCCTTGTGGGGCGGCGGTAAAGATAAAGACAATGATACAAAAGAAAAAACGTTCGGCGCCAAACCGGTTCAGGAAAATAAACCTCAATTGCGAGTTGCGCCGGAAAATATGGAATCGGCGGCTTTTGAACCGGAAGAAGAGTTGAGCTGGGACGTGGCTCACAGCGACGTGCTTCCGTTCGAGAACTATTTTATCGACACGCGAATTGTCGGCGCTGTGCGTTATCACGCAGATTTTCCGTTGGATCGCGAGTATGAAATTCTCCGCGAATTGAAAAATATTCAAAAAGATTTGAGCGCGTATCTTGCCATTCCGCGACCGCGAGAAACGATAGAAGTTTTCTTTTTTCAGACGGAGGAAACGTACCGCAAATTTTTAGCGGTGGAATTTCCCGACGCTCCCTTTGACCGCCGTTCGTTATACATTAAGGACAAAGGACCCGGCATGGTATTAGTGGTTCGAAATTCTGAAATCAACGAAGATTTACGGCATGAAATGACGCACGCTTTTTTACATTCCACGATTCGTTTTGTTCCGCTCTGGCTGGATGAAGGACTTGCGGAGTATTTCGAGAAACCGCGGGAAACTCGCGCGACCGAGAATCCGTATTTTAAAACAATCGCGCGAAAAACGATGTTTAATTCGGCGCCGTCGTTGAATGGATTAGAAAAGTTGCTTTATTTTGACCAAATGGGCGCGGAAGAATATTGTCATGCGTGGTCGTGGGTGCATTTTATGATTCATCACTCGCGGAAAACGCACGAAACGCTTGCCGGTTACATTCGTTTGCTTGACGAATACGGCGATAAAACGCCGCATATTGAAACGTATCTTTTAAAAACAACTTCTGATTTGAAGAAAGAATATCTTGAACATTTCCGCAATTGGAAAAATCATTTAGGCAGCCGGTCGCGTACCATGAGTTCGCATTCGTCTGGAAAAAGCGACACGGGCATTACGCGAAGTTACGATCAAAGCGTAATAAGATAATTGACTGCAAATCGTTTTCTATTACAATAGGTTTTCTTTAATTTTGTTATTTTTTGTTCGTGAAACTTATGAAACCTATTCGGATTGGAACTCGCGGCAGTGTGTTAGCGTTGTGGCAGGCGCATTGGGTTGAGCAAGAATTGCGGCGTCGCAATTTTGACGTGCAGATTGTTGAAATCAACACGAGCGGCGATAAAGATCGGCAGGAAGCGATTGCAAATCTTGGCGCGGAGGGAGTCTTTACGAAAGAAATTCAACGCGCGTTGCTTGCCGACGACGTTGATCTTGCAGTGCATAGTTTGAAAGATTTGCCGACGGAACCGGTTGCAGGATTAGAATTTGCCGCATCGCCTCAACGCGGCGCGTTTCATGACGCGTTTGTTTCCACGAAAGCCACGCGGCTTGAAGAACTTCGCGACGGCGCAAAAATTGGAACCGGAAGCGTGCGGCGTCAAGCGCAAATTTTTCATTATTTCGGCGAGCGGTTTCAAATCGCCGACATTCGCGGCAATGTCGAAACGCGGTTGTGCAAATTAGACGCAGGAGAATTTGACGCGATTATTCTTGCGGAAGCGGGATTAACGCGGTTGAAATTACAAAATCGAACGAGGTCGCTTTTGGAGCCG
Source organism: Planctomycetaceae bacterium (assembly GCA_031269105.1). Taxonomy (GTDB): domain Bacteria; phylum Planctomycetota; class Planctomycetia; order Pirellulales; family Thermoguttaceae; genus WRMR01. Next base: position 2,049 of record JAISZO010000246.1, on the reverse strand, counting down.
CCGATGTTTTTGCCTGCAATTGGACAGGGAACGTTGGGAATTGAAATCCGCAAAGACGATGCAAACCGATTGCAAGCGGCGCTTGATTTACTGAATGATTTACCAACGTATGCGGCGGCGCTTACCGAACGTTCTTTGTTGGCGGCGCTTCGCGGCGGTTGCCTTGCGCCCGTTGCGGCGCTTGCAAGCGTTGAACATATTGCGAAAAATACGCGACAAATAGAAACGCGATTAACGCTTACGGCGCGGGTTCTTTCGCCGGACGGATCGCAAAAGTTAGAAACAACTTCTTCGTTGCCGATTTCATTTTTGCAAGATCGCGCAGTTATCAAGCAAACCGCCGTTCAATTAGGACAAACGGCGGCAAAAAACTTGATCGAACAAGGCGCTGCAAAACTTTTGGAACGGTGAAAGAAAAACGAAAAGCTAAAAGCGAGATTTCAGCCGCAGATACCGGAAGCCGGCGGTCGGTTTATTGACGATTTGTAAAACGTTTAATCCTGCCATTTCTCCCGCGAGTTTTGTCGCATCGCGTTCTTTGATAACAAGATCAATACCAATAATCTTTTTCATTTTGGACATAGTTTTCACATGAAAAAAGAGGAATGGCTATTCGTAAAAAAGTCGTTTTCAATTTTGTTTCTTATTTGTTCACGATATCCGTTCACGGTTATTTTTAAAAAGTTAGTGTTGATTTTATTTTTTGTTTTTATTCCGTTATGAGCTTACGAATTCGTCGTTCCTGAAAAAGCAAATATCCCTTGAGAAATAGGATTGACGAGCGTTTTTTGTTAGACCGAAGTTCCAGCGTTGAATTTTGTTAAATCCTTACGTTCCTTCAAGTTTTGAACAATAAACTATCTTGTAACTCTAATAATTCCAACAACTTACGTCAAAATCTAAATTCCGTTTGTACTAAATCCGCACCCATTTTGGAAAATTTTCCCCTTTCCAACCGCGAAGCGATTGAAGTAATTATCAATTGTTGGCGGGAACTTTCAGAGGGTGTGAAACAGTCTATTTTACTATTGGTCAACGCGAACCAAAGAGAGTAAATATCGGCGCTTGTTTAAGCAAATCGAAGAGGGTAAATGTTGGTAGTGTTGCGAGTCGGAGAGAGTAGGTGTCGGTACGTGTTCAACGTGAATCGGAGTAACGCGAGTGTTCTGTCACCCAGTGGCGGACGCCAAAAGTATCTCCGCATCTTTTTTTCAAATTGCGGGAATCCCAAAACCGTTCTTTTCTCGCAGGGGAAAATTTGTTGAGATTCCCCGCCTGCGATTCCCACAAACTTTTCGGACAAGCGGCACGGGAAACGTTACGAGGATCGGTTTGCTGAACAATACAATCCCGCCATTGCCGCCGGAGCGACGATTCCGGCGGGCGAGGAGTCGTCGTTTGCGACACCGCAATCAATAGGAGCAATATCAACGCAGGCTTGTTCCCAAGTGGAAACCTACGCGGCGGGAAAGGAAACGGAAATTTGCATCTACGACAAGAAACGCGAATTGCTCGACAGTCGCGACGAACGCAAAACGCAAGTAGTGATGAACGCTTTAACGCAAGTGAATTTTTCGCGAGACGTTTCCGCGTTGAATCTTCACGCGATTGAACATTTGACCCGCGGGAACACGGTAGAACATTGACTGTTCGCGAATGGAATTGCGTCAATAATCTTTCTCATGCAATTCGTAAAAAATTGATTCGCGGAAATTTGCTTGAACCGTCTGCCGAGTCGGAAAACGTAACGTTTGGTCAACTGATGGAATAATTCCCGACCTCTCTTAAAAAAAGTGAAAGGGAAAACGCAGGAAGATTATCAAAGAACGTTCTAATATCTCGTTGAATATTACAGGAGCTATGGTCAATAGTAGTGTTTGAGTTTTGTTGAAGTTTTTGGATTTTGAAACAAAGTTGAGTTTTTCCCAGGTTCTTTTTTCCTTTAAAAGGAGATGAAAAGGTTCTCTCTCATGCGGCGATTTTTTCTTTTGTCATGTCTTTCTCCCATTCTTCCGTTGTCACTTTGTTCGGCGGGTTCAGGCATTCCCC
>JAISZO010000199.1 GCA_031269105.1 Planctomycetaceae bacterium | reverse complement strand
GCTTAGGGTTGGATACGAAAAGGTAAAGAAAAAGAATGGAAAGCCAACAGCGGTCGTCAACGAGTTCATATCAACGGATTCATCGACATTGACACGAAAAAAATCGCGACCGATTTTACGGATTCCGTGAACTCTCAATCCGTGATACGCCTTTTGGAAAAGTTATTGAAATTGTATTCCTCGAAGACACTCCATTTATTCGTTGACAATGCGAAGTATTACAAATCGGGAGTCGTGAAAGAATGGTTAAAAAAACATAAGAATGGGAATTTGCATTTTTTACCTGCGTATCGTCCTAATCTCAACCCAATAGAACGCTTATGGGGATTTTTTAAGAAGAAGATACTTTACAACAAATATTATTCGGAATTTTCTGATTTTGTTGATCGTTGCAAGAACTTTTTTCGTTCTCGAAAAAAGTACGCAAACGATTTCTTAACCACTCTATCCGATAATTTTCATTTATTCAAAAAGTGCGATATTTAAAAGGACTACGGAATAGATTGAACGTCAACGCGACGCAAAAAAACAAACTGAAAAATAATATCCATAATAAAGAACGCATGGAAAGAATTTGTCGCTATCAAAAAATTATAAACCTGCGTAACATGAGTAATATACGCCGCAAAATACTTTTCTCATAAAGAAAGTATTTTGCGATGCAAAAGGGAATATTGAGAAACATAGAAAACAATAAAGACAAAATTCGTTGCGGATGGTGCGGCGAAGACCCGCTTTATGTTCGTTATCATGATGAAGAATGGGGACGGGAAGTCGCGAACGACGGCAAGATGTTTGAATTTCTCGTGCTGGAAAGCGCGCAGGCGGGATTGAGTTGGTTGACTATTTTGAAGCGTCGTGAAAATTACCGTCAGGCGTTTGCCGGTTTTGATCCTCGTAAGGTTGCTCAATTTTCATCTGCCGACGTTGAACGGCTCATGCAGAACGAAGGGATTATCCGCAACCGCGCCAAAATAGAAGCCGCTATTTCCAATGCGAAAATTTTCCTGCAAATACAACAAGAATGCGGAAGTTTTTGCAATTACCTGAAATCGTTTTTGCCCGACGGAAAACCAATTGTGAATCATTGGAAAACTTTGTCGGATTTACCCGCGTCCACGCCGCTTTCAGACGCTATCAGCAAAGACCTGAAAAAACGCGGTTTTAAGTTTTTCGGTTCCGCTATTTGTTACGCTCATTTACAGGCGACGGGATATGTGAACGATCACCTGATCGCTTGCTTTTGCAGAACGAAACGTTAAAATTTTATGGTGGAGAAATTTTTAAAATATCGGAACGGATATTTAAACATTGTTGAAAAAATAAAATTAGATTTTAGAAAACTTAAACAATAGAAAGAACCCAATTATGTCTGAGAAAACATTAAACGCTCTTTACGATCCGTTGTTCAAAAACAACCCGATTGCGTTGCAAGTATTGGGAATTTGTTCCGCGCTGGCGGTAACGACGTCGCTCAATACGGCGCTGACAATGAGCATTGCCGTAACGATTGTCGCCGCGTTTTCCAATCTTGCCATATCGCTCATCCGCAACATCATTCCCGGCAGCATTCGCATGATTATCGAAATGACGATCATTGCGTCGCTTGTGATTGTCGTCGATAAAGTGATTCAGGCGGTTGCGCCGGATATTAGCAAATCGCTTTCGGTCTTTGTTTCGCTGATCATCACGAATTGTATTGTGATGGGACGCGCCGAAGCGTTTGCGATTAAAAATCCGCCGATAGAAAGTTTTCTCGACGGTTTGGGAAACGGTTTGGGATACAGCTTGGTGCTGATATCCATTGGATTTATCCGCGAGTTATTCGGCTTTGGAACGCTTTTTGGAATTACGGTTTTGAAACCGGTTTCCGAAGGCGGATGGTATCAGCCGAACGGCTTGTTGGTACTTGCTCCCGGCGCATTTTTTCTCGTCGCCGGATTCATCTGGCTGTTGCGAACGATTAAACCGGAACTTGCCGAAATGGAGGACTAAATCATGTTGGAAATGTTGATTCAATGCGTTTTTCTGGAAAATCTCGCTCTGAGTCTTTTTCTGGGAATGTGTACGTTTTTAGCCGTCTCGAAAAAAGTCGATACGGCGGTCGGACTTGGAATTGCGGTCGTTATCGTGCAGACAATCACGACGCCGATCAATAATCTTCTTGAAACATACATTTTGCGGGAAGGAGCGTTGGCGTGGACAGGCGTTGACGCGCTGGCGAAACTCGACTTGAGTTTTTTGTCGGTGATTACGTTTATCGGCGTCATTGCGGCGATTGTGCAGATTCTCGAAATGACGTTGGACAGGTTTTTCCCGCCGCTTTATAACGCGCTGGGGATTTTTCTGCCGCTTATTACGGTCAATTGCGCGATTCTTGCCGGTTCGCTATTTATGCAGCAGAAAGGATTGGATTTTCAGAAAAGCGCAATGTACGGCGTATGTTCGGGACTCGGATGGGCGGTTGCGATTATTCTTATGGCGGGAGTTCGAGAAAAATTAACATACAGCAACGTCCCGAAAGGGTTGCGCGGCGTCGGTATTTCGTTCATTGCCGCCGGACTGATCGCGATGTCGTTTATGTGTTTTTCGGGAATCAAATTAAACTAAAAGTGAAAAGTTGTAATTGGGCGACGCTTGCCGTCGCCCGATTGTAACTACCGCCCGAATTAAAAAAGGACGTCGTGATGATTCTTGAAATTGCAAACATTGGCAAAATACAAAACGCAAAGATAGAATTGCGGGGAATCACTGTTGTTGCCGGCGGCAATAATACCGGAAAAAGTACATTCGGCAAAGTCCTTTATTGTATGTTCAACGCTTTTTGTAACGCGGAAACGGCAATACAAAAAGAAAGAATAAATAATTTAGAGAATACGATTCAACGTTATTTTCATGTCGTTTTAAACGAAAAGCGTGAAAAAAATATTATCGACAATTTAATAAAAAATTCGTCTTCGCCGGAAGCGCTCCGAAAAATTTTACAAGAATTCATTGACAAAGGTATTTTTCGCCCCCGACCATTTGGAAATGGTATCAATGATTCTTTGGATTTATTGATAGAAAAAATCATTTGTAATATATCGGTCGGCGATGAAGACATTCAAAGAATGATATTGACTCGTTTTTTATATACTGAATTTTTAAGTCAAATAACGCATGTCAACGATTCGTCGGAACAAGGAAAAATTTCGCTGAACATTAATAATCAAAAATTGGAAGCAATTGTCAATAATGAAGAATGTTTAGAATATACGGATGGCGCAAGAAATCTCAACAGCGCCTTTTATTTTGATACGCCTTTTGTCGTAGATGAAACGAAAAAACGCGAGCGTTCTTATTCCAGTCGCCATCATCGGGAGCGCTTAATAAAAAGTTGGTCAAAACTTGAGAACGATGGGAATATCGTTGAAGAAGTTATTGCAAAACAAAAATTAAAAACGGTTTTATCTTGCATTCGTTCCGTTATTGACGGAGATTTTAAAATCAATGAAAACGGTTTATGTTTTCAGGAGAACGGTTTAGACAAACCGCTTAATTTTTTGAATATTTCCGCCGGCATGAAATTATTTTTAATGCTCAGACGGTTGTTGGAATTAGGCGAAATCAAAGAACAAGATATTCTCGTCTTTGACGAACCGGAAATTCATCTTCATCCCGAATGGCAGATGAAATTTGCCGAGACGCTTGTTTTATTGCAAAAAGAATTTAACCTGACAATTTTATTGACAACGCATAGTATTTATTTTTTGGACGCGATTGAAGTTTATAGTCAAAAATATGGTACTTCAGTATGTTGTCGTTATTATTTGGCGGAAGACGTCGGCAATGCGTGTCGGGTACGGGACGTTACGGAAAACACGGACGCTATTTATCAGGAATTGGGCGAACCATTTCATCAATTGGAAGCAATGCGTTATGAATGAAAGTCCTTTGAGCAAATTGACCGGGCGGAAGAAATTGCGTAATCCCAATCATAGTACGACGTGCAGACAAGTGAAAAAAATTGAAGACGCCATTTAACCTTATTAGCTCTTAATTGGAAAAGACTCAAATGAGTTTTTTCTTATATTTGAAAGATTATGTCGTTTTATCGCTATTATTTTTAATGGTAAAAAAGCGGGATACTATTGAAATAAACGAGAATTTAATTGATATGCCGATTGGATGACAAACGGGAAAATTGAGTTATGGCAACGTATTTGATTGATTATGAGAATGTTCATCAAAAAGGTCTTGACGGTATCAGAAAGCTAACGAAGGATGACGCCGTTATCGTTTTCGTCGGCAATATGATAAATAATCTTCCGATTGAAACTGTCATAGCTATGCTCAACTCTCCGGCACAGATAAAAATCAAAAAGATGAAAAAAACTACGAACAATTATCTCGATTTTCAACTTGCCACTTGTCTTGGCGGTCTCATCGCAGGAAGCGAGGACAAGGCGTTTTTTATCATCAGCAACGATACGGATTATGAGGCGGTCATCGACTACTGGAAATGCAATAAGGCAAACGTCAGTATTGAATGGCGAAGCGCAATATCGTCGGCGCCGTCAGTCAAAGTCGTAAGTGCGCCGCCGGTAGCAACAAATTCAGCAAAACTCAACGACGCGACTAAAAAGATAATTCGCGGGCTTGTGAAAGACGAGAAGTTAAGCTCTTGTCATTACAACGGGATATACAACCTATTTCTGAATGAGAACGAATTAAAACTACTTCACAACGGACTTGTTCATCTGTTTGAGAAGAACCAAGGCAAGCGCCTTTACGACTTGCTGAAAAACGCTTTTGAACAGTACAAGGCGGCGAGTTGATATGATTGATTCGCGAAAGATAACGACGAATGATCGCGATATAGGAATTTGAAAAATATTTTTCAGAAAAACATAATAAATTGGAAATGCAAATTTATTTAATTACGTAACAAACAAAATGGAATATTTCTAAAAAACTTTAATGAACAAATTTAGAATATTTTTTCGACAGGATAAAAAAGATTTTGAAAATCTGTTTATTGCGAAATATTGCGGTGCAACTAATGGTTGCTGACTCGCTTATTATAAACCAAAAGAGAAAAGATTGAATTCAATCAACTTTTAACTTTTTGTTTTTACCTTTTAACTTACAACTTTAACCTTTCCATGAGGAGAGACTGATGATTGAGATTTTAGTTGCCAGTGCGGCGTTTATTTTGATTGTGTTGATACTTTCGCTGATTATTCTTGCGGCGAAAGCGGCGTTAGTTCCGTCGGGGAGCGTCAGTATTGAAATCAACGGCGACAGTTCCAAACTATTGCACGTTCCGATAGGCGGCAAGCTGATTCACGCGCTTGCCGATAACAAAATTTTCATTTCGTCGGCGTGCGGCGGCGGCGGAACCTGCGGGCAGTGCAAGGTCAAAGTCCGCGAAGGGGGCGGCGACATTCTCGCAACCGAAAAGACGCTCGTTTCCCGCCGTGAAGAACGCGACGGAATGCGTCTTGGTTGTCAGGTTGCGGTCAAGCAGAATCTCAAAATTGAAGCGCCGCCCGAAGTTTTCAACGTGAAGAAATGGGAATGCACCGTTCGCTCGAACAACAATGTCGCCACGTTCATCAAGGAACTTGTGCTTGAACTTCCGCCGGGAGAAAATGTGGATTTCAAGGCGGGCGGTTACATTCAAATCACGCGTCCTGCGGGAACCGTCGATTACAATGATTTTGATATTCCGTCCGAGTATCGCGGCGATTGGGATAAGTACAATCTTTGGCAATACAAAAGCGTTACGCCGGAAAAAGTGGAACGCGCTTATTCGATGGCAAATTATCCTGAAGAAAAAGGGATCATTATGCTTAACGTCCGCATCGCCACGCCTCCGCCGGGAAAAAACGTACCGACGGGAGTGATGTCGTCGTACATTTTCAATTTGAAGCCGGGCGACAAAGTAACGATTGCCGGACCGTTTGGCGAGTTTTTCATTCAGGAAACGCCGCTTGAAAAAATTTATATCGGCGGCGGCGCGGGAATGGCTCCGCTTCGCTCGCACATTTTTGAGTTGCTCAAACGCCGCAATGAAAAGATGAAAATCAGTTTTTGGTACGGCGCGCGAAGCAGCCGCGAAGCGTTTTATGTCGAAGAATTTGACAAACTTGCCGCCGAATATCCGAATTTTTCATGGCGTCTTGCTCTTTCCGATCCGTTGCCCGAAGACAATTGGGCAGGACCGACCGGTTTCATTCATCAGGCGCTTTACGATAGTTATTTGAAACAACACAAAGCGCCGGAGGATTGCGAGTATTACATGTGCGGTCCCGGACCGATGACCCGCGCGGTTGTCCAAATGCTTGATTCGCTCGGCGTGGAACGCGAAAGTATTCATTTTGACGATTTTGGTTAATATCCTTTATCGCATGAAGCGTTTCTCAAAACTTATTTCGTTTTGCCGCGAAGTCGCGTTAGGGAAACGCTAATATTTTATAAAAACATAACCTGTTCCAATGATTATGTCGAAAAAAAAACAAATCATTTTGTTGCCTGTTCTTCGCGAGTACATTGACTTGTTTCAACGGGGAAAGAAAAAAATCGAATTTCGCAAAGTAACGTTACCCGACAATTTGCGATATATTTTGGTTTACCAATGCGCGACGCTTAAAAAGACGGTCGGTTATATGATTGTCAAAAAAGTGGTTTCCGGCGATCCCAATGAAATCTGGATTCAGTATTGTCATATCGGCGGCGTTCATCGGGACTTCTATGACGCGTACTATGCCAATTCCAAAAAAGCGGTCGGAATTATTATTGACCGTTACGTTCCGTTTGAAAAAACCGTTGCGCTTTCCGAAATTGACGAAAATCTCAAAGCGCCGCAATGTTTTTGTTATCTTTCGGAAGACAAATTTGCTCAAGCGTTAGAACTCGCGGGAGAAAAGATTGCGCCGACGCCAAAAACGGAACGGCTTTGGTGAACTTATCGGAAATTTTTATTGATCGTAAATGCGCGAATTACTACAAACGCTCTTGAAATATGAAACCTTCCTTTCGCGAATTGTTAAAAAATCCTCAAACGAAATTTCCTATCGGCGCGGAAATCGTTACGTCGCGCGGGATTCCGCTTGAGCCGAATTGTCCTCCGTTGCGTTTAGCGGCGGAGCTTGTAAAAGACGCCCGTATCGCCTGGATTTCGATTACCGATAATCCCGGCGGTAATCCGATGTTGCCTCCCGACTGGCTTGCCGGTCGGCTGGCGGAATTTTCGCAAAATATAGCGCTGCATCTTGCGTGCAAAGACTTGAACCGAATCGGTTTGGAATCGCAGCTTTGGCGTTACGCCGCCGAAGGTTTTGAAAACGTGTTGGCGCTTTCCGGCGATTTGCCGCTCGGCGGTTATCCGAAACCGGCGCGCGGCGTGTTCGATATCGATTCTGTCGCGCTGCTGGAAATGATTCGCTTGATGAATAGCGGACTTATTATTTCCGGACGCGGCGGAAAATTGGAAACGCTTTCTCCGACAAACTTTTTTTCCGGCTGCGCGGTCAGTCCGTTCAAAAAAAATGAAAACGAACTTGTGCCGCAATATTATAAACTTGTCCGCAAAATCCGATCCGGCGCGGCGTGGGTTCTTCCGCAGTTGGGTTACGATATGCGGAAATTTCACGAGATCAAGCGGTTTCTCGATTTGCAAAATCTCAACGTTCCGATCATCGGCAACGCTTATGCGTTGACAAAAACGGCGGCGAAAATTTTCAACAGCGGCAAACTTGCCGGATGCGTCGTGACGGACAAGTTTTTCGCGGAGATCGAAAAATACGCCGCCGGCGCGGACAAAGGAAAACAATATTTCCGCGAACTTGCCGCCAAACAACTTGCCGTCTTTCGCGGACTCGGTTTCGCCGCCGGTTATCTTGGCGGACTTGCCGCGCCGGAATCGTTCTTTGAAATTCTCGAAATATCAAAACAATTTTCGCAAGACGATTGGAAAACGTTTTACAAAGAAATTCAATATTCGCAGCCGGACGAATTTTATTTTTTTGAACGCGATTGTCCCGATTCTTCTTCCGAACAAAACGCGGCGGTTTGCCGCAATTTGGATAAACGGAAAAGAACGCGAAACGTCAATTTGTTTTACCGTTTTTCCCGATGCGTTCACACATTGGCGTTTTGTCGCGGACGCGCCTTTTATCCTTTAATAAAGCGGCTCTTTCAATTTCTGGACAAAGAAAATTCGTTTTGCCGATTCGGACGCGACGCGATTCATCGGATTGAAGAAGCGTCGAAACACGTTTTGTACGGCTGTCAGGATTGCGGCGATTGCGCGTTGCCCGACACGGCGTATCTTTGTCCGTGTTCCCGATGTTCCAAAAATATGCGGAACGGACCTTGCGGCGGTTCGTTTCAGGGGCGATGCGAAGCGTGCGACAAAGATTGCATTTGGACAATCGCTTACGACCGTATGAAATATTTTGGCGAGTGGAACGAATTTTTGAACGCGCCGGTTTCAATTTACGACGCGTCGCTTAAGAATACCGGCTCGTGGCAAAACTTGTATCTCGACCGCGATCACAGCGCGTCGAAAGAAAAATCCTAATCCCGCAAGGGACGAAATCATAAAAGGGCAGTTCTAATAAGTTCATTTTATTGAGGGGTTGATAGTTATGGGAAAAATATTATTTTTTCTCAAAAAGAGACGGGAATTTTGTCGTTTTGAATGTCGGAAATCGTTCCCGATATTCATCTCAACATCCCTCATTCCCCTCTTTTGTCATTCTACACGAACTCTTCGCATCAAACTCACCTATCGGTGCCTATTGTAAACAACATTCCGCATGCCAATCTGAAACGCCGCTCGCGTCTTACCGATGTATCGCATGATTTCGTTTCCCCTCCTCATTTTCATCGCGCCAAAAATGTGTTCCACGCGACAACGAATTTTACTTTTCTTGTGATTGTTTTCTTTTTGCTCGTCGGTCAACGGAGGATTTCGATTGGTTTTTCGCAAATTCGCGGAATGTCACCGCGTTCCCGCAGCTCCGCTATAAGAGGGATGTAAGCCGAATCCGCATACGCAATCGTCGCGGATAAATTTATAACGAACGTTCGCGTTCACGTGATTCTTATAACCAAAATAACTCGCATTATTTTTTTTCGTTCACCGGGCGTCAACGTCTTTGTGAGATTTTTTGTGCGGATTTTTAGGATTCGGGAATCCCGCCTCTCTTGATTTGAGCGTTTTCCTCGCGACGATTGCGTTGCTTGGGAACTTCGACAAACGTTCCGTCAACAATACTACGTGCTTTGGCGACAAGAC
>JAISZO010000196.1 GCA_031269105.1 Planctomycetaceae bacterium | reverse complement strand
CGGACAAAATTTGAAAAACAGAAACAAAGAATCGCAAGATACCGAAGTAAAAGTGAGATGCAAAATCTTGAATCACTTTACAAAAAAAGGATTGCCGATTTTTGTGATAATTTAATTAGGAAACAAGACCGTTCAGCATTGCAAATCAGACAGCATTTCTTTCATCTTGGCTTTTTATATTTATATTATGGTCTATTCTGATTTCATTTGCAAGTACGTCGTTTCGAATGGTTTGTCAATTTGCAACCCCAAATTTCACCAAAAGTATTTCCACAAATATTTTAGATTCTTCGACGTCAAAACAAAACCTTATTGGTAACCCCAAACGTCAGTGAGGATTGAAAGTTAAACCGTCGCTAACGCTCCGGTCTGCCATTGCGAGACGCGATCTTTGAGCGACTGAGGTTGTTTTGTTCGGAAAATGAGGTAGAAATAAGGATTGAATATTGAAGTAGAGACAACGACGTCAAATTTTAACGAACGCGAGATTGAGTATCCGATTAAAACAGGCGTTGATCATGTTTGTTTCTCTTTTTTTTCACGATTCTTTGAGCATGTCGCGAAGTTTCCAGCCGCCGCCAACGAGTATCATAATAATTCCTAACGCAATCATCCAAAATCGCGGTTCGTCGGGTCCCTGAATAAACTTGCGTCCGCCGCGAGCAATCGCTAATACCACTTCGTCGGTCTTAACAACAATTTTGCCGTCCATCCAAACGTATTGGATTTGAGGAGCGTCTTGCATTTCAATTGGATTTCCATTTGGGATTTTTGTTTTCAACTTTAAGCGATGATCTATCTTTTTAGTATCCGTGTTGATTTGGGAAAAATAAACTTTTATCCCATTTTTATAAGGATTTGCGGCGTTATCTTTTGATAACACGATAGAAAAATTTTCAGTAAGTAATGTTGGAAAAAACATCGTCTTATGCTGAATAGATTCGTCAAGTTAGCATGTTTGGATAAAATTGTACCTTTGTTTCTATTATTACCGACATAATCGAAGTTGTATTCTGTCATTGCATAGTTGTATTTTATATTGAAAATAAACTTGCAATTTATGTCGTCTTTTTGTCCGGTTATTGTAATGATATCTACATCTTGAACTGCTTTAAGATTGTTTAATTTCATTAAAAATTCCGGCACATAAATTTTACTTCTATCTAAAAATGCACCCCTTCCCCACAGGCATGTGAAACAAAAATACCCGTCAATCCGAATCCATGGTTTTTCTGATTGACTTTGCCGACTTAGGAGCCGTTACAAAATAACATATTCAATTTTTGGGTAGGCGGTTTCGCCGAAACTGCTGAATTGCGGCTCACACGGCGTGCAAGCCACAGCTTAATTGTAAATGTTATTTTGTAACGAGTCCTTAAAATCGTGAGAAAAGAATCGCCAGGCAAAACAGATGGAAGACCATCAATAATATTAAGGTAATGCCCATGATAATCATCATAAATGCCTGGATAAAAATTGTTTCCGTAGTTATTGTACCTGCTTTAGAATGACCTATATTGTACTCTTTAGCGAATGTCCAAAATGATTTTCCTTGTTTTATGATGTTTCCCTCAATTGAGAGAGGTTCTGAGCGATACGACAAAGAAATATCATCCAAGTTAGAATAATATTTGTTGATTTTTTCTATACAGTTCTGAATATCCGCTTCATTTATTACGATTGTTTCTGCATAGCAAAATTCAACATTTTTTAGGAGAAACAGTGCGACTATTCCCAGTATCACAAAAAATTTTTTCATTTTATATCTGAACTTTCTAAAAATTGAATAAAAAAATGACAACAACAGCAAAATCAGCTTCCTATAAATATAACAAGCGTTTTTAGTAATACAATGAAGATTAATGATGAAAAGATTAAAATAAATAGAAAATCGTTTTGTAAAATTTTTATCGTATGAGAAAAATCTTTCGCTTTTATATTTTATTTATTTTACCAAAACAGAAAGTTATTCGCCTATTCAAAACGAAATAACGAATAAGTTTTATTGATTTTATTGTAAGAGATAAATCGCTTGATACGATTACAGCGATATCGCAACTGCATGAAAGCAAATCAAAGATATTGCGGGAATCAACCGACTTTATAATACAGTTTTGAGATAGAAATAGAATTTTCCAACCTCGTCAGAATGCGGTTGAAAAATTGAAATAGCGCACAATCTTCAAAACGTAAACGGTAATTTCGTCAAAAAATGATTTGACAACAGAGAGAATTTACAAGCTTTTTAAATTGCAAAAAAAAGTTTTTTGGCGCAACTATTTGAAATGAAAAAAGTTGCGTTTTTTCGTTTTGTTGTTTGACGAAAAAATTGAAAAAATTGTCTTCAGGCCGAAACAAAGAGGGAATATTTTTTCGCGTCTGCGTAGTAAACATAGCAGCCAATCAAGATGGTTGCAAAATGGTATGTCGCGTAGTATAAAAGAAAAGAAATACCGGCTGTTGAAATGACGCTCCCATGTCAGAATTATTGGGACAATGCGGCTTGGTTTTTCGCTTTACGTTGAAAAAGGATCGTTTATGCCCTCCGGACGGGATTTTACATCGGATCGTCGAACAAGTACGAATCGCAAAAATGCGTTTTGCTCTTTCTGCCGAAAGAGTTACCGCGAAGTGGGACCTCTTGTCGAAGGTCCTGGCGACGTTTATATTTGCGGCGAGTGCATTGATTTGTGTCAAACAATTTTGACGCAAGAACGCAAAAAACGCAATGTCGCAGAAAAAGGAATTCATAAAATTCTTTCGCCGCGCGAGATTGTCAATCAGCTTGGTCAATATGTCGTTGGACAAGATCACGCGAAAAAAGTGTTGGCGGTTGCGGTTCATAATCATTACAAACGTTTAATCGCTTCCGAGCAAACGGACGACGTCGCTCTGGAAAAATCGAATATTTTACTGATCGGTCCTACAGGTTCGGGAAAAACGCTCTTCGCGCAAACGTTGGCGAGAATTCTTGACGTGCCGTTTGCTATCGGCGATGCGACAACGTTGACCGAAGCGGGATATGTCGGCGAAGACGTCGAAAATCTTTTGCTCAAATTACTTCACGCCGCCGACTTTGACGTCGAAACGGCGCAGCGCGGAATTATCTATATTGACGAAATCGATAAAATCGGCAAAACTAGTCAAAATGTATCGATTACGCGCGACGTTTCCGGCGAAGGCGTCCAGCAGGCGCTTCTTAAAATATTGGAAGGAACAATTGCCAACGTTCCGCCTCAAGGCGGACGCAAACATCCCGAACAGCAATACATTCAAATCGACACAACGAACATTTTGTTTATCTGCGGCGGAACATTTGTCGGACTTGACGATATTATTGGTCGGCGGCTCGGCAAAAAAACGATTGGATTCGGACACGGTGTCGTTGTGGAAGAAACGATTCAACAAGAACAAGACACGCAATATTTGTCGCAATTGGTTTCAGACGACATTCTCGAATTTGGTTTGATTCCCGAATTATTGGGACGTTTGCCAGTCGTTGCGACGCTCAATCCGCTTGACGAATCTGCATTGATTCGCGTTTTGCAGGAACCGCGTAACGCGCTCATCCGTCAATACAAAAAGTTGTTTCTCATGGAAGAGGCGGAATTGACGTTTACCGAAGAGGCGGTGCGGGCGATTGCGGAAAAAGCATACGCGAAAAAGACCGGCGCGCGCGGCTTGCGTTCTATTGTCGAATCGCTGATGCTTGACCTCATGTTTGAGTTGCCCGATCTTCCGCCGGGCGCAAAATATGAAATCACAGAAGAAATCGTGACCGGTAAAAAAGACATTTTTCCGCTTCCCGCGCGGAAAAGCGCGTGAAAGTATTTATGAGTTATACTCGAAAGTTGTGTATGGGTTGAAAAGTTAGCGGGGTTATTGGAAAATGGTGAGTGCAATCCAAACCATCATTTTTCAAGGAAGCGCCGCTATGAAGAAGTTTAGCAGAA
>JAISZO010000194.1 GCA_031269105.1 Planctomycetaceae bacterium | reverse complement strand
CTTTGCCCAAACGTCGTTCACCGATTTTTTCGGCGGAATTGCCCCAAAGTTCATTGGCAAATTCCGTAACTGACTGATCATTTTTGGGATAGTCCGTTAAACCCAACGCTCCAACCGGTTGATTGCCGATAACTGTTGCGCCGTCTTTAACCAGTTCAATAATTTTACGTAACAATTCCGGCGTCATCCGGTTTGTTGTCGGCAATACGAGAACTTCGTAATTCGCACCGCTTGGCAAAATCAGTTTCCCGTTTTTCACAGACATTTGATTGACAGCGTGCGTACCGCATTGATCCCACTGATAACCGTTTTTCGGATGACCGGTGTAGTGTTGCGGTGAATCCTCCGCTTCAACATAAATAATATCCGCAACGAAATTTCCTTGACGTAACATGAATTGACATCGGGACAAATATTGATGCCAAGCCGGAGTCAAATGCCACCACGTTTGTGTCCGTTCGTAATGAATTCCCCAAGGTCCCATCATCAAACCGGGTTTGACATTAAGCCAAGGTTGAAACGAATATCGATGAAAAACGAAACGATTAATTCCTTCGGCAAACGCTTTGTCGCCGAGTGCTTTCATCGAACCGGGATGTTCTTTCCAACGTTCCGCATTATTAGCGGTAAATGTTTCGGCTCCGATGATTTTTCGTCCGTAAATATGACCCGACGATGCCATCCCGCGACAAGAAGACATCGCACCGCCACCAATCCAAAATTCACCCATCGGTTCGTCCGCTATACCGCCGTATTGAATATAGTCGCACGGAGAACCGTAAGCCTCAATCGATAACTTCAAATCATGTTGATTCGCCAGCCGCTTGAATGTTCCAACGTGATACTCCAGACACATTTCTGAAACAGTCCGGCGAAAATCCCATAAAAAACGGTCGGTGATTTCTGTTGAATCAATAGTGTAACCAACAAAAACCGGCAGAAATTTCCAAAGATCATATTTCCGACGTTGTTGAAATTCGTTGCGCATTTTGGGCGTCCAGTTTTGCGAACCGTTCTCCCAACTATCGATATGCGTGGACATCAGAGTTTTTCCGATTCCGGTGAATGCTTTATTATCGGCAATCAATTTTCCTATTTGTCCGTTAAACGCTTCTTCAGACGCTTCGACGGAAAGTTTATCACACTCAAGACCAACACCACTTGTTGGAGCGGGATGTACCATAACTCCTTTGCAAGTGTGACCGATCCGTAAAATTGTCCAGTTTCCGGCGGGAACTTTCCAATCGAGCGTTCCGTCTTTCGTCAACTTTTCAGTCAAATCAATCACTTCTTTTTGTGCAATAATTGCCTTGTTTTCCGGTGTTGCCCGACGATTTTGGTTGGGATTAACACTTTTTTTCTCGGAATGATCGGTTGGGGTTGGAAAGGCAAAAACCGCAATGTCCCGATAATAACCGTGCTTTTTAGGCGGTTCGGAGAGAATAATTGTTTCCGGTTTTTGTTCGGTTAAATTTGTTTCCGTCCAGGTCAAAACCTGCATTCCGTGTTCCGGTTTGATCCATTTTCCACCGCTGCCGTTCCAACCGGCGTCGTTGTTCATATTGACTTCGATGCCGCAACGGTTAGCTTCTTTGATCATAAATTGAAACAACTCACGCCATTGATCGCTCAAAAAATCGACAGGACCTGCCGGTGCGCCTTGACCAACTTCCATGATCAAAACGCCGCCGATTCCGGTATTTGCCATCGCTTCGAGGTCGGCGGTAATTCCTTCTTTGGTCAGGTTCCCGTTGTTCCAGAACCAATAAACCCAAGGACGATTTTCCGCATCGGGTTTCGCAAATTCATTCTTCAAATTATCTGCTGCAAAAACAGACAAGGTGGACAACAGTGTTGTCAAACATACAAACAAAAATGTTAAAGTTTTCATAAAGTTTATCCTTTCATTCTCAACGGGAAAAAAATTGTTCGTCAATTCGTGTTTTTTAAGAACAAGTTTTTAAAACAAATATAAAAATTAAAAGAGACAGACGCGTCTATTCTTAATTCTTATCATCGCGTCAAAGAGAAACGCAAAATGTTTTGGTTATTCGCAACGGCGCAGAATCGATTCGCTGAATGTTGCGGTGTATTCGGGCAAACCCCAGAGCGGGGAGTTCTCGCCGATATTTGCCGCAATCTTCGCTAAACCAATTTCGTCAACTCCAATATCGGAAAGTTTTGTCGGACTTTTTATCGAACGAAACCAACCGCGAAAACGTTCTATCGTTTCCGTAACTGTTGAAGCGTCAAAAACCGCCTTGCCGAATTGGAGAAGTTGTTTCTTGTTCGTTTCGTTTTGTTCGGCGTACCAAGGCAACCAACCCGACAACGCAATTGATAACGACGCTCCATGCGGCGTATCGTAAAGCACGCTCATACTATGACCAATCAAATGATTCGGCGCTCCCCACGAACCAACGCCGGACGGCGCCATACCATTCCACGCCAACGTTGCCGCCCACATGAATGTTGATCTTGCCGTCAAATCGTTCGGTTTGTTTTGCATTGTTTGCGTGATTTCGGTAATCGTTTTGATAATTCCTTCGGCGTAACGATCTTGAAGAGGCGTGTAAGGATCGCTTTTGGTGAAATAACTTTCAAGAAGATGCGTGATCGCGTCAACCGCCCCGTAAGCCGTTTGATCCGGCGGCACGGAAAATAACGCGGTCGGATCAAGAATGGACGCAACCGGTTGCAACTGCGGCGAGATAACGCCGATTTTTTGTTTTGTTTCTTCGTTAGTAATCACTGTTCCGCCGTTCATTTCGGTGCCGGTCGCGGACATAGTGAGTACCGCAAACACCGGTAAAGCGGCTTGGATTTCAGTACCGCTGCCGTCGTAAAATTTCCAAACGTCGTTGTCCGCAACAACGCCCGCGGCAATCGCCTTCCCTTCGTCAATCACGCTTCCGCCGCCAACGGCGACAATCGCCTCGACCTTCTCTTTTTTTGCAACGTCGATTCCAAACCGCGTATGAGACAACAACGGATTCGCCTTAACGTCGCCGTATTCGACAAGTTGAACTCCGGCGTTCCGAAGCGACGTCGTTGTTTTGTCGTAAATTCCGTTCTTCCTGATGGAACCTTTGCCGTAAAGGTACAAAACCTTTTTCACAACCGGCGCAACGATTTCGCCGATCTTTTCAATCGTTCCCGTACCGAAAACAATTTTCGTCGAATTATGATAAACAAAATTTTGCATAACATTTTCTCCTGAATTTGAAACATTGATTAAATGGTATCGATTAAGATAATTCTTAATGCCGCCGCCGTCGCAAAGTGCTATTATAACGCCGCCAACGTTATCGGTCAATTATCAAAAACGAAAATTTTAAGAACCAAATTGATATTATTTTACCGGCGTCCATTCTTTTATTGGTTTTATTTCAATGTTGCTTTTTGTCTTAAAATTTTTTATTTCCATTTCCGTTTGCCGAACCAATTCAGAATTGACAAGGATTTCAAAATTCAATTCAAAAGTCCGCGATTCATGCGGATTCAGTTTTGCGACTCGTCACGGGAGAATCGCGCTTGAGACTTTAAGGACTCGTTAGGACTTCGGGGACTCTTGGGACTTTTGCGACGAACGTCCGCCGCCGGAACATGTTCCAAAGCCGTCGGAACACGCTCCAACGGCTTTAGTAAATCCCCAGCGTCTCTGATAAAGCCCCCGACGGCTCTGGGAAACGCCCCAAACAACTTGTTGGGTTCTCCCGAAACGCGAGGGAATTTCAACACTTGAAGAGATATTGTACTTATTTCGTTTTGATATTCAAAGTAGGTTCCAGGTTCCAAATTCCAGGTACCAGGGTTGGCGTTCCGTACTTTCGCGTGTTGAAAACCAACCCTGGTACCTGAAACCTAGAACCTGCAACCTAAAACAAAATCCCCCTCCGTTGGAGGGCGTTGGTCGGCATAGTTGACCGATGGGGCGCTTGTTTTCCGTCGCAACCCCTATTCACTGGGGGTTATTCATAGGGAACGCCTACGGCGTTTGGCTTCCGCGTGTGGAAAATCAACTCTGGTATCTGAAACCTGACGCCTGTCACCTTCATGTAACTTTTCACTTCCGCGAAGCGTTTTTGAGGAAACTTTGCGTATAAAATAAATTTTCACGGAAATGAAAAATTTCCATAAGTTCCCCCGCAAATCTTCCGATACAATGACAAAGCAACGTTTTCTCCGCCGCTTATGCTTCCCACAAGTAGCAAAACCTTTTCAAACTCCTTGCTTAGGTTTGCCCCGTAAAACAGTTATTCCTCCTTTATTTATTCCTCGACTTCCGTTTCAAAATGACATCCGTATTTGAACATCTCGCAAAATTGAAAATCGTTCCGGTTGTCGCTCTCGAATCGGCGGACGACGCTTTGAATCTTGCCGACGCGCTCGTTGCCGGCGGATTGCCGGTCGCCGAAATCACGTTTCGTACTTCCGCCGCCGCGTCCGTCATTCAAACAATCGCTCAAAAACGCCAAGACGTTTTTGTCGGCGCCGGAACGATTCTTACGCTCGATCATCTCAACGCCGCGATGGATTCCGGCGCAAAATTCGGCGTGGCGCCCGGATTCAATCCGAAAATCGTCGAAGCGGCGCAAAAAAAAGAGTTTCCGTTTGCGCCGGGAGTTTGTACGCCGTCCGAAATTGAAGCCGCCCTCGCCATCGGTTGTCGCGTTTTGAAATTCTTTCCCGCCAGCGTAATGGGCGGACCAACGGCGCTCAAAGCGTTTTCCGCTCCTTATCTTTTGACCGGCGCGACGTTTATGCCGACCGGCGGTATCTCTTTGGCAAACGTCGGCGAATATTTGGCGCTCCCCGCCGTCTTTGCTTGCGGCGGAACTTGGATCGCCGCTCAAGATGATCTCGCCGCGTCGCGATGGAACGACGTTGCCGCTCGATGCCGCGAAGTTGTCGAAAAAACAAGCGTTTTTAGAAACGCTCTCAAAACTTGAAACGACTGTAATTGTAATAACAAGATAACGTATAATTTCGCGTATTTGCGGCGATAAAAATTTTTCGCGACAAACAAAAAATTACGCTATAAAACATAAAACTATCGTGTCTTCTCTATCCAACAAACCAACGTTAAATCTTGAACAAAAATGTCAAAAAATCCGGCTCATCTTGTCTGATGTGGACGGCGTTTTAACCAACGGAACAATTATTTATAATAACAATGGCGTCGAATTGAAAAATTTTCATGTCCGTGACGGGTTAGGAATTAAATTGTGGCAGCAATCGGGAGCGCAATTTGGAATTATAACCAGTAGAAGTTCTCAAATTGTTCGGATGCGGGCGGCGGAACTCGATATTACGTTAGTACGTCAGAGCGTTTTGCACAAACAGAACGCGGTTGAGGAGATTCTTCAATCGCTCAAATTGTCATGGGAACATCTCTGTTTTATTGGCGACGATTTGCCGGATATTCTCCCGATAAAACATTCCGCGTTCGGCGTTGCGGTTGCGGATGCAAATGCGGAAGTTCTCGACGCGGCGGATTACGTCACAACAAATTTGGGCGGATACGGCGCTGTACGCGAAACAATCGAGTTGATTTTAAAATCGCAACGCCGCTGGGAAAGCGTTGTGCAGCAATATCATTAACGCATTATTCCGTTATCGTTTGAACGTTTTTATTTTTCTCGCCCAAGACGTTTAACGACGTCGCAAATTGTCCGTGTATTAATTGGGGAATTGATTACGTTAATCCATCGTAAAATTTGTATTCGACCTGAATAGAGAATAAAATAGTATGTCAAAACTACAGATTGATCCTTGGGAAGAATGAAGAAGTTTTGAGAGGTTGTCGAAAGCGATGAGGTGATAAAAATCTGATGGATTCCGTAAAAGCCGGTAAAATAACGTCTTGTTGACAAATTCGGTAAATCGCGACATAATATTTCATTCAAAACGAGGAATCAAATTTTATTCGCTTGAAAAACAGTCTTTCATTGACCGTTTGGAAATACAATTCATCAAAAAATATGGCAAAAATTAAACGAATTTTAGTAACCGGCGGGGCGGGATTTATTGGATCGCATCTTTGCGAGCGGCTGGTCGGTTGCGGACACGACGTCATTTGCGTCGATAATTTTTTCACCAGTCAAAAATCAAATATTTTACATCTGATGAAATCGCCGAATTTTGAACTGATTCGGCATGACGTCACGCTTCCGATTTTTCTGGAAGTCGATGAAGTCTATCATCTCGCGTGTCCGGCGGCGCCGGGACATTATCAGTATAATCCGATCAAAACGATGAAAACGTCGCTTGCCGGTTCGATGAACATGCTCGGACTTGCCAAACGTTGCCGCGCGAAAATTTTGCAGGCGTCCACCAGCGAAGTTTATGGCGACCCGGAAATTCATCCGCAAACGGAAAATTATCGCGGGTCGGTCAATCCGATTGGTCCGCGCGCGTGTTACGACGAAGGAAAACGCGCGGCGGAATCTCTGTTTATGGATTATCGCCGAATGCACAACATGCCGATTCGTATCGTGCGGATTTTTAATACCTATGGTCCGCGAATGCATCCGTTTGACGGTCGCGTCGTTTCCAATTTTATCCGGCAGGCGATTGTCAACGAACCTATCGCGATTTTCGGCGACGGCGCTCAAACGCGGTCGTTTTGTTATCGCGACGATTTGTCGGACGGCTTAATCAAAATGATGGAAAACGATTTGGATTTTGTCGGTCCGGTCAACATGGGAAATCCGCACGAAGTGACGATGCTGGAACTGGCGGAAATGATTATTCAATTGACCGGCGCCCGCTCCGAAATCGTTTATAAACCGCTTCCGCAAGACGATCCGTCTCGCCGCAAACCGGATATTTCATTAGCAAAAGAAAAACTCGCATGGGAACCGACAACGACATTACGCGACGGTTTGCAAAAAACGATTCAGTGGTTTCGCAACATCGACGTTTCCGAATATTCTCCGCCGACTCCGCAATATTGATAATAAAACATAACAGAACGCAAATGTTGACGTTTATCGCGAAAAATGGTTATTGATATCGCCTTGTTCTCGTTACCGCCGTTTCATCATTGCCATACGAAGACCGCTTTTGACGGCGGCGTCTTTTGCGGCGGCGCGTTTGTCATGAAGTTGTTTTCCTTTGCAAAGTCCTAAAAGAAGTTTTGCCCGCCCGTCTTTATTAAAATACAATTTGAGCGGCACAAGCGTTAAGCCCTTTTCATACGCCCGCATCGCAAACCTCCGGTATTCGCGGCGATGAATGAGCAATTTTCGCGGACGCTTCGGTTTATGATTGAATCGATTGGCTTCCCGATATTCCGGGACGTCCGCGCCGATAAGCCAGACTTCGTTATTAATAATTTTCCCATACGCTTCCGTAATGGAAACCGCTCCGTCGCGAAGACTTTTGACTTCGCTACCCACCAAGACAAGCCCGCATTCCAGCGTGTCCAGCACAAGGTAATCATGCCGCGCCTTGCGATTTTCGCTGATCACATGTTCGTTAGGATTTTGAGATTCTTTCTTTTTCTTCGCCACGATATTTACCTCTTTCCAATGATTTTTTATTGGATTTACTCAAAAACGATTTCGACCAATTGATATAAATGACAGGACGCGAAAGTTTAACAAGGATAAAACGATATAAATTTTTGTCAATCTCTCCGAAACAATTTACGGCGTCTGGAAATTCAAATTTTTCCAATTCGGGGAGTAAAAAAATTCCGTTTCCGATTGAGATACAGGCGAATGATTTTTTGC
This sequence comes from Planctomycetaceae bacterium, assembly GCA_031269105.1. GTDB lineage: Bacteria > Planctomycetota > Planctomycetia > Pirellulales > Thermoguttaceae > WRMR01. The sequence continues at coordinate 3,683 of JAISZO010000194.1, read as the reverse complement.
GTCGGGCAAACGCGAAATTTTTCGGCAAATCATCGCGGCGGTTCCTTCGTATTGTTCGAGCAATTTTAATCCTTTTTCCGGCGGCAAAATCGAAAGCGCCGACGCCAGCGCGTCCGCCGTTATTGCATCTTTTGCAAATACTGTTACCGCTTTATGATCGGTCAAGCCGAGTCCGGTTTTCGGATCAACGATATGGGAATACCGCACGCCGTCCCATTCTACAAAACGTTCCGCGTCGCCCGACGACGCCATCGCGACATCCTGCGCAGCGACATGGCAAATCGCTTGACCGTTTGCGGAAACTCCGATAATCCAACTATTTACGCCGGAATCGTTTTCGTTTTGAATTTTAGAAATTTTTGAATTTTGAATATTTGGTATAATTTTTTCAGAATTTGCGGAATGAGTCGGCGGTTGACCGTAAGAACGAATATCGCCGCCGACGTCCACTAATGCCGCCGGTATTTTGTGCGTTTTGAGAACTTCTACCGCTTGATCAATCGCGTCGCCTTTGGCAACGCCGCCAAGATCAAAACGCATCTTATCTCTTTTTAACGTAACAGTTTGCGACTTTTCGTCGATTTCCCAAAGAGCGTTTCCGACAAGCTGACGAGCATTGTCGAGCAATTCTTTTTCCGGCAAAGCGCGGAGCCGCCGCGCCCGTCGCCAAAGACGAATAACAGGACCAATCGTGACGTCAAATGCGCCGTCGGAAGCAATTGAAATTTGTTTTGAAAACTGCAACACTCGAAATAAATCGTTGCTCACTTGAACAGGTTCGCCGGATTTTGCACCGATTTGGCAAATTCGCATGACTTCGCTGTCGGAATCGTAATCGCTCATAATTTTGTTGAGTTCGTCAAAACGCTGAAAAACGGCGTTAGCGGCGCTTTTTGCGTCCGATTCGTTTTCCGCACAAATAATAATCCGCGCCGGAATCGACATCACGGTTTCCTCAAAAATAAATCGTTGCAAATCGCCGCCGAAACAATGTTTGCCGGTAATAAATAAAAACCATAAAAATAAAATTGTTGAAAAAATATTTTTTTTAAGCGACGTCTTGCGGACTTTATGATTTTTCATAGAAAATATTATTTTAAAACGAAATTCATGATTTTTATTCATTGTACGACAATAAATTCAAAAAATTTGTTTGATTTTATGAATTTGCATTGAAAAAATGAAGACGTTCTGTTAAAATTAATAAAAAGAAGAGAAATTGTTTTCGTGTCAATTAACAGTAAAAAATCATCATTGCTTCTATGATACTCGATTTTTCGAGATGGAAAATCGGGGATTCGCAAAATCGACAGGATTTTTATTGTTTGAACCAATAAAAACAAGACGCCATATACAACACAATAAACAATTATTGAAATATCGAGGAAAAAAATGGACGTAAAACTTGTCGTAGCAAGCGGTTCGCGTGCTGGTCAGGCAATTTCGATCAATCTGCCGAAGTTTTTTATCGGTCGCGCGGAAGATTGTCATTTGAAACCGAAAAGCGAGCTTATCAGCCGTTATCACTGTGCGATTATCACCGAAAACGGGGGATATGTCGCCGTCCGCGACATGCAGAGTAAAAACGGCGTTTATGTCAACGGAGAAAGAATCTCCAGTGAAAAAGAAGTCAAAACCGGCGACAAGTTGGTTGTCGGTCCGTTAGAATTTGAATTTCAGATTTCCGTTTCAGTGCAAGGCGAAAAAAAACCGAAAGTCGAATCAGTCAAAGACGCGGTTGTGCGCACGGTAGCTGCGGCAGCTGCAAACGCGGCGGTAACGCAGGCGGAAGAGACCGCAATTCCGGCGACAATTTCAGAAGATACGAAAAAACATGTGGAAAAAGAAGAAGAAATCACCGATTGGTTAATGGGCGACGGCGATGAAATTCAGGAAACGGAAACAATCGAATTGAGCAGCGTCAGCGACGAAATTCAGGAATTATACGGCGGTTTGACGGAAACGCCGTTGGAAACAGAAACGCGGGTTGACGCTCCAGAGAAAACGGCAACTCCAGCGCCTCACGTCCAAACTGCCGATAGCCGCGACGCGGCGGCAAATTTATTGAAAAATTTCTTCAAAGGCGGACGGTAAAAACGTTCGTTCCATTTATTTTTGATTTATCGCGGGCGATTTAGGATCGCCGCAAAAATTCAGGTTCATTTATGAAAAGAACGGATCAATCGTCAAATTCGCCGAAAAAAAAGCCGAGTGCGGCTTTTCTTGGAGTCGGATTTGACAACACGGATGAACAAACCCGAATCACTCGCGGTAAAAATTTTCTATTATATGGCGGTAGTGAAGAAACGCATGGCGTTATGCAGGAAACGGCAATCAAAGTCAACGAGAAACTTGACCATCAAGGAAAGCGTCTTGACGATGTTTCAAAGGAAGAATTTCGGGATATTTTGTGCGATATTTCCGAATCTCTCGGCGTTAAACGACCACGCCGCGGCGAACGTTAATTTCCGAAGAACTTATGATTTTCATACGCAAACAATTCGGCGAATATGTTCAGACGTCCCTGTGAAAACGGAAGCAAGCAAATACGGTTGTCTTATGAAAAAAAATCAAGAAGGTTAAAACAATTTGGAATCGCAAACGCCTCCTCCAACTTGGGACAAGCCGATTGAGGAACAATTTGCGACAACGCCGGTAACGCACGATACGTTTTTCGAATTGGTTTTTCAACTCAAAAAAGTGGCATGCGCGTTTCTTCTGTTTTTGTTGTCGCAAAAATTGAGCGCTCAGCTTGACTTTTCTAATTTGAAAGTTGCGGTTCGTCGTTTTCGCGACGAGAATTTTCAGGAAACACGCGCCGACATGATTTACGAAATTCCGCTCAAAGACGTTCCCGATAAACGTCTCAAAATTTACGTGTTGACGGAACATAAAAGTTACGACGACTCGCACGCGATGACGCAGTTGTTAAAATATGAACAACAAATTATTGATTACGAGACGTCGCTTGCAAAAAAAGAAAAGCGTTACTCGAAGGATTTCAAACTTCCGCCGATTTTATTGGTCATATTTCATCATGGCGAGGGCGTTTATACCGGATCGGTTGAGTTGGGCGACGAATTTGAACCCATCGCCGGAACGGAAGATTACGGGCTTAAACAACGAGCGATTCTTTTTGATTTATCGTTGTTGAAAAAAAGCGATTTGCCGCATGATCCCGACGTTCCCGAACTTTACGTCGCGTTGCGAATTATGCAAGTCATTATGAGCAAAAATCTCGACGAGATTTTGCATGAAGAAGACCTGTTTGAAGAATTGAAACCGCATTCCGACGAACCGGAATGTCGAAAATTTATTCGGCTTTTTATGTATTATCTGCTTGACAGCAATCGTCATTTGACGGACGATGGCGAAAAGCGACTTAACCAACAAATACAAAAAATTTTCAAGGGAGAAAAAATTATGTTGTCCCCATTAGCGGAACGTTACGCCGCAATTGGCGAAGCAAGAGGTATGGCTATTGGCGAAGCAAGAGGCGAAGCCAAAGGTAAAGTCGAAGACGTCATATCTATTCTGGACGTAAAATTCGGCGAGATTTCCGAAACCGTCCACGAGTCGCTTGACGCCGTTACCGACATAAAACGTCTTCAAGAACTTGTGCGTTTTGCCGTCAAATGTAATTCTTTCGAAGAATTTTATCAAAAATTAAAATCGGGAAAATA
>JAISZO010000180.1 GCA_031269105.1 Planctomycetaceae bacterium | reverse complement strand
CAAGTTGAGTATCAAACCGAACCGCTTGGAATCGAAACGAAAACGCCGCGTTTCAGTTGGAAATTGTCCGATCCGAATTTCACCAAAGGACAAAAACAAACCGCATATCAGATTTTTGTTGCAAGTAACAAAATGTTGTTGTCGGAAAATAACGCCGACATCTGGAATAGCGGCAAAGTCGAATCCGATCAATCGCTGTTAATTCCGTACAACGGAAAAAACGAGTTGAAATCAAGTTGCGAATATTATTGGAAAGTGCTGGTTTTCGACAAAGATGGAAAATCGACAACATGGAGTGAACCGGCACGGTTTGTTACCGGATTGTTGAATCCGTCGGATTGGGACAGCGCGGCGTGGGTAAAACATCCGTCGGCAAAACGAACTCAACATATTTGGTTTCGCAAAAATATTCATCTCGACAACGAACCGCACACCATTTTTGCACACATTGCATCGCTCGGACATCACGAACTTTACATTAACGGACAAAAAGTTGACGACAGCGTTCTTGCTCCCGCCTTGACCAATTTTCAAAAACGACTGTTTTATGTAACTTATGATATTTCCCGATTGCTCAAAAAAGGCGAAAACACGATTGCCGTTTGGTTTTCGTCCGGCTGGGCAAGTTACGATTGTTTCAAACTTCCGCCGCTTTTGCGAATAAAAATCAACGGTCTCGATTCCGCAAATCAAACGGTAACGTTTAATTCGGATTCGACGTGGCGTAGTGCGGTCAGCAACAGTTCGGACACGGTTGAAATTTTTACGTTCAATAATAACGGCGGTGAAATTATTGACGCGCGCAACGAAAATCAAAATTGGAATAAACCGGATTTTGACGATTCAAAATGGGAAAATGCCGTAACACAAGATTACAATATTGAACTCACCGCACAGGATATTCCGCCGTCGCGTATTATTGAAACGATTCATGCAAAGAAAATTATTGATCTTGGCGGCGGCAGATACAAAATTGATTTTGGCAAAAATTTTACGGGTTGGTTGAATCTTAAATTTCACGGACTTTCCACCGGAGACAAAATCACGATTGGTTCTGCCGACGACGAAAAAACGTTTTGCGATTTCAATATTCGCAACTTTTTTATCGCGTCCGGCAAAGACGGTGAAACATTTCAAAACCGTTTTAATTATGTTGCGGGGCGTTACGCGAATCTTGAACTTTCCAAATTCAAAACAAACGGCGTGATTGAAATTGAAAAAGCGGTTTACGGAAAATTGGATGAACCCGCCGCAACTGTTGACACAACCGAAGCTGTGAAAAAAATTGTTACCGACGGAAAAAGCAGATTTGCCGTGAACGAAATTACCAAAGCGGTCGGCGATCCGAAACCTAATATTGTGAAAACGCTGACCATCAATTACAAAGTGAACGGTAAATCACGCACTGTTTCAGTAAAAGACGGTGAAACAGCAATTTTATTGTACGACGAATGGAAAAAACCGCCGCGATTGGAAGATTGCACAGCATACGCGATGAGTACGGATTTGAAACGAACAGGACATTTCAAAAGTTCCAACGAGTTGTTCAACAAGATTTACGAAACGGATATTTGGACATTTTTTGCGAACACGCAGGAAGGTTACACGTCTGATTGTCCACATCGTGAACGTTGCGGTTATGGCGAAGTGGCAACCGCGTGTTCGTGGGGACTTGGGCTGCCGAATCTTGATGCGGGTGCGTATTATCGAAAAGTTGTCCGCGATTGGGTGGATGTTCAAACTGAAGACGGCTGGGGAAGACATGTTGCGCCGCAACCAAACAGCGTTCACTGGGGAGGTGCAATGTGGGCAAGCGCGGGAATGAATGTCGCGTTACATCATTATCAGTATTACGGCGATAAACAAATTATTGAAGCGATTTATCCGACGGCGAAACGTTGGCTCGAATTTCTCAACGTCAACACAAAAGACGGACTGCTTCAACAATATCGTAAACACAATAAAGGTCATTTTCTCGGTGATTGGCTTGCGCCACATTCGCGTAGTGAATTTGGTACTTCAATTCAAGCGGTTTATTTTAACAATTGCGTTTACGCGATGAATTTAGAAACATTTATTGGTTTTGCTAAATTGCTTGGACGCGACGATGATGTTATGTTATACGGCGAGCGGCTGAAAAAACTTCGTCCGGCAATTCACGCGAAATTTTATAACAAAGAAAACGCAACTTATTGTACGCAATCTCAAGTTCAAAACGCTTTTGCGCTTTTAACAGATATTACGCCGAACAATGAGCGTGCGAAAGTTGCGGCGTCTATTTATAACGATTTGAACGGCAAACATCCGTATTTTGATATGGGTAGTTCCGGTTTGACGGTGTTGTTAAAATATTTTGTCACAACTCCCGATGAAGGCAAAACTGTTGCAAAAATTTTGAACAAAACGGAATTCCCGGGTTACGGATATTTTATTGACAAGGGTGAAAGTACGTGGCCCGAAGATTGGAAAATTGACGTTCCGAGCAAAATTCATACTTGTTATACGGGCATTGCCGGTTGGCTGATCAAGGGACTTTGCGGCATTCAACCTGACGCCGAACATTCGGGTTACAAACATTTTGTGATACATCCGGTGATTGTTGACGAAGTAACATTTGCCGAAGCGTCGATAGAATCGCCTTACGGTCAAATCTTTTCCCGATGGACTCGTTCAGAAGATAAAGATAAAAACAAAAATAACGTAACTCTTTCCGTTGTTATTCCGCCCAACACCGCCGCAACCGTTTACGTCAACGGCAAACCGACAGAAGTTTCCGCCGGTAAATATGAATTTAGGTGGTAAAAAGACGTTGTCATTTTATTGCCCAAAATGCACGAAATATTTAAAAAATTTGCGATAAATTTTTGTTCGCGAATATTTCGTGCATTCGCGGCTCGTAAGCTTTTCGTTTTCGCTAAATTGCCTAAATATATTATCTTTATATTTATCGAATAATCCCATCTTTATTATTTTTAAAAAACTACCTATTTTTCGCTAGAAAACTATAGTATTTATATAAACTATTTACATTTTGAATTTCACAAAGGATTGATAGACGCTTAAAAAATTTATTATTTTACTGAAAAGCGTTGTTATGTATTTTCAAGAAGGAAAAAATGCCGATAATAGAAAGCGTATTTCTTTGGACAAGCGAAGCTGTGCAAAGAGCGGGTTTTTCAAATATTGTGCAATGAGAATTTTGACCGGACAGATTAAAAGTAAAAAACAAGGCGCATCAATATGATGATTACGAGACGTATTTTCCATAAAGAATTAAAAATTTACTGGAGTTTATTAACCATAGCGTTTTTAGCGGTTTCGTCGGCTGTTTCGCAAATTGCGTGCAATGCTGCGACGATTCCGCAAGATGGAACTGCCGTAACGGTAACCGGCGGCAAACTCGCCCCCACTCAAACGGATAGTCTAATTGCGCGGCTCATTTCTATTGACTTACCGAGACGGCACATTTCTAAACATCCGTTGGACGGCGAATTTTCTAAGCGGGCGTTTTCTCTTTACCTCAAAGCGCTTGACCCGATGAAATACTACTTTTATCAGTCGGACGTCGATGAATTTATGCAAAACGAATCTCAACTCGGCGAGCAGCTTAAAAGCGGCAATCTTCGTTTTGCGTTCGACGTTTTCAATCGTTATCTTGAGCGATTTGACGAAAGAACGGCGATGGCGGAAGAATTTCTAAAATCGCAACAAGATTTTACGGCAAATGAAAGTTTTATCCTCGATAAAGAAGCGTTGACTTATCCCAAGTCGAAAGAAGAAGCGTTTGACCGTTGCCGTAAAAAAGTCAAGTTTGATATTCTTGTGTTGAGAGCGGAAAACCGCGATCTGTTGAACGGAAAAAACAAGGAAGATGAAACGCAGTCCGCATTAAAAAAAGCGAAAGAAGACCCGATTCAGCGTTTGGAACGCCGCTATGAAAGCACGAAAAAGCGAATTCATCAAACCACCGGCGACGAAGTGTTGGAAATTTATTTGTCGTCCGTTGCCGGCGCGTATGATCCGCACAGCAGTTACATGTCTCAAAAATCTTTCGATAATTTTCGGAAAACAATCGGTTTGAATCTTGAAGGAATCGGAGCGTTACTTCAAGGCGAAGACGGCATGACTCTTGTGAAAAGTATTATTCAAGGCGGACCTGCCGAAAAAGACGGACGTTTGAAGAGCGGCGATAAAATTATCGGCGTTGGACAAGGAAAAGAAGGAGAGATTGAAGACGTTGTCGATTGGCGGCTCAACGACGTTGTCGATAAAATTCGCGGCAAAGGCGGCACGACGGTTCGTTTAGAAGTCATTCCCGACGACGGTTCCGAAAAAAAGATCATTGATATTGTGCGAGCAAAAGTCGAACTCAAAGACAGCGAAGCTCAGGCGGAAACGTTTGAAGTCGGTCAAAAAGAGGACGGAACGCCTTATCTTGTCGGCGTGATTGATTTGCCGAGTTTTTATTTCGATATGGAAGCGGCGGAGCGCGGCGACCGTAATCCTAAAAGCACGACAGCCGACGTTCGCGCAATTCTCGAAAAATTCAACGAGAAAAAAGTGGACGCAGCCGTTTTGAATTTAAGCAAAAACGGCGGAGGTTCGTTGCAGGAAGCCATTATGCTGACCGGTTTGTTTATTGAATCGGGACCTGTCGTGCAACTCAAACAAATCGGCGACGGAAGAGTTCGCGCGCAATTCGATCCTGATCCCAGCGTGACATGGACAGGACCGCTTGTGGTGATCACGAGCAAATTCAGCGCAAGCGCAAGTGAAATTTTCGCCGGCGCAATTCGGGATTACAAACGCGGTATCATCGTTGGCGATTCGCGGACGCACGGAAAAGGAAGCGTCCAAACGGTGCAGCCGCTTTCCGAGTCGCGTTTGTTCGGCGCTTTAACCAATCCGCCGGAATACGGAACGTTGAAACTAACGATTCAGCAATATTATCTTCCGGCAGGAACGTCGCCGCAAATTAAAGGCGTTCCTTCCGACGTTATTTTGCCGTCGTTGACGGATTATATGAAAGATATTTCGGAATCTGATCTTGATTATCCGCTCAGTTACGACGAAGTACCGCCGAGCAAATATCCTGATTTTGGTTATGCGACGCCGCAAATTGTCAACGCCCTGAAAAAATTGTCGGCGGAACGAGCGGCGGCAAATGAAGAATTTCAGCGTAGAGAAAAGAACTTCAAAATTTATAGCGAAATTAAAGATCGCAAAGAAATATCGTTGAACGAAGAAGCGTTCAACGCGGAACGCGATCGGTTTAATACCGACAAAGAAGAAAAGAAACAATTCGAGGACGTGATCAACAACAATTCGAAAATCAAACGGGATTATTATCTCAATGAAGTGATGGATATTACAATCGATTACGTTCAATTGTTAAAAGAAGCGGGCGTTAATTTTCCCAAACCGTCCGCGCCGTCTCAACGTTCCGGCAGTATTTTCTTTTTCTGAAAACCGACATTTGCAAGAACAAAACCGAAACGTAATCGCGGGTTTCCTATCGCTTACGTTTCGGGGCGTTCTTTCTAAAATCTCAATTTATTGGAACGATACGGTATGAAAAATCTTCGTGCAAAATTTCGCGTCTTTCCGGTAAATAAACTTTTGTTCACGATTTGAGTATTGTAAAAACGCAGTTTGGGCAAATGGATTACGGAGCAAAAAATGATATTCTTGATTTTGTTTGCCGTTATAATTTTGCTTAGTCTTTTGTTATGGGGTTCCATTTCGTCGTTGAAACGGCAGCGGTTGTTGGAGGATTTGCCGACCTCGAAAACTATCGGCGTGTTTATCGGTTTGGTTGAACTGAAAGGTACGGCGGAATCGGAATCGCCGCTCGTTTGTTATTTTTCGGAAAAACGTTGCGTCTGGTATTCGTGGAGCGTTGACGAATATTGGTCGCGAACCGTTACCGAAACTTATACCGATAAAGACGGCGTTAGTAAAACGCGGACGCGAACAGAAAGCGGCTGGTCAAACGTCGCGTCCGGCGGCGAATCTATTCCGTTCTATTTGCGGGACGAACTCGGCGTCGTCCGCGTCAATCCGCAACGCGCGGAAATTCATTCGCAAAACGTCTTTCGCACGACTTGCTCTCGACGTCATCCGCTTTATTACGGGAAAGGACCGGTAAAAGCCGTCGCAAATTCTACCGGCAAACGTTCTTTTACCGAACAAGCAATTTTGCTGCATCAGCCGCTTTACGTCGTTGGTCAATCGCGCGAACGCGACGATTGCGTCGCGACGGAAATTGCTTACGATTCCTCGTCGCCGATTTTTTTAATTTCAACTTCAACCGAAGAATCGCATCGAGAATTAGGACTTTGGGAATTCCGGATTTTCGGATTGCTTTTCGTCTTATTTCCAACCATTGCCGGAATCGCGTTTGTTCAATATGAAATCAATCCTTACAAAACGTTCGGCGTTCCGCTTGCGATAGCGGGAACGACGTTTTTGATTTGGGGAATCGGTTGGTTTTGGACGGTTTATAATTCGCTTGTCGGAATGAAAAAACGTGTTCGGCTTGACGGTAAAGGCGCACGACCTGTTGTTGCGGTTGGAAATAATGTTTATGTTGGAATGTATTACAGCGATACACTGCAAAAGGTTGATCTAACTGCATCCGGCAATCTTAAAGGTACGGAAATTGCTCTTGGCGATAAACCGAATCCGAGTAAAGAACGTCTTGGTGAAATTCATTGGAATGACGCAACGCTTTGTTTTCAGTATTGGCAAAGTTGTGCGAGTTGCCATCCTGATGGTCGGATGGACGCTTATAACTGGGATCTTTTGAACGATGGACTTGGAAATCCTAAAAACGCTAAAAGTTTGCTCTGGTGTGAAAAATGTCCGCCGGCAATGTGGGAAGGAGTTCGTGCAACATCCGCTCATTGTACGCGAACCGGATTTCAGTTTATTCTTTTTTCCATGCCGGACGAAACAAAATGTCAAGACGTTGACGCTTATGTTCACGCAATGCGACCGGTTACGAGTCCTTATCTTGTGGACGGCAAACTGAGTGAACGTGCTGAACGCGGGAAAAAGATTTTTGAAGACTCGAAAATTGGTTGTGCGACCTGCCATCCGGCTCCGCTGTTCACTGATCAAAAATTACACGACGTCAATACGAAATGTTATTATGACCGGAAAGGCAGTTTTGACACGCCAACGCTTGTTGAAACATGGCGAACAGCTCCCTATTTACACGATGGGCGTTACACCAATATGAAAGACCTGTTCAAAAAAGGAAAACACGGCGATGTCGAAGGCGATATTGAATCGCTGACCGAAGAACAACTCGATGATCTTATCGAATATGT
>JAISZO010000087.1 GCA_031269105.1 Planctomycetaceae bacterium | reverse complement strand
CCGTTCACGGGGTTTTGAAAATAGTGTCTCGTTTGAAATTTACCTACTATATGTAGTCCATCACAATATCGTGCATAAAATACCCGCCGCAAATCACGTCAAAGCAGGAAAATTGCGTGTTTTGCGTTAGGTAAAAAGCATGTATTTAAGCTACCCCGTGAACGGTTACTTTTTGGCTTTGTTTTTAACAAAATCTTCAACAAGTATCCATTGTTCGTCTTCGAAAACGGCGCCGGGTCGGTTTTCGTCGATATTGTCGGCGGTTATAACGGACGGAAATTGGGATTGTAGATACTGAAGAATATTTGAAGAAACGTTTGAATTAAAACCGCCGGGCGTTGGAATCAACATAATAGCGGTATAAGCCGGTTCGAAAGTGGAAGCGCCGTTTTTATTCATTTCCCAGCGCCCGCCGGATTCCGACAGTCTGTATATGGTAAAACTCTCGTAAACTTTCCCCTTCCGTGCCGGGAATGTAAACATCCGACATTGCCGTCGAAGGTTTTGATACGGATTGCGAACTTTGAATAGGTTTGGCAATCGATTGAGTATTGTTTGCCGCCGAATAAAAACTACTTGTTAATCCTGACGTTATACTACTCATTTTTCTTTCCTTCCGCCAAAAAATTCATAAAACGATTTTTCTGGACTTAAAAATAAGTCAATAAGATCGTCTGAAGATGTATCGTTATCGCATCACAACAGATATTTGAATAAAAGAAAATATTCTTTTTTATCGATTTCACAAAAAACGAAAAAATAAATGCAGATTGCATGGATTATACGGAATGGTTTGGAAGCGAATCAATCATGCGTAACATGCTTGAAAGCGGTTTGCATTGACTGTCGCGTCAACAAAAATGTCATACGTTGTCGGTGGTCGCTTATCGCCGCGGCGACAAACAATTTTTAATTCATGCCATTTTACAGGGAGAGCGGTAACTTGGTAATTTTGGATAACAGCGCTTGCATTAAATCGGTAAAAGAGTTATTCTTCTAGTGAATGATTTGTTCTCTTGCTTATTATCAAACTCATTAACTTCACTTTTTCTCTCATGTCCGTTTCACGTCCCCAAAATTATCCGACCGACTTGACCGACGCTCAATGCGAACTCTTTCATCCGCTTATCGTTCTTCCTACGGGCGGTCGTCACGGAACGACAGACTTTCGCCAGATTATCAACGCTATTTTCTCGTTGACGTCTTGGGGTTGATTTTCTGTCTTGTTGTGCATGCGGCGAATAGTCAAGAGCGAAGTCGCCCGCAAATCATTAGGAAAAGAAAATTTGAACGCGAGCAATTCTGTCGAAAATATGTTGAAAAATCTTTCGTTAAAGAAACGTTCTATAAAAAATTGCTCTTTCCCTTGTTCCTGATTTTATGGTAAAATACCCGCTCCTCGTGTTGCGTTGGGAGTTATGTAAAATCAGGAAGATGAGTAAAATGGAAAAATGACGCGGGTCTTTTGTGTTGCCAACCAGAAAGGAGGCGTTGGAAAAACGACAACGGCAATTTCATTGGCTGCCGGTTTCGCGAAATCGGGAGCGCGAACGTTGTTGATTGATCTCGATCCTCAATGCAATGCGACAAGCGGCGTTGGATTTACTCCGATCATTGAACATCCGTTGGTTTCAGGACGTTCTATTCCGTCGTCGGTGGACGCAACCGCCGTAGCGGGACTTGATTTACTCGCCGGAACGCGGAATTTCGGCGATATTGAAATTCTTGCGCACGGCGAACAAGCGATTCTCGACCGGATACGCTCTCAACTGACGCAGGAAATTTGCGGTTACGACTTCGTACTGATTGATTGTCCGCCGTCGATGGGACAACTGACCAAACTCGCGCTGGAATGTTCTTCTGAAGTGTTTATGCCGATTCAATGCGAATATTTTGCGATGGAAGGATTGGTGCAAATGATCGAAGTGATCGGCGAAGTGATGAAGCGGCGAAAAGGAAAATTGGAATTTGGCGGAATCGTGCTGACCATGTACGATCATCTGCTTGAATTGGCAAGCGAAGTCGAAAATGAAGTGCGGGATTTTTTCGGCGAAGTGGTTTTTGACTCGGTGATTCCGCGCGACGTTGCCGTGAGCGAATCGCCGAGTCACGGATTGTCGGTTTTGGATTACGCGCCGCGAAGCCGCGGCGCACGGGCTTATATAGAATTGTGTATGGAGGTACTTGAACGTGTCTAAAGAAAAACGATTGGGACGCGGTTTAGAAGCGTTGTTAGGAAAAGTGGCGATGGAAACGATTGTCGATACGCCGCGTCAGGAAGCGTCTCATTCTTACGAAGAAACGTCTTTTCCCGGAACGGCGACGCTGGATTACGGCGAAAACGAGTCGCAAGACAATTTTTCCCGCGTTGATGAAAAACATTCCATATTCGCTCATCCCTCGCTCTCGCAACCGCGTAACGAAAAACGTAACGCGACAGCCAACGCGCCAGAACTCGGAATCGATACGCCGCTTCCGCAAAGCGCCGTCGATATTCTTTTAATTGACAAAAATCCGTATCAACCGCGATTGGATTTTAATCCGAAAGAAATTCAATCGCTTGCCGACAGCATTCAAACGCACGGGCTTTTGCAACCGCTTGTTGTCCGCAAAATGAAAGACCGTTATCAGTTGATTGCGGGAGAACGGCGTTTGCGGGCGGCGTTATTGGCGGGTTGGCAGGAAGCGCCGGTGCATATTTTAGAGGTGGACGACCGGCAAATGGCGGAATTGGCGTTGACCGAAAATTTGCAGCGCCGCGACTTGAACGCGATTGAAAAAGCGATGGCGTTTCAGCATTATCTCGAGACTTACGGCGGTAAACATGAAGAACTGGCAAAACGTTTAGAGTTGGAACGCTCGACGGTAACGAACTTTTTACGACTTTTGGATTTGCCGGAAGAAGTGCGGGAAATGGTGTTAAACGATGAAATCACGCAAGGACACGCGAAAGCGATTTTATCGTTGAAAGAAGTGTGGGAACAAATTGACGTTGCGATTCAGGCGCGCGACGGAAATTGGAGCGTTCGTCAAACGGAACAATATGTCCGCGACGTGTTAGACGGCGTGATTCACGAAGAAAACTGGAATAAAGAAACCAAAGCGAAAACGTCGCGCAAATCGGCGAAGCAAGACGATCAAACGGCGTCGCTCGAACAAGATTTTCGCAACATGCTCGGCTCGAAAGTCCAATTGACGCATAACAACAAAGGACGCGGCAAAATTGTCATTTCTTTTGCGTCTCACGACGAATTTGATCGAATCTATCAACTGATTTGCCAGCCGAAAAAAGGAAAGAGTTAAGAGTAAAATTGTCTCCATCACAAAAATCATGGTTCAGACAGGAACAATCCTGTTTCGCGTCATTGACGAACCTTGAACTTTCAAAAGCATTGACGTATGTTTTCAATCATTTTCAATGCTTGTCGTCGTTCACGGCGCTGTTCCGTTTGTTTGATTTTGTTCCGACGGCGTTACTTCAATTTCCGGCAAGCCCGTTTCGCGGCGGACGCGGTTTGCGTCTTCCGGCATGATGTGATAAATGTAAATCGAATAACCGATCTTGTCAGCCGGTTCAAAGTTAAGAAAGTAACGATACTGTTTTTCGCGGTCGTAAAGATGATTGACGCTCAATGCATACCAGCCGGGCTGCGGATCATTCGCGGACGGCATGTCTTTGTGTGGAATTTTTGTTAATTCTAACGGGTAACAGCCAAGTCTCAGCAAAAAATAGGACAGTTTATGTATAATACCAGTTTTAATTTTTGTTTTTATTAAAGGTTTAATATTTATATGAAACAAAATTCATCGCCAACTCACGTCGAAACAGCGTCGTGAAATTGTCACCAAAGTGCGTCATGGAATGTCGATTCGCCAAACGGCAAAAAATTTTGGCGTGACGAAAGCGACAGTCGAATATTGGTTGAATCGCTCGAAAGGAAAACGTTTGGACCGCGTTGATTGGTCGAACAAACCTATCAACGTTAAAACGGCAAACAATCGTGTTGAAACTTACGTCGAGCAATGCGTTCTCACGTTGCGGAAAGAACTCAAAGAACAAAGTCCGCTTGGTGAATTTGGCGCCGATGCAATTCAATATGAAATGAAAAAACGCAAATGTCCCAAGGTTCCATCGAGAGCAACAATCAACCGCATCCTGAAACGAAACGGTGTTCTCGACGGCAAACACGAAGACGGTTTCCGCCGCCGGAGGGAATATCGGCAAGCGTTTTGTATCCGGTGAATAATGTTGTTTGAAAACGGTATGAACCAAGACGTTTTCCTGTTCCTTCAAAAAGATAGCCCATGTTGATGATGAGAATGCTCATCGCAAATATCGCGACAAGTTGTTTTATTTGTTGCCGCCAATCTTTTTTTGCGAGCGTTTTTATTTCCGGTAAACGATAAAGTAACCACATCGCAACAAA
>JAISZO010000064.1 GCA_031269105.1 Planctomycetaceae bacterium | reverse complement strand
GAAATTGTCAGGTTGTTTCACGCGGCGGAAACAAGACCGTTGCATGAAATCACCGTCGTTCGCACCGGAAAAAAACAGGGAACGCGTCATTCCAACGTTCGCGAATCAATCAAAGCAAACGCAACGCGTCTCGGCTTGGAACGTAAAATGATCTATGCGACCATGATTTATACCGGCTTGCGAAAAAGCGAACTCGCTTCGATTTGTATCGGACAAGCGTTTCTCGACCATGAGATTCCGCATCTTGTTCTTAAAGCGAAACACGCAAAATCGCGACGCGGAGCGATCTTGCAGCTGCATCCAAAACTTATCCCGCGGGTTAAATCTCAAAACCGCTCAAGGGAAAGTATCGCCCAAAGAAAAACTCTTTCATGTTCCCGACGCTTTATGTAAAATCTTAAACCGCGACCTAAAATTCGCCGGAATTGAAAAACGCGACGTGCTTGACCGCGTCGTTGACGTTCATGCGTTACGCCATACGCACGCGACAATTCTCGCCAAACGCGGCGTGTCGCCGAAAGTCGCGCAATCTTCGATGCGGCATTCCTGCATCAGGTTGACGATGAACGTTTATACGCATCTTGAATTAACCGACGTCGCCGAAGGCGTCAAACAGATTCCCGATTTTCTTGAATGAATTCAGAGTCATTGCAAAAAACTATCTCTGGAATTTTTCGTTGAGTAGGGTCCGTAATTCTTCCTTGTATTTCTTTATGTTTTAAAGAAGTCTAAAGAGGCATTCGAAAATTCTTTGAACTTTTTATAATATTTATTGTACAGAATTTTCTTTTTAAAAAATCTCCAAATTCGTTCGACAATATTCAGATTGAGCGAATAGGGAGGTAAGAAAATGAACTTTATTTTACCTAACTTTTTGCGATACGCTTGATACCTTTCTTATGAAATCAATCAGGAAATTGAGAATCAACTCAAACTTACGATTCAATACGTTTATACAAACTAATTGAATTACCGCACCCGCTGTAACTTTAAAATTCAGTTTTTGTTTTTATTGTTTTGAACACAGAAATTACGAAATAATACGGAATCTTTAGTGTGTTTTTTCTGTGTATTCTGTGCGTTCCGTGTTCAAAAACCGAAAACTCAAGTAGGATGAACATAACTCGTTTTACCATGAAAAAATCACAGAAAATGAACCTGTATGCGTAGTCGTATATTTGTTACACCAAAGGTCGTAATCGAGAAAGGCGCTAACAAAACCTCTGTAATGAAACTTGAATCCAGTACCAAACCAAAACCAATCACGACCGGAACTTCCGTCAAAAAAAAGTAATGTTGGCGTTGTTAAACCGGAAATTCCACTAAATCGCTGAACATAAATCGGATCGGAATTGAGAAAATCATGCAACCACGAAAATCGGGTTTGCCAATCCAAAACCGGATAAAGTTTGTGAATGATTCTTGTGCCAAAATCAGAATAAAACGCATTATGAGTTTCGCTATCGAATAATGTCGTTTGATTATTGTCAATATTTCCTTGATGCAGCCATCGGTAATCAAATGCCAAACGAGGTTTCAATATCCATGTTTCACTTGGAAGTATATCCAACTCAAATTCGCTATACGCCCCCATTTGCCACCCGCCGCCTTCAAATCGCCCGAAATTTTTTGTATTGAATTTATAATTATCAAATCCTCCATTCAGTCCAAATAACGCAAAAAGCCCTTCTTCATAACGGCTGTATCGCAAACCAAAAAAATGATTCGTCGCTTTCTCTTTTGTGCTGTCGAAATAAGAGTTATACGAAGAATAAATAGTTTGCATTGGCGTGCTGTAATTGTAATAGAAACATTTAGAAAAATAATCTCCCGATTTCATTGGAAAATCTATCCCTAATAAGATTCCAACATCGGATATTTGAGATTTTTGGAATACGGAATTTTTAGGGCGAATTGTTCCGCTATAACCATATAAATCTCCCCATGTTCCTAATCCAATTTTTGATTTATTACGATTCTGTCCTAAATAAATCGTCTCGTCTTGGTAAGAAGAATGAATTTCGTTTGAAAAAAACTCAGAATTTTCAGCATTATTTTTTTGATAATTCTGAAAACAGTCAAAAAAATGAGAAAATTCGTCGGTAAAAACTTCCGCATTCAATCGAGAAAAATTTATTGATAGTAAAATAAAAACGATAAAAATAATCGCGACGATTTGTTTTTGTACATAAAATTTCATAAAAATATCCACACCAAGAAAAGTTTTAACCAAATAGATAAAGACTTTATCAATGGTTATCGGATTACTGCAATCGTTAAATTACGCATTTTTTCGCTATTTTGACGTTTTAACAATAAAAAGAACCGTGTAACGGAAATCATTACCGATACACGGTCCTCAAACAACTTTCAACCCAAACACCAACAACAAAATTTATGCGGAATCTCTCCGTAACTTACAAACTTAGTAACTTACAAACTTATTGTTTGATAATTATTTGTGATAACCAAGCGCTTTGATGACAGCCAACATCTCGTCATAAGTAATAAATCTTCGCCGATGCATTAATTTGTACTGATCAATCGCAGTTGCTAATTCGCGGGATTCTGGCAAAAGTTCTTCATAACTGTTTATAAACTGACGCCGCTCAACTCCCGGCGGATTACCGTTACGGCTTTGACGACGATCAACAAAAGGGGTTTCTTCTTCCGGCATATTCTCCCAAAAGACTTCTGACGTTGCACTATTCCTAGTAACAGTATTTGTTGACATGACTTTTTTTTACTCCCAAATCTACTATCTTAACAACATTTCGGTTATGTTATTGCCACACACAATTAACGCATTTTGGTTTTCGACTATAGAAACTATAGAACATAAAAAAGAAAGAAGATTGAAAATTTGCAGAAAAAAATGATTTTACCGAAAAATGAAAAATTTTCTTATTTTTATTATAAATAAAATTCATTTTAAAAATAAATTGTGACGAATCAGAGAGATCTTCTCAGTTTTTATGACATTTTGCAAGGCAAGCCGCATCTGACGAAGATGAAAAAGAGTACCTTTTAAATAACATATTTTCTTTCTGAAAGTTCAAATTTTATTATTTTTCAGAGTTCGTGTCTTACAGAATGTTTGTTCACTTTTTCTCAAATTGATTGAAGAAGAAAAGGAGTCGAGTTTGTTTGAATTATTGGTCGCAAGAGATTGTTCACGGCAAACCGAATTCTGAAGTTTATCTCAAAGCGGTGAATCGTTTACGGCGCTTGTTTGGGCAGACCGCAACAAAACGCAACATCTTCCGCACGCATTGCGGATTGTTTATCAACTTAATGCCCCAGAGATTTTTGAGTATTTTGATGAATGAGTTTCCTTTTGCTATTTTTTAATGAATTTTGTGATACAATTGACATTTTGACATGTTCGTTTTTACAATGGAAAGTATAACAATCTTATGACTTCCAACTGGCAAGATCAAATAAAAAAAGCGGCAAACGGAATCCGGCGGCGCGTCTTGGCGCATACGATAGCGCAAAACGGCGGATATCTCAGTCAGGCGTGTTCGGCGGCGGAAATTTTTGCAACGCTTTACGGAAGAGTTTTGAAATTAAGTCCGCTCAGCAAACCGCTTATTCCCGGCAAATTTCAGGGAACGCCAAAAGCGGGACAACCGGCGGCAACCGGCGCGGATTACAACGGCGGCGGCGACCCGAATTGCGATAATTTTATTCTTTCACCGGCGCAATACGCTCTTGTTCTTTACGCGGCATTAATTGAAGCGGGACGAATGAACGAACAAGGAATGCTCGACTACAACCGCGACGGCAGCACGGTAGAAATGATCGGCGCGGAACATTCGCCCGGTATGGAAGTTATGACCGGATCGCTGGGACAGGGAATTAGTCAAGCGGCAGGAATCGCGTTTGCCCGAAAAGTTCGCGGAGAATCCGGTCGCGTTGTGATGCTTATGTCCGACGGCGAATGTCAATCCGGCGAGTTTTGGGAGGCGGTGCAGACGATGAGTTATCATCGACTTGGCAACATGCTGATTTATGTTGACGTGAACGGTTATCAGTGCGACGGCAAAATGACTTCCGTGATGAATCTGGAACCGTTTGACAAACGGCTGAAAGCGTTTGGAGCGAGAGTGTTCCGCGTGGACGGTCACAATATTGGTACGCTGGCGCGGCTCGGACGTCGTGCAAGCGTTGACGTGCCGACATTTATTCTATGCGATACCGATCCGTGTCGCGGTATGAGTATTTTGAAAAAACGTTATCCGAAATTTCACTACCTCCGCTTTTCTAATCCTGAAGAAAAAAAAGAATACGAAAAATTTTATCAGAAACTGACGCAAAAAAATTGAATACTGGCGAAACGTCTGTGATTGTTTCGCAGATATTGATGAAAACGGTTGCCAGTTACCAATTTATCCTTTTTTGTGATTTGGTCTTAACGACGTTTAACGACAGTTTTGACTCTAAAATTGTTAATAACTCATGTTACGCAGTAGTTGTCTTCCAGTAGGAAAGTATTGGTTTGTCCTCTTTAAGATTTTATTGCTGAATTGTTCCTAATTTAGTAAACTACGCGTTCTGTGTAGTACATTTTCCCGTAATTTGAGAACTCTAAGACAGGAGTACAAATTTTTCTGAATCTACCGTATTAGGTGTTTTTAAATAATGTTGAATTTTTAATGTTGCTGATGACATAAAATTGTAAAAAGGTCATAATTACGTCTTGTAACAACGAACAAGGAGGTAAA